>JAHHOT010000053.1 GCA_018677555.1 Gammaproteobacteria bacterium | reverse complement strand
GTCATACATCGCCTCGTTCTGGGCGCCCAGAATGCGCCGATGCCAGTCCAGGGCATCCGCGGACAGGTCCTCCCGCGGTGTCGGTACGAGCTGAAAATTTCCGTGGCGATCCTCGCCGCGAACGAGCACCGCAAAATCCTCGCTGGCAACGACCTGGCGTACCTGCGGCGCGATGTAGTTGATCGCGAGCCCAATGCGGCGTTCGTCAGATCGATTGGGCCCGGAACAATGCAACAGTTTGCCGTGATGTAACGACATCTGGCCCGGGCGAAGGGGAACGGACACGGCCTTGCGGTCGTCGATGGCGGTGTCGGCCTCCTGGCCGCGCGTCAACGCATTGTCCTTGTCGTAACTGTCTCTGTGGGGAAGCAGGTCGCCATGATGGCTGGCCGGAATGAAACGCATACAGCCGTTCGACTCATTCACGTTGCTTAGCGCGAGCCAGGCACTGACTTCGTCAGCAGAATCAAGGCCCCAGTAGCGCAAGTCCTGGTGCCAGCTCACGTAACTTTCGCTGTGCGGCTCCTTGATGAAAAAGGTCGATCCCCAGCACAGGATATCCGGGCCAAGAATCGCTTCGACTGCATCGAGTATCCGTGAGTTACGAACGATCTCCGATGCGAAACGAAAAATCACATGCGGGTAGTTGAGCTGATTGTTGTTTCCCAGCTTCACATCGCTGGCGACGCTTTCCAGCGATTCGAGCTGATGCCTGCAGGTCAGCGCGGTGTCGCGACTCATGACGTCGATCGGAAACACGAAGCCGTCGCGCTCGAATCGCCGCGCGATTTCGTCCTCAGACATACGCGCGAAGACCCTGCGTTTTTCCGAATCGAGGTACAAGACCGTGTTTAATCGCGGTATCCTCCTGAAGCAGGTGGCCGGGCAGGCCGCTTCTGCTGCACAGAGACAAAAATACCAACTCAATCACCAAATTGGGAGCAAATATAATGTTACCGCGACGCTTTTCATGGCTGGCCGCGACGGTGCTGGCGCTGGCTGCATGTACGTCCACGCCAACCGTCCAGCGTGGACCGGAGGCGGAAGTTACGTTCGACGGCCTGACACGCGTCGACAATACCGCCTTCAACGCGGTGTGGGTGAGGTCAGGCGCCGACCTCGATGGCTACGACAAGGTCATGCTGCAAAGCGCGGGCCTCGAATTTCGCGATGTCGGGAATGCGCCGGTGAGCGGGTCTGTCAGCAGTCGCACGCGTCGGTCGTCCGACTCGGAATTCCGGATCTCTGAAGAAGACCAGGAGCGACTGCGCAAGACCGTTGGCGAAGCATTCCGCATTGCGCTGTCCGGAAGCGATCGTTTCGAACTGGTCGACGAACCCGGTCCCGGCGTGTTGCTCGTGCGCGGAGCGTTGATGGACGTCGTGTCAAACGTGCCGCCGGAGCCAATTGGTCGCGGCCGAATATTTCTCGACCGCGTCGGCGAAGCAACGCTCGTGATCGAAATCCGGGATGCGCAAACGAAGCAGATTTACGTGCGCGCGGTTGACCGGCGTGCGGCGGAAAGGCAAGGGCAGCAGTTAATCCAGGCGAATTCCGTATCGACCTGGGCCGAGGTGCGCCGGCTGGCCAATCGCTGGGCCAACCAGTTGCGACGTGGTCTGGACGAGCTGCTCACCCTGGAGACTATTCCGGATTAGTTCGCGCTCACCGCGTTTTGAAAAGCCCCTCGACGGAGGGGCTTTTTCGTTTTCGCGGCGACGATTTCTAAAGTGCCCAGGAGAAGCTGACCGAAACCGTGGTGCCGGGATCTTCCCTGAAGGTCGTTACGCCCTGGCGCTGGATTTCGATCGTTTCGCCCAGCAGGTTTTGTGCCTTGACCTTGAACGTAATCGTATCGGTCGGATACCAGAAATACGTCAGATCCAGCGAATGGAACGGCTGTTCGTAACCGTCAGGAGCGCCATTTCGTCCTGCGACAAACAGCCGCTCGCCGAAGACGTTGTAGATCAATGACGCTGTGTGCCTGGCGTTCGGTGCATCGAAACCGAGCATCACGTTGGCGACGTAATCGGATGCGCCGGTGAGCGGTCGCTCGGGATTCGTTGGAGAGTTCGCATTCGGTCCCGCGACAAGCTCCGAATCCTGCAGCGTCACGTTGCCCTGCACGAACATCGTGTCAAAATAGCCGGGAAAAAAGCCCAGACCGACAAGGCCTTCGATCTCGACTCCGTAAATTTCCGCGGAATCGGCATTAACGATCTCGCGTGCGATCGTAGTGTCACTTGCTGGAATCTCGAAGAACTCAATGGGGTTGTCGATTTCCTTGTAGAACGCGGTAACGGTGAAATTGTTACCGTTGGTGAAAAACCATTCTGTTCGCAGGTCGACGTTCGAGACATCGGACGGGACGACGCCGGTGTTGCCACGCACGAGGTCACCGGTGATCGGATCGATATAACTTGCATCGGTGATTTCGCGAAGGTCCGGCCGTACCGTCGTTTCGCTGTAACCGAGTCGGACCTGGAACGTATCGGCCCACAGGTCACCCATGTAGGTCAGGCCAACGGACGGGTAGAATTTGTCTTCCGAGAATACGCCGTTTTGCAAGGTCTCCTCGTCGGTCGTTACCTGCGGATTTGCCGGTGAAAATCCGAACGGATTCCAGTCGACGGCGGCCTGCCGGTAGTCCTCCCAACGGCCGCCTGCCGCGATTCGCCAGGTGTCGTCGAAGGTCCAGTCCAGCTGGCCCCAGATCGCATCGGTCATCGTGGCGGCGATGTAGCTGTTCGTGTTTGCCCCTTGCCTGTCGAAAACGGCATTGTTGCTATAGACCATCGATCCCGGGACGGGGTTCGCCGGGTCCGGATCCTGTATCGACGCAAGAAGGTTTTCGTCGGAGAACACCTCGTCGAGTGGGCCCTGCAACACCGCTATATCGCTAACCTCCAGATATCCGAGACTGAACTGCGACTGACGATACGTCCGCGCTTTACGCGCATGATCGTAGCCACCGCTAAATTCCACGTAGTTACCGTCGAATTCGAGCGGAAGCATTCCGCTCCAGCCATAGTTCTGGACCTCGTCGTCAAGCTCTGTGAAACGGAAGTCGCCGGAAGAAGAACCGAGGCGGACGTTCTCGCTCAGCACGCTGCCGGTGTCCCTGTCGATGGTCGTCTCAGAGGCAATCTCGGCCTGGTTCGGAATCTCGGTGTCTGCCTCGGAGTCCGAGAAAAACCATGTCACGCGCGTTTGCTCTGGCAACCAGCCGAGCAGGCCGTCAAGGATTTTGAATTTGCGGCGTGTATCTTCGCCGAAGTAATGCGTACCGCGTACCTGGTTCACCAGCATGTTGCGTTCCTCGAACTGCAGCCGGTAATCGCGGAAACCTATGCCGCCCGAGCGCGGGCGGTTTTCATTAAAGAAGTCGAATACTTCCGTTTCGTCGTCCGTGTTGCGCAGCGCGAGCGTGGTCGTTGAGATTTCATGATCGGGCGTGAAGCTGACACCGAAATTGAGATTGCCGGCGATATTGATGTTCCTGGTCGACTCCTTGCGAATGCCGTTCTGCTCGTCGGGGACGCCGAAGTCAGCCGTGAAGGTCTCGCGGTAGCGCCAGTCCGTCTGGTAGGAACCGCCGAAGTTGAAGCCGAGTTCCCAGTCGTCGTTCAGTGTAAACCGATTGCCGACGTTGGCGCGAAGCTGGTAATCCGGGTTGACGCTTTCCTGTTTAAGGCCGATGTCCCTGTTCAGTGATGTCGCCAGGGCCCGGTTCTCCGTTTCCGCATCGAACAGCGTTGCGGACGTATCCGCACTCGACAATAAGCTGAAAATATTTTGTACGCTCGGGTTGCCCTGGTAGGTCGCGATCCCGTCCAGGATGGTCGGCGAAAGGGCTCGCGTTCCGTCGTCTGTACCGAATTTGTCGTCGCTGCCACCCCGGTAACTGGAAACTTTACTGGGGTTGGCCGAGTTTCCGCCTAGGCCTATATCGAAACTCAACGTGAACGCGTCCGGAATACTCTTGGTCCGGATCGCAACGGCACCGCCGCCGAAATTCGCTGGCACCGCGGGCGACCAGGCCTTTTGTACACGCAACGATTCGACAACCGACGTCGGGAACACGTCCAGCGGAATGACGTTGCGGGTCAGATCAGGCGATGGGATCTGAGCGCCGTTCAGAGTGCTTTGCGAATAGCGTTCGCCAAGACCCCGGATATACACATATTTGTCCTGCACAAGCGTCAGACCGGGCACGCGCCGCAGGGCAGCGGCAACCGTAGAGTCACCGAGCCGACTGATGGAGTCTGCGCCGAGCATGTCCGCGGCAAATGCGTCGCCCAAACGTTCGTTGACCAGTTTTTGACTCGAGCTCATGAAGCGCCCGGTAACGACCACTTCGTCGATTGCGTCGTCGACGTCGGCAACCGACGTGATGCTGGATGGCGAATTTTGCGCAGATGCATCTGGCTGCTCCGCACTTGCCTGGGCCCGGGCGGTGCCCTGGGAGCTCGCGATTGCAATACTTACGGCAAGCGCGACGGGTAGCGGGCTGAACGGGTTTTTGTAGGTCATGTCGTTCCCTGTCTTCTTCGATAATCCTGCGCAGCAAAATTGGCGCGTCTGGTAACGGTTAAAGCGCCACCCCCGCGTGCAGGGGTGGCGCTGTATTCATTCGGACTACGGGCAATTTGCCGGGACACTCTCGATCCAGAGTGGCTGGCCGGTATTGTCCGCGCTGATGCCAAAGGCCCACGGCGATGTCCAGTCGCTGCCGCCTGACTCCAGTGCGCCGAGGTACGTGCCGGCTGTCGGGGTAGTCGAGGCAAGCGGTGCCGCGCCATCGACGAACGAGCTTGCGTGAGCGATGGAAAATACCGGCTGTACGCCGTCCAGCAGTTGCAGGTCCGCGTCGGTAGCCGGCGTCGGGTTTACGCAGCTGCCGTCTGCGACGGTTGCGAACTGATTGCCCGCGCCCTCCGCGAACGATCTTTCGGTATCACCACCCGGAAACGCGTTTCCTTTCTCGGCTTCTGCGCAGGAAAAGATCACGGAGTTGAGCTGCAGGTCGCCCGCTTCAGCCGCAGCTTGCGTTTCGGCGTTGTCGATTCTCAGGCAGTAATTGTCATCGGCATCCGTCGTGTCATTCGGGCCGAAGGATGCAATGACCAGCGAATCGTTGACGGTTGGCCAGATACCCTCACGGAATCGCCAGCCTGCGCCCGGATCATGTGTGCCATTGATGTTGGCCGATACGATGCAAGTGAGATTGCTTATCGTGGGGCGGCTGTTGAGGCCGCGTGCGATAAAGTCGTCCTTGGTTGCCTGGTCCAGCGAGGAGTACGATCCAAGGCCGTCCGCTTCGATGCAGTGGTTGCCGTCGGTCTCGTTCTGGATAACGAGCGCGTTGGTAATAGCGCCGTCATAGCCCTCGTCAATATCGATGGAGTCGTCACGGGCGTATACGGCCACCAGGTTCGTTACGTCGACAGATCCACCAAAGAACTCGACGCCGTCGTCGAACGTGGAATAGACCTGCAGGTTCTCGACCACCGTACCGCGGCCGACGCCGCCGAATGAAATGCCGTTGAGCTCATCGCCATTGCCGACCTCGGCACCCGTATGCTTGACGACGACGTAGCGGAGGATTCCCGAGTCGTCGTCGTCATTGTCTCCGCCATATTGTGATTCGTCATCGCCGGCTGAGCCTTCTGCTTCGATGTGACACTCGGGGTTCGCCGGGTCCAGCGAGAAGCCGGCGTCGCCGCGCGTTCCGACGTAGGAGCACTTGTTACTGACGCCGAAGCCATTGATGACGATACCGCCCCATTGCTGTACGTCTTCCGGACCAACCGTACCATTGAGATCGGAAACTGAGGTGATAGTGATGGGTTCGTCTGACGTGCCATTCGCGAGAATCTGTGATCCCCGGTTGATGATCATGAAGTCTTTGTTGGTTTGAAAGGCAAGCGTAGTGCCAGCTTCGATCGTGAGAGTCGGGCCATCGCCACCCTCGCTGATTCCGGCTGCCTGAAGATCGGCGTTCGTACGATAGGTTTCGCCAACGAACAGGCTGGACGTGAAGATGTGCGCGCCACCGTTATCCAGCTTCGGCAGCAGCAGGTCGACCGTCAGGTTGTTTTTCGGGCCGACGAAAGACGCACCGTAGGTGCAGTTGCCGTTGCCGTCCGCGGCGCCTTGCACCGTCTGGCCGTTGGCCACGTATGATGCGCAGGCATCATCGGCGCTACTGCCGCCACCATTGTTGACCGTGTTATTGCTGTCAACGACGTTGGTCTGCGGGTCGATGTTGATGTCTCCGCTGCCACAAGCCGCCAGAAAAGTGCCGGCGAGCGCGGCGATCAGAGATACTTTGCGATCCATTGAATTTGCCTCCAGAACAAAAAAACGTTCCTCGGTTCCAGCCTGCCGGATGGCCGAAGCAAATCCGGACAGGGCACCGAAGTCATAATGTCTGGTGCAAAAAGTAGTCGTGCTGTGTGTACGGCGGGTTACCGCATGATTAAGAATTTGTTTCAGCCCGGTCTGGAAATTTTTCGGGTTCGGGCCGAATTTGCTGCGGCAACCGCCATCCGACATGAATTCCACGGCCGAAGCTCATGATATTTCAATGGATTGAAAGATGACCGAAATATTTCAAGCGGCCGCAGACGACCGCTGTAACACGAAAACCGGCGTCTCCGCTGATGCCCTGAAGCAACCCTGAATACGCGGCTACGTGAGCGCTTGCCGCAGTTGGTCGGCGACCGGCAGGCGACGGATACGTATACCGCTCGCCGCAAAGATCGCGTTGGTCAGCGCAGGCGCGGCTGACGGAATGCCCATCTCGCCCGCGCCGGTCGGTGTCTGGTCATAGGGCAACACGTGCGCTTCGAAACGTGCGGGAAACCGGGAAATGCGCGCCAGCGGGTAATCGTGGAAGTTGGTCTGCTGGACCTGGCCATCTTTTACCGTTATCTCGAGGCCGAGCGCGGTGCTGATGCCGTCGATCGTGCCGCCCTGAAGCTGCGCCTCGACCGCGCGCGGGTTCACGGCAAACCCGGTATCGATTGCCGCCACGATGCGCTCGATCGTCAGTTCCCCGTCCGGCGCCACTGTCACCTCGATGGCATGCGCGCCGTACCCGCCGAAAGTGAAATGCGCGGCCAGGCCGATGCCGCGTCGCTCCGGAAGCTGCCTGCCGTAACCGATGCGTTCGGCGACGAATTTCAGTAACCGTGAAAGACGCCCTGGATTGAACTGCGGGCCCCCGTGGTTTTCGTAAGGCAATTCGCGCTCGTCACCGAACAAGTCAAGGCGAAACCGCAACGGATCCTGCTCGGTTTCAATCGCCACCTCATCCAGGAAGCTCTGCACCACGAAAGCATTAGCCGTATGCGCCGGCGCGCGCCAGGAGCCGCGCGGCAGGCCGATAGCGTTGTGGAAGTACTCGAGCCGCATGTTGTCGACGATGCGGCGCGGAAAATCGTCGCTGTAGAGCTCCGCCTGCCACAGGTTTTCATCGGGCATGTTGGGACGGCGATAGTATTTGCTGGCGCTGGCGAGCCGCTGCGTCCACGCGGTTACCTTTCCGTCGGAGTCCAGTCCCGCGGTCATCTCGTGCAAACCGGCCGGCCGGTAGAAGTCGTGTTGCAGATCGTCCTCGCGCGTCCACTGGAGCTTGATCGGCCAGCCGGTTTTCATGGAAATCATTGCTGCCTCGGCGACGTAGTCGTTGGTGAGGCGCCGCCCGAATCCGCCGCCGACGCGGCTGATGTCGACGTGAATGTTCTCTCGCGGTAAACCCGTGACGGCAGCCGCGGACCTGGACGCACCGCTCGGCATCTGCGTCGGTGCGATAACGTGGCAGCGGTCGTCTTCGACAAATACGTAGCAATTTTGCGGCTCGAGCGGCGCGTGGGACACGAACGGTACCTGGTACTGTCGGGTGACCGTGGTCTCGGCAGCGGCCAACGCGGCATCGAAATCGCCGTCGTCGAGTACAACCTGGCCGCGCTTCTTCAGCATTGCACGGTTTTGTTGCCAGAAGCGCTTGCTGCTGTCTTTCGCGTTCGGTCCCGGTTCCCAATCGATGTCCAGCGCGTCCCGACCCTTGATGGCCGACCAGGTCGATGTGGCGACCACGGCCACGCCGTGCGCCAGGACCAGGTACGGTGCTCCGGGATCCGGACCCTTTATTTCGAAAACATCGAGCACTCCGTCGACGGCAAGCGCCCGCGCAGCGTCGAACGACTTCACGCGACCGTTGAGCCACGGCGACCGCGCGATGACGGCGTATCGCATGTCCGGCTCATGCGTGTCGATCCCGTACTTTGCTTTTCCGGTAACGATGTCGATTGCGTCGATGGCGTTTTGCGGCTTGCCGACGATGCGATAGTCGCGCATGTCCTTGAGGGGAGGGGGCTCGTCCGGCAGTTCCAGCCGGGCCGCATCCGCGACCAGCTCGCTGTAGGGAATTTCTGCCGCCTCGGCATCGCACAAGACATAGCCGGGTCGTGTGCGGCAATGGGACACCGGGACGCCCAGCCGATCGGCCGCGGCCCGCATCAGCTGGAGTCTTGCAGTCGCGCCTACCTGGCGCATGTAGTCCCAGTTGCCCGTCAGCCCGGTACTGCCGCCCACGCCCTGGCCGCCGTACTTCCAGGTAAAGCCTTCCGCAGTCTTGACAATGCCGAGAGGCATCTGGCGCACACTTACCTGCGACCAGGCGACGTCCAGCTCCTCGGCAACCAGCATGGGCAGCGCGGTCCGCACGCCCTGGCCGATCTCGGGCTGGTTGCTGCCGATCACGACATTTCCGTCCGGACCGATCTCCACGAAGAAGCCGATTTGCTGTACACCGTTGGCGACGTTCGCCAGCGACACCGCTGGCATTCCCAGCACGAGGCTGCCGGCAACGGTGGCGCCGGAAATGAGGAAGCGACGGCGGTCCGCATCGAAAGAGCGATTATCCTTGCTCAGCATGATCAGTCTCCTTTGCCGGACAACTCGGCGGCACGATGGATCGCCCGGCGAATCCGTGCATACGTGCCGCAGCGGCAGATGTTGGTGATGCCGCTGTCAATGTCGGCGTCGCTCGGGTTCGGGTTGCTGCGAAGAAAATCGACGGTCGCCATGATCTGACCCGCCTGGCAGTAGCCGCACTGCGGCACATCGAGTTCGAGCCAGGCTTTCTGCACGGGGTGAAGCTCGTCATCGCTGCTCGCCAAGCCTTCAATCGTGGTCACCGATTTGTTCGCGACAGCGGCCACGGGCGTAATGCAGGAGCGGCTCGCGCTGCCATCGACGTGGACGGTGCAGGCCCCGCACTGGCCGACGCCGCAGCCGAACTTGGTTCCGGTCAGCTGCACATGATCGCGCAACACCCACAGCAGCGGCGTCGACTCGTCGCCTGCAAACTCGACCTCGTCGCCATTGACCTTGAAAGACGTCATTGTCGGAAATCCCGGCAGCAAAAGAAGCATCTTATCGTGTCTTGCGCACCTGTCGGCGCCGGGAAAGACCGGCTTGCCGCAGCATCGCACCCGTTCGTCCCGTTGCGCGGGGCGACGCGCCGGCAATCTTGTATCGAAACCGAATAGTGCGGATTAATGCGTCGAGACAGCCGGCAGGATGTATTCGGTCATCATCCGGTCCACCTGCCTGTGTGCGTATCGCTGGCCGTAGGCACTGGCGGTGACGACGACGACCAGTGGCTGCTCGTCGAAAACGAATATCTTGTTGCCGCCGTTGCCGCTGCAATAGGCGACCGGCCATTGCTGGTCGCCGACGGCGTAGGTTCGATGCCACCAGAGGTAGCCATAGCGATTTCCGGCCTCGGTCGTTGCTATCGCTGGCTGCAGCGATTGCTCGACCCAGCGGGCCGGCACAACCCGCTCACCATTCCACTCCCCGCGCAGACGATGGAGCTCGCCGAATTTTGCAAAATCGAGCGGTGTCAGTTGAATGCCACCCGCCGTATTCGCCACCCGTTGGGGCGTGTGCTGCCATTCGTAGTTGCTGATTCCCAGCCTGGCGAACAGCACCTCGTGCGCATAGGCCTCGAGACCGCCGGGTACGGCGCGGTTCAGGATATCGCCGAGCACGACGACCCCCGCGGTGAAGTAGCGCCATTCGTCGCCCGGGCGCCGGCCGCCGGCCATCGGCAGGTTCAATGTCCACTCGACCCAGTTGTCCTGCGGATACATCAATTCTTCGTTGCCCGGCGAATCCGGATCGAAATCGAAGCCCTCGAAGCCCGAGGTCATGCTGATCAGCTGTTCGAGGGTGACGCTCGCTTTGCTTGCGGAAGAATTTGCGTGGTCGTCCAGATCGTAAAAGTCGCCGAGCGTCTGATCGACACCCTCGATGTAGCCTTGCTCGATGGCGATACCGAGCACGGTGGCGGCAAAGGTCTTGCCGACGGAGCGGGGATTGTGCGTACTGTCGCGCGTCGCGCCGTTGTAGTAGCGCTCGATGAGCAGTTCGCCGTTCTTGACGACGACAATACTGTTGATCTGTTTAAACTCATCGCGCCCGATAGCGTCATCGAGTTGTTTTATTCGATGTTCGTCGAACGCCTCGTCGGATCGTGACCATCCCGAAAGTTCATCCGCGCGCGTTGCGACAGATGCCGACAGGAGCAAAGCAAGCGCCGCCACTGCAGCAATACATTGCCAAAACCGCTGGGTCATTGTTGATTCTCCCTTTTTTTCAGCCAGGCGATCAGAGGCTCTCTTGCGCTGGTCATGTTCTGCGCCAGGCGCTCGCAGGCCAACTCCATCTGCCGATTCTCCAGCGCGGCGAGAATGGCGTCGTGCTCCGCTGTCGCGACGTCGACGTGTTTCGCCTGTTTGAGATAGGCAAATTCGTAGCGCCGTGTCTTCCAGATGATCTGGTCGATGAAGCCAAGGAGAATCTCGTTCTCGCAATCGGCCAGCAACAAGCGATGCCAGCGGTCATCGAGGTCAATGGCGCGCGCGGTCTTGCGGGACGCCGCGGCAATCTGCTCGTTCAAACGCCGGAGTTTTGCGATGCGTTCTGTCGTCGGGAGACCCGCCATGCGCAGCGCCTGCGGGTCGAGAAATGCGCGCAACGGATACAGTTGTGCCACTTCCCGAACGCTCAGGGGTCGGGTGAAAAACCCGCGCCGCGGCTTGTTGTCGAGAAACCCTTCGGCGGTCAGCTGCGACAGCGCTTCACGCAGCGGGGTGCGGCTGATCCCGAGATCTGCCGCCAGGTGCACCTCGTTCACGCGCGTGCCGGGCGGCAACACCCCATCCACGATCCGTTGCCGGACGATGTCATGCAGATCCCCGCTGATATTGCTGCGGCGTTCACCGATTGCAGTCATGGGCCGAGCATATCAATATTGAATACTGTATACAATTGAGGTCCGCAGGGGCAACCAGCATTGTTGCAGCATCTGGCACAGCAGTTAGACTTGCAGGCTCGCGACGTTCAACAACAATAATGACAAAGCTCAAACGTCGATTCGGCAAGCGGGGGCCGCGCGTGCGAAACACTACCGGCGCAAACCATACTTTCTATCGGGCGACCCCGGCGGTTGCCTTGTTGCTCCTCATGCTGGCGGGCTGCGCCAGCACGCCGCTCGAACCGTGGCACAGCAAGAAACTCGTCGAGGAGTTCACCGTCGACAAGGCGGAAACCGTGGTCACGCTGGCGGACTACCAGGCGCTGGAAGAGCGGCTTTTCGAGGAACTCGAGACCAAGGTCTACAACCTCGTCGATACCGGTCCGCAGTATGCACTCGTCCGTTACAGTCGCGGCAGTGCAGCCGACCCCCGAGTGGACAATCCGAACTGGAATCGCAGCTTCGAGATGACGCAAAGCGACCCGCTGGGGGCTGTCTTGCTGCTGCACGGCATGTCTGACTCGCCGTACAGCCTGCGCACGATCGCCAGAACATTGCACGACCAGGGATACCACGTGTTGGCGCTGCGCATGCCGGGGCATGGTACGGCGCCATCGGGTCTCCGGTTTGTCAATGCAGAGGACATGATTGCCGCGGTGAGGCTCGGCATGCGTCACTTGTCCGGATTCGCGGGCGATCTGCCGATCCATATTATCGGCTACTCCACCGGCGGTACGCTCGCGCTCGATTACACGCTCGATGCGACGGCCGGTATCGTGTCGCCCGTACCAACGAGCCTGATCCTGATATCACCCGCGATCCGGATTCATGGTGCCGCCAGGCTGGCCCGATTCCAGGACAGGATCAGCGTGGTGCCAGGCCTGGGCAGAATGTCCTGGCTTTCGGTCGAGCCCGAGTTCGATCCGTACAAGTACAATTCGTTTGCCACTAACGCGGGCCACGTCGTGCACACGCTGACGCGCTCGATCGATGGTCGACTCGAAGAGCGAGCCGCGGACGGGCCCGTCGACATGCCGCCGATTATTGTCTTCAAGTCGACGGTCGACTCGACGGTGACGACCGAAGCGGTTGTCGACAACCTGCTGTCGCGGCTCGACCGCAATCGACACCGACTGGTGCTGTTCGACATCAACCGAACTACCGCCAAGTCGACCCTGTTGATTGACGACCCGGGTCCGTTGACCTATCGGCTGATGTCCGACGACCAGCTCCCGTTCGCAGTGACCTTTGTCGTGAACGAGAGCCCCGAGTCCACCCGCGTCGTCGCACGACACAAGCAGCCTTTCGCCGCCGCGGCGACCGAAACCGAGGAGCTGGACATGGCGTGGCCTTTCGGTGTCATGTCGCTGTCGCACGTGGCGTTGCCGTTCCCGCCGGACGACCCGTTGTACGGCGGCGTGCGCCCGGAACGAGAAACACGTGTCTATCTTGGCGAATTGGCGATGAAAGGCGAGCGTGGCCTCGTGCGCTTACCGGGTGACTGGCAACTGCGCATGCGCTACAACCCGTTCTACCCGGTCGTCGAGAAGGGAATCGTCGAATGGATTGCCAACTCGGAGGGCAGACGCAGCAGCGGCATGCCCGTTGAAGCGGCAAACTAGAGGGTCAGCGGCAGATTGCGGCCTTGATACGTTTCACCAACCCTAGATATCGGGGTCGGGTTCCTCGAAGCAGTTTTCTTCCCAGGCATCGACCAGGACGCGTTTCACGGCCTGGATCGTTTCCGGCGTGCCCAGCCCGTACTGGCTGGCCACGGCGCGCGAGATCTGGTTGATCGAGCGCTTTCCGTCGATCGTCGCGAGTACCTGCGCGGACAGCAGGTGGCTGGACGAACTCACGACGATGTCGGCGGAGTTGGGCACTGCCTGCGACGTATCGACGATCCAGTCAGGCAGGTAATGGTAGCTCTGCGGAATGGTGGCTTCGTCGTACTTGCGGGCGCAAAAACTCAGCACGTTTTCCACCCGGCCATGCGCGCTGTGCGGCGACTGCAGGTAGGGCACAGGCTGTCGTTCGACCGACAGAATTTCGAAGCCGTTTTCTTCGACCATGCCGAGGACTTCCTCCTCGCTATAACACCACGAGACCTCCTTGTGGAAAAAGGCGAGGGTACCCGTGTTCAACCAGACGCCGCCTTCGGGGAGCAGATGATTGATTCGCGGCATGAATGCGCGAAGATCCTGCGGGAGAATATCGATCAGCCACGGTGTGATTACGGTATCGAATGAGTGTTTTGCAATCGGCGGGCTGGTTGCGTCCGCGAGAAGGTACAGGAAATTTTCGCCATCGAGCGATCCGTCGCTGGCCGGGGCGCGACATTTCTGTTCAACCGCGAACGATGCCTCGTTCAACGGGGCAATCGGGAATTCGTGCAGGGTTATCGTCTCACCCGAGATCACGGCACTGGCAACCTGCAGTAGCAAGGGGTTGATATCCGCCGCGACGCTAAGTTCCGGTCGGTACTTGCGGTGCACATCGTAAGGGAGCCGGCATGCGCCGGCTCCGAGTGTCAGTGTTTTTCCGATGTTTTGTCTCGTATCGGCTTTCAGCACACGTTCGAGCGCAATAAGTAAGGCTTCGTTCTCGCCATTGTCCCACGCCCAGTCGCGAAAGATGTTTGACGTGTAGCTCGATAAACCCTGATTGCGCGGCAGTTTGCGATGCAGCAAGTCGGCCGAATCGGCCGGCCAGTCGAGGTCACGAAGTTCCAGCGGTGCGATCAGGCGTGTTACCTGTTCGCGATGTTTCTTGCGGCCCTTGAGAACGCGGTTGATCCGTCGGCGGCCTGCGATACTGTTGCGGCTTTCACCGAGCCCTTTTTTCAATCTCGCCTGTTCGGCCGAGTTCGATTGCAGAAAGCCGTTGTAGCGTGCTTTCCATTCCAGCCTCGTCAGCTCCGGGTCGGGAAACATCCAGGGTATATGCGTGCTGCCGCAACGGATCCATGGAAACCTGACATCGCAGCTGACGCAGTGCAGCGCACGCGATGCGACGTCAACCATGATTTCCTCATTGCCACAAACAGGGCAGGCAAGCAGCTTTGAGAGTGCCGCGAACCCTGCCGGCAGCGTGGCGTTCGCGCGGGCGCCCCGCGCCTTGCTGGCGCGGTTGCTTGCCCGCATCATCGAATCGCCCGCGTTGATGGCCACTATTATACGATCGGATCAAATGCAATAAACGGATCGACGGCGGCACCGGTACCGATTCCCGGGTTATTCAGGACCGTACCGAAATTCGCCTGCTCGCCGTGCAAGCCCATGTAGTTGAGTACGACCATCTCGGCGAGCGCCGTAACACTGTTCGCAAACGGACTCGACGACGTCACAACGTTTCCTTCGTTGTCGAAGTTGCCGAGCTGGTTCGTGGCCGTGGCATCGCCGCGCAAGACCGGCTGGCCGTTCGGGCTGTATACCAGGATCGCGCTGGCCGCGGTTTGCGAGTTGTCCGAGCGCCAGCGGAACTTCGTTGTGCCGTTCCCGTCGTCTTCCTGCAGGTTGCGGTCGGCAGCGACCGCGCCATCGCTGAACAGGTAAAGCATCAGCGGTTGCGTTTGCAAGGCCGCATACTCGAGTGCCGCACCGATCACCTGGCCGACAACGAAGTCCTTGCCGTCGGTCTCGGGCCGTGGATCCTGATGGTAGTCACGGCCGCCGTACTCGATTGTCCCCGCGCCGGCATAACCGTTGATGACAACCTTCATTGCCGCAGCGGCTTTCTCGAAGTTGCCGTCGTCGAGCTCACCGTTCGGGAAAATCGCCTGCAGGTTGGTGTCGAGATTGGGATTGAGATCGTCCGGCGTAACTACCGTGTTGAAGGTCGCCGTGGTCTTGTCGAATCCGCACTGCACCAGGTCTTTCGTTGCCTGTTGTTCGGTAATCTTGCCAAGCTTTAGTGCACTGAGAATTGCGCTGGCCTCTGCGACCCGCCCATTCGGAAAACCTTCCTCGTTGGCGCCGCCGCCAAGGCCTACTGCATCGCTGGCTTCCCTGACGCGTACCGGGCGCAGCGCGTCCACGACCATTGAATCAGGGGCCACGGATCGGCCGCCCGAATCGGAGTTGCGCGTGCCGATAGTGGCAGCGAATTCACCGCTGGCGCCCGCGCGTGCGATGCCGTAGATCGGGTTGTGTGGATTCTCGTCGGTGTCATTCTCCGATCGCGCCGGAATGATGACGCCGTTGACGTTGGCGCGCGTCGCCGCACTCGTCTTGTCGAGCATACCCCTCAACAATGCACTGTTGGGGTGCATGGCGATACCAAAGGAGCGATCCACGCCAACGGTTTGCGGGATGATGGCATTAGGCAGACCAAGCTTGGCATAGCCGGCCGCATCCAGGAAGTCTTCCTGTCCGCCGACTCCGCCAACCATGATGTTGGAGCCTGCGATATTTGCGCCACCACCCTGGTCGATTCCCAGGAAGGGAATCTTGCCGGCGCCAAGACCTGCTCCGCCGCCGTCGATTACGCAGGCAGCATCCTGTGCGTGCGCATTGCGTGACAGCAACGTTGCAAGACTCGGCAGAAATACCGTGCTGACGCCGGCGATCAAGCCCTGGTTGAGAAACTCGCGGCGCGTTTTCGGCCTCGCGTGGCCGCTCTTGCGACACGCTTCTGCGATCTTTTGTTCGAGACGACGATGTTCGGCTTCCGCACGTCGTAACTGTTCCCTGTACTTGGACATTGCTAAATCCTCGTTTGAAAGTCGAATATCATTTAACCGTAACAGCGCTGCTCGAAAGCACCGCCGCGCAGGCTGCGTGAAGTACATCCTGTGCCTGCACATCCGTGCAGCCTCCGGCACAGCCCAGGTCGTCAATCAGGCTCACGATCTCCGCCGACACGTCGACGAGATCCGGCTGGTTGGCGAGGTTGGCGCCAATGAACCGGTCGTAGAGTGTGTCTGCAACCGCAGCCTTGTCGTTGCCGTCGACGGCGCAGGCGCCGAAGAACGCGTCACAGTTCGCTGTGATCGTCGCCACCTCGCCACAGTAGGTCGTGGCCAGCCGCTGTATGGCAATCTGCTGTGCCGACGCGAAGCTGTTCAGGTTCGACGTGGACGGTAAAGAGCCTTCCAGCTCCGTATAACTCGCCAACACCGCAGCCGTGTTCGGATCGATACCGGTCAGGGCAGCCATCGTGTCGTTGATTTGCGAGAACGTACGCAATCCAAGATCCGGCTCCACCTCGTCGGCCGGCGGCAACGGCGGCGCTGCGGGCGCTACCGTCTCGGCCATTCCGAACTGGTCACCGAGTACCTCGAATTCCAGGTGGAACTGGTCGTTGTCGATGCCCAGCTCGGCCGGGACGACGCCACCCAGGGGCGACAGCATTTCACCGCTCTGCATGGCCATCATGTCGACGCGGCGGAATGGCTGCTGTGCAACCGGAACCACACCGTTGACCGCGATGCGGATATTCTTGACCGCAACGGCTGTTGCATCACTGACAAACGTCGGTTGCGCAAACATGTATCCGTTTGCATCAATCTGCGCTGCCTGCATTTCGATAGTCCCCGGCTCGCCGAGAACGCCCGATACGTCGAACGCCATGGTCACGACATTGCCGATGCCCGCGTTGAAGTTCTGCGTAATCTCCGCGGCGCTCAAGGCCTTGGCGTGTACGGCAACCAGGCGGATCTCACCCATCCAGGTTCGATCCATGGTGACGGCGTTGCCAATGACGAAGATCGAATTTTCAACCCAGGTCATCGTATCGGCGGTGTTTTCCTCCAGCCGCAGCTGGCCGTCGACGTAGGTCTTGCGACCCGATACCGGGTCGAAGGTCATGACGACGTGCTGCAACTCCAGCGGAATCGGAGCGTCGATCGTGTCGAACGCGCCTCCCGCATCGGGCTCATTGACGCTGCGATGCCTGAACCGCCAGTAAATGCCGGCCTGGTCCATCTCGAAGTTGCGCCCGGCGCCACCCGTGTCGAGCGAGTAGCTGGCGATTCGCGTCGGTCCCGGCTGATCCTCCAGCTCGGGAACAACCCAGGCTTCGACGGAAAACTCACCGATGGGAGAGATCATGTCGAACAGCTTGGCGCTGTCGGCCACGCTGGCTTCTGCTTTGCCGCCGGCGACATTGCGCAGGCCGCCGCCCTCGATCCATTCCATTCCGGTAATGTTCAGGGTGATGGCTTCACCGACTTCGCTGCTATCCATGGTGACGTCACCGGATCCTTCGCTGAACGTAAACAGCGCAATCGCGGCACCGTCCGCTCTTGCGGCTCCGCCAGCGGACGCATCTGCGAAGGTTGCCATTGCGCTAAGAACTGGCGTACCGGCAGCCGGCGGTGGGGTGCTCGCAGATGCCTGGGTGGCCCAGTCCTGTATAGCCGTCAGGAAGTCGGCAGCGATGCGGTCGCACTCTATGTCGCCGCCGCAATTATGCCGGTCGTCCTTCGGGCGCAAATACAGTCGCGACACCTCCGGTGTATTCAGGTTCACCTTCTGTTCGGTGACGACGGCGTTGTAGGCCGTGGTCGCGTCAGTTACGGCGAATGTCGGTGCCTGGTTGACCCCGTGACAACTCACGCAAAAGTTCGCGTTGTTCGTCAGATGGGGATAAAGCGTAGCTTCGAACATCGCCTGGTCCGTCGGGCCCGGGGCCGGCGGCGGTGGCGGTGGTGATCCCGGCGGTGGCGGGGATCCTGGTGGCGGAACCGAGCCGGAGTCACCCGGATCGTTCGCGCTGACTGATTCTTCGTTCACTTCGCAGGCGGCGAGTGCAAACGCAAGCGTGACAATGCCAAGCCAGCGCAACACGTCCCAGATCTGTATTTCGACCCACCTGCCAGAAAAATATTGATTTAGTCGGGTCACGTCCCTTCTCCTTGAATCCTGTTTCGTCCTGATAGCCGTCGAACCGACGCGTATCAATCGCCCATGCAATGCACAGCGGTTTCAGCGAATACTTGCTTCATGCTGCGATTGTTGGCTTCGAATATGGTTGCGATGTCCTCTACTGCTTGCATGTCGGCATCGCCGTTTGGCGCGCGGTGGCAGACCTTCTCGAACACGTTTTTCACCTGGCATTCGGAAAACTGGCGGGTCTGCGCCAGTTCCATGCCGAGCGATTTCGCGCCGAAGCCTTCACCGCCACCGGCGGCACTCCAGCCGACAAACGCGTTCGGGCCGGTTCGCCAGTAGTTGATCCACGAATCGTTCGTGGTCTCAAAGCCGAAGGGGAAGGTAGCGGCGTCCCTCAGGTACTTCTCCTGAACGACGCCGTCGGTGTAGACGAGTTGCTGTGTTTCCTCGTCGAAGTCGTAGTAAGCAAAACCACCCGCCAGGCTATCCAGCCCTGCATGACAGCCGAGGCAGTCATTCAGGAAGATGCTGCTGTCACCGCCGGGAGAGCGGGTAACGTCCTGGCGCACCATGTCGGGATGTGCTGTCAGGTCGCGAAATTCGTCCATCGTGAGGCACAGGAAATTCTCGGAGGTGAACGAGATGGCTGAACGATTCGTGCCGGCGATGAAATAGGCTTCCGCGTAGCCGCGTGTCGTAAACAAACCGGCTGTCTCATTCGCGCCTATCGGTGCGCCCGGTTGCGCGGATTGAAGTTGCTGCTCGAGCATTGCCGGGTCGCTGAGGTCAACGCGATTGAGCTGCAGGTCCAGGTAGTGATCGTTGTCAGTCTGTGAGTACGGAATCGCCGTTGCCGCCGCGCTGCCGACATATACGACGTCGCCGTACAGCACCTGGTCGAACGGCACGTCGTCACGGATCATTCCAATGACGGTCGCGACCGCGTCGTTCATATCGACGTAGACCGACCTTTCCCGATTCATCCACGGCGTCGCAAACTCGCGCACCGTCGTGTTGTAGAAAGCGGGATTGTCCATGGCGTCGAAGGCGGCGCCGACAGCGTCACCTCCGGCGACTTTCGCTTCCATCGCATCGAGCACCGCAGCGGTCGGTGGCACGCCTGCAAGCCGGTCGTGTATTCGCTTGGCTTGCTCTCGCGGGCCGGCATTGGCGATCGATGTGCCCAACGTGCAGCAAATCGCGACAATGCCCAGATTCCGAAAAACATCATGTTTGGTAAGTTGCATCCTGGCACCTCTGAATTTTTTTGATCGTTACTCGATTGATCGAAGCTCAGACCTGTTGATTCTTCTTTCTTCAGTGAAAGCGTGAAGCGAAGAAGAACCGGCGTTGTTCAACGTTGCTGCGATTTTGCGACCGTTGTTTTGCAACGGCGTTTGGTCGAACATAATCCAAAATAGTTGCCGCAAATTTGTGAAGATGGTCACAATAACCCCTGTGACTCAGCGCACGAATTTCGACAAAACCCGCAAAAATCCGGCGGTCGGTCGGAAAGCGTGTTGCATAAGCCATTGATTTATGGCCTGCCGTTTTTTCAATACGGCGCGCGTTCGATATTTGCGGCAGATTCATTCCGCGTTTCCCAGTAACGACCATGACGGGAAATCGCCCTGCCACATCCGGTAACGCTCAACGCTTCCGTCGTGCGTAATGACATGAACCTCAACCGATTCCGCACTTGCTATTCGCTGTATCTGATCGAAAGAGGCGCGCGCTGCGAGCGTTGCATACAGAGGTGCGATCGTGTCGTAGGGCAGCTGATCCAGCGAGGTTACCCAGTTGTCGAGCGGCAGTATCATCGGTTGTCCGTCAACGAGTAGCACCATCGTATCTACGGTGTCCGGCGTAACGCTTTCGAACTGCCGGTCGACCGTGCTCGCCAATCCGAGCCACAGGTAGTGTTCGCGCTCACCCATGTGATTGATTTCAACAGGGCCGAGGTAAGCGTAGTCTCGTGCGGATGCAGCGAGCCGCGGTGCCGGGAGTGACAAAACAATCGGGTCGCCCATCGTTTCCACGGTGAATCCGCTGGAATCGAGCCGCGATCGCACGGACGCTTCGTGGGCCGCACAGCCACCCAGACCGGTCGTGACTGCCAGGACAAAAATTGCGCATGCCAGGTCTCGTCGTTTCATCGGAAATCCACCCAGTAGCCAAGTCGCATGTAGTACGCCGAACTTTCGAACGAGCCATCGGGCGCAAGGGGAGACGGATTTGCCAGGTCGAACTCCTTGTTCGCCCATTGCCCTCCGATTTCGAACTCGATGCGATAGCGCTGTCGCCAGCGGTAGAGGACGCGCAACATCGGATTCGCAATCCATTCGTCAGATGGGCCGATGCTCGAGCGGTTGCTGGCACGACTGGTCAGCGCAATACGCGGGTTGATGCGAAGTCCTTCGCCGAATGGCAAGCGCGCGTCCAGGTATATCGTGTTGTAGTCGGTGTCACGCGATTCGAAATGCCGATAACCGAGTATCATTGCGTCGCCTGCTTTGACGACGCTGGAGCCCAGCAGGTGTCCGCTGACAATGTATTGCGGCCCGCTGGCGCGCATTCCTTCGACGCCGCCGGAACTGAGCGTATAGCCGTGCTCGTAATAGCTGAAGTCGGCGTTGATCTGCCAGCGCTCGGTGATATCGGCCGTTACGCCGGCAGAGCCGGACAGGGTTTGCGCCGTACGATTGCGGGCCAGCGTGCGGATCTGGCTTTCGGTGTAGGTATCGAGCAGCGCGTCGATGGTGCGCACCGGCTGCCCGATAAGGGCATTGCGCGTTGTGAGGAACGGCGTTGTACCGCCCTGATAGCGTCCGTTGACCGTAATGCGGTCGTTGAAACGCCAGCTACCGGTTATCAGCCCGAGGTTCAGTACGTTGTAGGACACGTCGTAGTCCACCAGTCCGACCACGTTGAACTTGCTGGTGTGGTACTGCAGATCGGCGCCAACAGCCTGCCGGTCCGATATGCCGTCGACATTGCGGAAGTTGGTGAATGCACCGAAATCCCAGCTGTCATACAGGTTGGAAACCTCGACGCTTGCGCCGTAGAAATAGTGATCGAGCGTTGCGACGAATCGCGGTGAATCAATCGGGAAACCGGCTGACACGTTGACGGCGACGTTGTCGAGGAGCCCGTAGCTGACGTGCGCTCCATCGAAACGACCCAGGTGACCGCCGCGATGCCGTGTCTGCCGTCCGAGGCGCGCGTTCCAGTCGAGATCGTTATCGGTGATGTCGAGGTAGGCATAGGATACAAGCGCCTGGCTTTCCTGGTCGTCCTCGTCGAAGTCGTAGAGAAACGAGAGATTTCCGCGAGCGACAAGGTCAAATCGCTCGCCGCGCCGTTTCACCACGAAGTCCGCCTGCGACAGTAACGCGGATTGCGCCAGAACGTCGGCTTCGTCATCGCTCGTGAGATCCACGCCGCGCAGATAAAATTGCGAAACACCGCCATAGAAGTCCCATTGCGGCTGTCGGGCGTCCGCGGATTCCGCCCGTGCGGCCATGCGCGCCTGGAGTGGTATGTCGCTTAGAGCCGCCAAACGCTGCCGTACCCGGTTCGCGTTCGTTCCGTCCGGAAATTCCTGCAAATAGGCCTCGAATTCGGCCTTGGCGTGCGCAACCTGGCCGTTCTTCTGCCGTGCCACGCCCAGAAACTCGCGGGCCTCCCGGCGATGCGTCCCGCCGGGTTCCTCCAGCAAGCGGCTGTAAATCCTGATGCTTTGCGCGTAGTCGGCTTGCAGCATGGCGGCGCGCGCATCGATCATCAGCGAGGTTATGCGCTCTTCCGGCATCGATGCTTCGGCACGAACGTTTTGTGAGGCGACCACTACCGGTTCCTGTGACTCCGGCACGCTGTCTGGCGGGAGCATGGGCAGCCGACGGTTTTCGGCGCGCAGCTGTTCGTCGCGTCCGGCCAGCGATACCCAGGCGGCCGGAAAATGCGCCTTCAGTTGCGCAAGCACCTCATGCACGTCCTGCTCGGTCTCGAAGAATCCGAGCCGTAGTTCCGTCCAGTGGCGCTGGTCAAGGGTCACTTCGTTCGAGTACACGACGTATTCGTCGAATTGCTCGAGGAAGCGCCGGCTTTCGAAGGCAACGGCCTCGAGATCTGCCAGGCGAATAACGAATTTTTCTGCCGGATCCGGATCCGGTTGACGCACGCGGCGGGATTCGCCTCTTGCGGTAGCTATCGCAGCCGCACCGGTTACCGGCGCGGATACGTCAGGTGTGAGATCTGGCGGCGGCTCCGTAGCTACCATGGTCGTATCCGTAGTCACGATCACGGTCAGCATGTAGAGATTCGCTGACTGCCGCACATCGAACTCGACGGGCTTGTCGAAACGCATCGTGACGGTCGCCTGGTTACCGGGCAGCGAGTCGAACTCGATGATCGACAGGTTCGCCATGCGCGAACCCTGTGGCCGGT
>JAHHOT010000185.1 GCA_018677555.1 Gammaproteobacteria bacterium | reverse complement strand
ATCGTGACTTGCCCCGTCGTCGAGAGCAATAGGCGTGAACGGCAGGCCCGGGCGCGGACGGTAGATGCGCTTCACCTCCGCCTCGATTGCGGAGGCGGTCTCGTCGCCCGGAAATACGTCACTTTTGCGCAGGAACAGGTCCCAGTACGGAGACGTGTTGCCGTTCCGCCGAACATCCTGAAACTGTGGCGAGTCGACGGAGACATGATTCACGATCAGGTCTGCCATCAGCGTGTATTCCGCGGCGAGGGAGGCGATATCGTTCCAGTCGCCGAGTCGGGGATCCACCCTGGTGTGATCGATGGGATCGAAGCCGGCATCCGCGCCGTCGATAGGATCGAAAAACGGCAACAGGTGCACGCCGTCAAAGAGGTCGCGGAACTCGTTGTTCAGTAATGATTGCAGACCGCGCAGGTCGCCACCGAGTCGATCCGCATATGCAATGAGCTGCACAGCATTTTCTCCTTCCAGGCGATAAAAAAGGGGCGGCGCGCATCGATGCTGCGTCGCCGCCCCGCCTCTATTGGTTCCGCGGGGGATCAGAACCGATAGGTTATGCCGATCGACGATGTACGTCCGCTGAGTGGCCTGGCGCGAATGATGCTGCCAACTGCGCCTGAGCCTTCTTCAGATTCAGTGATGACAAATTCGTCGGTGACGTTGTTGACGTTGACGTATACCGTCATGTCATCGGTGATATCCCAGTTCGCGAACAGGTTGACCAGCGTATAACCCTTTTGCTTGAGGTCATTGTTGTCCTGCAGGTAGAAGTCCGTCGAGCCCTGCAGCACCAGGCCGGCAACGACCCGATCAAACTGGACTTCCGGGATGAGCGTGTAGATGAAGTCAGCCTGGCGTCGCGGCGTATTGCCGACTACCGTCTGGTCGTTCAGGTCCTTGCTGATTTCCGCGTCCGTCCACGTTGCGTTGCCGCGAATCGTGAAGTAGTCGCCGATGTCGATATCACCTTCGAGTTCGATTCCCGTTGCATCGTACTCGCGGACGAACGTTAGCCCGCTCGTGAGCTCAGCCTGGGTCTCTTCGGTCACCGTATCGAACAGCGTGGCAAAGAGGTTCCAGGTCGCGCCGGAGTACTTGTAGCCGATCTCGAGCTGCTGGACGTTGTCGAATCCGTCGGTCGTGCTTGTCAGAGACCCGTCCGGATTCAGCGATCCACCAACCTGGGTCAGGCGATCCGCCACGGCGCGGCCGCCGTCACTATAGCGTGCGAACACCGAAGAATTGTCGGTAACAAGGTACGTGCCGCCGATCGAGAACGACGTGTTGTCGGCATCGTAGTTGACGTTTGTGATTGCCGCATTGGTCTCGTTCAAGGCACGGACGCCGCCCGCGATGAACCCGGCAGAAGTCGCTCCCGGATTCTCCAGGAGTGCGTCGCTGTCGAGGCGCGTGATGACGCCACCCTGGACCGCGAATTGACCCACAGCGCCGTTACCATTCAGGTCGTACGGCATGTTGCCGCCGCAGCAGCCGTCGAGCCGTTGACCGCGCGCCTGCACGTCGTCGTAGCGCGCGCTCAGGTCGAGCGTGGCACGATCACCGACGTCGAAGCCGATGTTGAAGTACGGAGCGATCGTTCGGTAATCGAGGTCCCAGTTCCATGACAGGAAGCTCTGGGTCAGGGCGCCGTTGTCGGCGAGAATCACGTCTACCGGTGCGCCGGAGGCGTCAATGCCGGCGCCGTTGGCGACATAGGTGATGTTCTGCGAGTTTTTGCCGTCGAGCGTCTGCATGCGCGTATGCCAGCTGTTCCACGAAGTCTTGATCGCCTGGTTGGAGTAGTACACACCGCCGGAAATATTGAGGCCGTTATCGCCTTCCCAGATCAGCTCGAGATCGTTCGTGACCACGCCGAGGTCGTGGATACGCGTATCGAACAGCAGGTTTGTGTAGGCAAGCTGGTTCGGATCCGCGGCCTGGCCGTTGATCGTGGCGGTTACTCCGCCGGAACAGTCAATACTTACACCACCGACACTGGCGTCGGCACAGAGTGCCGCACCCTTATTGGCAATCGTATCCGTTCCGCCAGCGAAGCCGTCGGTGAACGGCGAAATGAATCCGCCAGAGATGTCCGAGCTGCGGAACTTGTTGTTGATCATCAGCCGGTCGGTCAAATCCTTTTCGAATTCGAAGCCGAACGCGGAAACCCTGGATTCGATTCCGTCGGAGACAGCCCTGGTCACCGGGTTGCCAAATTGATCAAACGTGGTGATGTTGTTGGTCTCCTGGGAATGCGTTGCCTCGCTGCTTGCGTCGAACCCTGGGACCGCACCGTATGAATCGCTGCCTTTGACCAGTACGGCAGACGGCAGGTAAGTCGTTACCTTGTCATCGAGGTGCTTGAAATAGAAGCGCAGGAAGCCGTCGTCGAATTCCTTGGTGACGTTGGCCTTGAGCTGGCCGCCGTTGTCACCGTTGAAGCCGGTCTCGCGCACGCCTTCACCGTCACGATAGAACCCGCCGATATGGTAAATGATCGAATCGCTGATCGAACCGCCGTATTCGAAGTCGGTACGAAACTCCTGGTAATCGAGGCCCAGGCTGACGCCAACGCTTCCGGCTTCTTCGCCGCCCGTCTTGCTGATCATGTTGATGATGCCGCCGGGCGAATTGCTGGCGAAGGTCGATGCCGACCCGCCTCGTATGCTCTCGATCCGGTCGATCGACCAGTCGGCGCGAAGCCAGTTATCCGTATTGCCGAAGTTGATATCCCCGTACTCGGTGACCGGCAGACCGTCTTCGTGAATTTGCATGTACTTCGAACCGCCAGTGGCGAGCGGGATACCGCGAATCGTCATGTTGGCATTGCCGCCACCGCCGGATGATTCGGCCCGGATGCCGGGCAAACTGCGGAAGATTTCCGCGGTCGATCGCGGCGCAAGGTTGACCATGTCTTCGGCCGGCAACGCACTTACCGAGACGCTGGCTTCGAGTTTTGTTGCGCCGCCGCGCGGAACGCCGGTTACGATGACTTCTTCGATGACCTCATCGTTACTGTAATCCTGCGCGTAGCTGCTGGTGGCTGGTGATGCCAGGAATAGTGCCGCGGCCAAGGGCGTAAGTGCGCTATTCCTCGTTATGTGGGACTTCATCGTTGTTACCCCCCCTGGGTTAATTGTGATGATGACTGGAAATTGCCTGTCCGCCGGTAAACTATGAAATCATGCAATCGATTGCAACAATCTCGCGCCGCAATCGATTGCATTTGTGCCTAACTTGTTGTTAATATGGAATTTATGGTTTTTCGGGCCGATCTCTCATTTGGGGTTCTTGACGCCTGATTGCGCAACCTGGACGTGAAAATGCCGAAATCAGGCAGGAACAAAGTCAGCAGCCTTCAGGACCTCGCCGACCTCGCCGGTGTTTCCAGGGCGACGGCATCAAGGGCGTTGAATGACAACCCGATCATCAGCGCCAGGACCCGCAAAAAGCTGCAGGCACTCGCCCGAAAACACGGGTATTCGATCAACCGCCAGGCGCGGGACTTCCGCTTGCGCCGCACCAGCGTCATCTCCGTCGTCTTCATGCTCGATGTTGAGTCGCAGCAGCACATGTCGGACCCGTTTTTCCTTGACATGCTCGGCGGCATCGCGGATGCGCTGGCGGACCACGACTACGACCTGCTGCTGGCACATGCGCCGATCGCGAATATTCTCGACGTAAAGGAAAGCCGCGTGATGCGGCAGTCCGACGGGGTCATTTTTATCGGCCAGGAGCAACAGCTCGAGCAGCTAAACCAGCTGGCAGAAGACGGACAGCTCATGGTGGTGTGGGGCTACCCGGTACCGGACAAGAAATACGTGGTGGTCGGAGGCGACAACGTCGGCGGCGGCTACAAGGCCACGAAACATCTTCTCGAGATCGGACGCCGCAAGATCGGGTTCTTCGGCGCGACCAACAACCCGGAGAATGCCGCAAGACACGAGGGATATCTCAAAGCGCTCAGCGAGTACAACGTCGACCCGGATCCCACGCTGAAAGTCGATGTCCCGTTCGAAATGCTCCGCGCTCGCGAAGCCATCATCGACATGCTGGATTCTCAGGTCGAACTGGACGCCGTCGTCTGCATCTCGGATGTCATGGCACTGGCGACCATGTCCACCCTACAGGAGCTGGGCCTGAGGGTTCCTCAGGATATTTCGGTTGTCGGTTACGACGACATAACGCTCGCCGCATACAGCAGCCCGCAACTGACCACCGTTCGTCAAAACATCCGCCATGCGGGACGAATTCTCGTCGAATCCGTGCTGGGATTGATCAATGGCGAGAATGTCCCCGACACCATGCTATCCAGCGAACTCATCATTCGAAACAGCTGCGGCGCCAAGTAGAGCACGTTCATCTCAAGGCATTCGAGCGATTTCCATCAACGTATCGTTCGATCCGACTGGCCCGCTCTACCGCGCGTCGCCTGAACCCTCATCACAAAGCGAATTGGCCCACTGCACGTACTTGTCAATGTCGAACTTTCTCTCGAGCCCGCCTGCGTTCATGTAGCGGGTCTTGCCGAATATCGGCCGCTCGGTCCAGGCCCGGTCGTGAAGGCCGAACAGCCAACCGATATTCGCGTAGGAGTTCGGGTCTCGCCCATCGAGGAAATACTTGTTGTTGAGGTACAGTGCCGTCGAGTACGCGTAGCGCGGCGTATTGGTCCATTCAATAATCTTCTTGCCCCAGTACATCCGCATGTAGTTGTGCATGTATCCGGTCCCGGTCATTTCCTGCATCGCCGCGTTCCAGTAGGGATCGTCTGTGTCGGCAGCTTCCAGTTGAGGCCGCGTGTAAACGGTCGGGCGTTCGTCGGACGTGTGCTCGCGCAGAGTCTTGCGTGCCCATTCGGGCAGGCACTGGTAACTGTCATAGTCCGGCGTGAAATGGACGAAGTTGCAGGCCAGCTCTCTTCTCACGATGAGCTCCTCGATAAACGCTTCCTTGTCCGTGCTCGAGGGCCCTTTCGCACGCTGTACCTTGAGGGAAATCTCTACCGGGGATATCTGGCCGAAGTGCAGGTAAGGACTCAATTCCGAGGCACTGGGGTCCGCCGGATCGTTGCGAGCGTCCGCATACCCGACAAGCCCGCTTCTCAGAAAGCGTGTCAGTTTTGCGCGGGCCGCCGCGGTGCCGGGCTTGAAGCGGGCGACCGCAGCAACGTCGTTATCGACATCGAGTTCATCGAGCACACGCTGCCAGCGCGACAGGTCCAGGTCGCCGCTGACATCGAGGGCCTGTGCCTTTACGTCCAGTGACGTCTTCGACAACGTTTGCGTGAAGTCGCTGACCCGATCGTTGATCTTGCCGCGAATCGTCCGGGCCGCCCATTCGCGTTTGTCGGATGCACATTCAATGGGCACGACTACGTCCCCTTCGACCTGCACGACGCGTTTGTCCACTCCGCTAGCAAGGTCTTTCCGCCAGGCGACCTGATGGCGCAGATAGCCGCGGTCGCAGACGACCAACGCGGCCCTGCCGGCGAGCTCGGCGATGATATCCGGCGGCGAGCCCAGCCGGGCGACGAAACCGGCGCCGCGTTTTTCGATTCGCTTTGCTGTCTCTGCGAGGCCCTCCAGCATGAACGCAAAGTGACGTCGATTGGCATCCGGGTAGTCGGCAGTGACACAGAAAGCAACGAGCAGCGGTTTGTTGATCTTGTTCGCGCATCTTGCCGCATATTCGAGCGCAGGATTCGCCGGCTCGCGTTGCGATTGTTGCATCCAGTACAGCACGTATTCGCCATCCGGGTCGACGGGCTTATCCTGCAGTACCTGGATTCTTTCGGCTTCGATCATGCCTATACGTCCGGCAGCGTGGTGCCGTAAGCCGCGCCGGCCAGGCCCATCAATGCGAGCAAGCCGATCACGCCGTCATTGCCGATCAAGGGCGAGAGTGCGCCGACGGCGCCGACCATAAGCAGCAACACGCCAATCACCGTATTGCTGATTGCCACGTAGTCCGTGCGCTTGTTGCCGGACGCGAGGTTCACCACGTAGGTTTTGCGGCCGACGCGAACACCACTGTGTGCCAGCGACAGGACGAAGTAAGTGACCGGCAGAAACCACAGCGTGCCGCCCAGGTCGGGAAGAAACCGGCTAACGAGAAACACGGCCAGGCCGATGCCCGACGTGATGAGCGCGGCGCTGATCATCACGGATTTACTGGAGGCATCCGCATAGCGACCCCATACGGGAGCGCTGACCAGCCCCGCGACACCCGCCGCGATAATAAACGCACCCAACAGGTAACCCGGTGAACCGAAACGTTGCTGCGCAAGCGCGATATAAAACGGCGCGCTCAGCGCCGAGCACATCAGCAGCGCTCGGGTTGTGACAAAGCGGCGGAACGGCGCATCCGTGGCCAGCAGCCGCAGTTGACCCAATGCATCAAGGATATTCCGGCCGCCACCGGTTTCGCCGGGATACTCGGACACCCCGGAGTAGATCGCAGCCGCGACCAGCCACAGCAGTCCGGCGCCGAACAGCAGTATGCCGAGGAATGATCTGCCGAGTTCGCCGGACGCCGGCATCATCAAGATAATGCCTACTCCGATGCCGAGCAGCCCGGCCGCGCTCGCTGACCAGCCATTAAGCTGACCGCGTTTTCGCTTCGGGATCGTTTTTCCCAGCACGTCTTTCGCCGCGACGGAACAAAATCCCCGGAACAGGCTGAACAGGATGACGAGGCCGAGGATAGCCCAGCCGGCCGCTGCCCCCGACAGGGAAATCGCGACGAAGCCGATACCGACGATGCACGCTGCCTGGCCTGCGCTGCCTGCCACCCAAACCCACTTACGCACAGACAACCCGCGGACGATGCCGCCGATGAAAAGCTGCGGAATCATGGAGCCGGATTCGCGGATTGGAACGAGCAAGCCCAGCACGAAGGCCGGTGCGCCGACCACCGAGACCAGCCAGGCGAGCGTCGTCTTCGGGCTCGCGATCGCGTCGCCGAGCTTTGTCAGGCAGTAACTGAATAGTATGAACACGAAGCTCTGCGGCGCTTCCTGGCACGCGTCCTCGCCAATCTCCTTACACAGGCGCGCGTCCTCTTCGTCGGTCAGCGCCTCGTAAATGGATTCAGCAAATTTCATCGTTATTCCTGGCAACGGTTTCGAACGCTCACGGTATCGCATCTGCGTAAACAATCGAAGAACCAGTGATCGTAGTCCGGTGCAGCGTTCAAATTATGTTATCGGGAATACCTGGCATGACATCCGCGGTACCATAAGCCCACACTCCCGGGAGCCCGGCTGCGAGGGTGCAGGGACCACAGTCATGACGTTCAAGCCCGCCGTAATTGATTTCGCGATCGTCGCCGCGTTCGTTATTTACAGCGTCACTATCGGCTTACGGTCCCGCAAGAAGGCATCCACAGGCC
>JAHHOT010000226.1 GCA_018677555.1 Gammaproteobacteria bacterium | reverse complement strand
ACTTCCAGTCGGCCTGGCGCGGGTTACGGTCGCCACAAGCCGATCCTCATTGACGGCATCGATGCGCCCCATGATCTTCCCGTCGTTCATGGAAATTCGTTGGCCGGCCGAGACGAAGTCGAGCGCTTCGGGCTGTTTGCAGGAGATATGCGCGGGATTGGTGATTTCACCCGGATTGCCCTCGATTGCAGGCGAGCCGGGAATCGGCTGCCGATCCAGGTGCAACGTATCACCTCGTCGCAGCAAAATAGGCTGCTCTGTAGCCTGCAGCTCTCCCACGCGATAGCTCAGCTTCTCGCCCTCGGCTACGCGATGTAGCTTCAATTTGGTTCCGGAAGCGACGTATGCGCCCTTGTAGATTTCAAGCACCAGTCCCTTTTCGTCTTTCTTTACGACAGTGAACGTTCTTTTTTTTCCGCGCGTGTCTTTGAATCGGACCTGGTCGCCCTCATGGGCATACTCTATGCATTCCGCGGGAACCGGCACTACGGCGCTTTTGGTGCCGCGCCAGACCGTATCGTCGGGGATGAAGCGTACGCGCCGCGGCGCGATGACCCGCCCCAACGGATCGCGCCGTGGCCGAATATGAATGACCCCTGGGCCGGGCTGCAGTTCGCCGGTGCGTATTTTCGGACCGGCGAGGTCCATTACGATCCTGCAATCGACGCCCAGTTCTTTGCGCGCCGCATGCACGTTTTTCACCATTCCCGCCCAAGCAGATTCATCATCGTGGGCACAATTGATCCTGGCAACGTTCATTCCCGCAGCAAGCATCTTTTTGACAATGTAGTAATCGCCGGCTGCCTGTCGCGGCAGTGTCACCATGATGCTGACCTCGCGACCGTGCGGCGCACTGCCGAGAATCGCTTCCTTGTTCGCGACCGCACTCTCATTTTGCAGGACAAGGGCTTTGGATTCGCAATCGGGCATAGCGTGCTGGCTTCCTGCCAGCGCCACCAGCGCGAACTGGACGGCACGAAGCGACCCCATTACGTTTCGTTCCGCGCGATCCAGCGAGGACAGCCCGCAACACGCCAGTATCTCCTGCAGGTCGCGGATATCGGCACCTCGAAGCGCCAGGTAGTGCACGAGGTTTGTCGCACTATCGCGGTAATTGGGGTGCACGTCTGCCAACTCCACCCGGTAGCGCGCCTCTGCCTTCCGACAACGCTCGTCTATTTCCCGCACCCGGCCGATGGCGCCCTCGATATCGTCAATTCTTGTCACTGTTTCTCCATTCAGTATCGGTTTTAAAGCATTAGCACGCACAGCACAGTTATGGTTATCACCTATGCATTGCGGACACTGCTGATGGTTGCGACTGGAAATGCGGTGTATCTATGGAGACTGATAGCCCGACCCAGCCTTCGGCGATGCATGCGAGGACTACCTTGGCGCGGAAGAATCTTAATCTGATTGCCGCAGAAAAATTTCGTGAGTGCGCCGAAATTCTGCGACAACAGCAAGCGAATCCATTTCGTATCAATGCCTATGTTCGCGCTGCCGTCGCACTGGAGGCGCTTGAAAGCGACGTGCGCCGAATTCTGGAGCGGGACGGGATTGAGGGGCTGATCAAACTGCCGGCCATCGGCAAAGGTCTGGCCGCAGCGATCGATGAGATTGCGCGAACAGGCAGGCTGTCGCAGCTGGATCGTTTGCGCGGCGAGGCGTCGCCGGAAATATTGTTTCAGTCCGTGCCGGGTGTCGGCCCCAGGATTGCCAGGGACATTCATGACAAGCTGCATATCGATACGCTTGAGGCGCTGGAGCTCGCGGCGCATGATGGCTCCCTGGCGGCAGTACCGGGCATCGGTGAACGTCGCGCGGCCGCGATTCGCGCCGGCGTCGCTGCGCTACTTGGACGGACGCGGTCTGCGGGAAAGTCCGGTCCGTTACCCGCAACCAGACTGTTGCTCGCCGTCGATGCCGATTACCGAAAGAGAGCCGCAGCCGACCAGCTGCCGCGCATCGCGCCACGGCGTTTCAATCCGGAGAAGGAAGCATGGCTGCCGATCCTGCACACGAACCAGGGCGGCTGGCATTTCACTGCGCTGTTTTCAAATACAGCGCGGGCACACGAGCTCAAACGGACAGGTGACTGGGTCGTCATCTACTTCTACGATGACGATCATCGGGAGGACCAGTGCACCGTCGTCACTGAAACGCAGGGTCCGATGAAAGGTATGCGCGTTGTTCGCGGCCGTGAAGCAGAATGCCGCCGCGAGGCGAACCTGTAGGAGAGCCGCCCACGGCGCGACCACCAACACTGGGCAGCTGCCGGAGGCAAACCTGTAGGGGCGTCGCCCACGGCGCGACGACCAACACGCATCACAGTCGCGGCGGGGGCGCCGCTCCTACAGGTCGTTGAGTCGCTGCCGCAGCCACTCGTGGAAATCCCATAACGGGTATTCCTGAGGCACCAGCACGCCTTGTTCGAAGCGGGGGCTCTTCAGACCCTGCTGGTTCAGCTCGCAGGCCTCACCGTCCTGCCGGATCACGAGTTTCGCGAGCCCGGTAATATGTTCGATCAGGTCGTCGCTGACCTCACCGAAATCCTCCGGCAGCATCCAGTCGACCACCAGCTCGATTTGCTCCGGGCCCTGCGGAACGATGCGTACGCTGCGTACGTAGTCGGGGTGACCGACGACATACATGCTGCCGTTTACAGAGCTAAAGACGACGCCGATTTCGCGCTCCTCCTCGCTCAAGCCTTTGAGATCCGGCGACGCTGTCTTGCCGTCCATCGTCCAGGTGCTGGCGCCGTCGGCGACCCGGCCGAAGCCGCGATCACCCTCGAAACGCGGTTTCCATCCCGGCAGATCCGCATCATCGAATACCGCTTCCCTGTAAACCGGCATTACCTTGCACAGCTCCGGATGCAGGCGCGGGCAGTGGTAACACTCCGAGTAATTTTCCCAGAACAGTTTCCAGTTGCAGTTCACCGTAATGACTTCGCGGTGTACCGAATGCATGGACTCAATCGGCCAGTTTGCGAGGTACAACTTCTCGGCACCGAGAAATGTGTCGAGGGACTCTTTCGGCGTGTCACTGAGGTTGACGAATATGAACCCCTTCCAACCGGCGACGTGCACGCCGAATAGCGAATAGTCATCATGATTGAAGTCGTCTGCATCCAGGCGTCCCGGCGTTGCCAGCAGCTTGCCGTCAGTCGAATACGTCCAGGTATGATACGGACAGACGATTCGGCCATTGCGAAATCGCCCGCGCGACTCCTTGCATAGCAGGGACCCGCGGTGCCGGCAGGTGTTGTGCCATGCGCGAATTTTGCCGTCGGGCGCCTGCGTGATTATCACGCTCTGCGCTCCTATCTTTGCGACCAGGTAGTCACCGTCCCGGCGCAACTCGCTGCGATGGCCCACGCAAACCCAGTCCCGATACCAGACGGCCGCGAGTTCCCGCTGGTAGTGTTCATCATCGTAGTACCAGTGCGCCGGCAGCGACGGTCTGATTTCATTCAAGGCACGGCTCATCACGATCACCTGGTCCTGAAGCGGTAATTGTACCGCGCCGCAGCCAACCGGTGCCGTTCCGTGCTACATCGTGACGAGCCTGCAGACGAATTTGACTTTTACAGTAGTCCCAAGCAACGTTGGCCGCGACCTTGCGCATTCGGGGGAATAGTGCATACAGTTATAATCAGACTCGCAATGGCGCGCGGTTGCTGCAGGCGTTAGCCGGATGGACATCTACACGGCAACGATCGCCGTCAGCATTCTCGTCTACCTTGCCATTGGCAACTACGCGGGCCGCGGGATCAAACACCTCGACGACTACTTCGTTGCTGGCCGGCGAGCACCAACTCTCATCATCGTCGGAACACTGGTTGCCAGCGTACTGAGCTCGACGATGTTTCTCGGCGAAGCGGGCTTCGCCTACGACACGCAAGGCGGTCCCTACGTCCTGTTCCCCCAGGCTGCCTGCGCGGGCTATGTCATCGGCGCCCTGTTTTTTGGCCGTTACCTGCGTCGCAGTCGCTCCACAACGGTCGCCGAGTTTTTCGGCAGGCGCTTCGCCAGCAAACGCGTGCAGGCGCTTGCCGGTTTCACGATCATCTTTGCGCTCGGCGGCTACCTCCTCGCCGTTACACAAGGGGCGGCGATACTGCTGTCAACACTGACCGACCTGAGTTACGTGCAGGCGCTCGTCGTCGGCTGGCTGAGCTACACGCTGTTCACGATGTATTCGGGTTCGAAGGGCGTAATCCTGACCGACACGGTGATGTTCCTGCTGTTTACGGCGGCGAGCCTGTTCGCCATTGTCTACCTCGTGGATCACTACGGCGGCTGGCCGCGCATCATCGAGGGCCTTGTCGCCATCGACGGCAAAGAGGAATTGATGTCCTGGCACGGCATTATCGGTCCCGGCACCGAGTTTCCGACCGCCAGGGATTACCTGATCTGGGCGCTCGCCATCGACCTGAGCTGGCTGTTCGTCTACGTGGTCAGCCCCTGGCAATCCAGCCGGCACCTGATGGCACGAAACGAGCACGTCGTGCTGCGCGCCGCGACCATTACCTGCCTGGTCGTCGCTTTCATGCAGGTCATGGTCTACGGCCTCGGCGCGGTGATTAACCTGGGCAACCCGGACATCAGGCCACCGGAAAGCGCAACGATCTGGGCGTCGCTGCACCTGTTGCCGAATATTCTCGGCGCTTTGATGTTGGCGGGGATCATGGCCGCGGTGTTGTCGTCGGCGTCCACGTTCCTGTCGCTGGTCGGCTTTAGTGCGAGCAATGACATCGGCATACACCGCAAAGGTGACGAGGCGAAGACACTGCGTTTCAGCCGAATCATGATGCTGGTCATCGGCCTTTTCGCGATTGGCGCTGCGCTGGTGTTCCCGCCCGAAATTTTCTGGCTGACGACCTTTATCGCAACCGTGTTTGCTTCGTCCTGGGGCCCGGTCGGGCTGATGAGCATCTGGAGCAAGCGCATCACCGAGGCTGCCGCGTTCTGGGGCATGCTGGCCGGCTTGATATTCAATATCGTGCCGAAGCTCTTCGAGTTCGTCGGCATGGTCGACCTGCCCTCCTGGCTGAACCCCGTGATCATCGGCGGCGCGGCGAGCCTGCTCGTGACCATCGCGGTGTCGCGGCGCACGTCTGTGAGCGATGCCGAAGCCGATTACCTGGCAAAACTTCACGAGGCACCCGTGGAAGAGCTGGACGAACGCAAGACCCGGAATTCACTTATCCCGGCTTGGCTATTGATCGTCAACGGCGTCGTCGCACCGTTCGTGTTGATCAGGTATTACGTCCGTCCTTACCAGGATGCGACCGGTGACCTGATGGCAGACGGCTCGCTGAACTGGTTCACCGGTGAAGCGGTGCTGGCGCTGAGCTGGACTGTGGTATACGTGTCACTCGGCTTGTTTACCATCAGATTTATCAGAAAGGCGTACAGTCCCGGCACGTGACTATTCTCTTTATACAACATTTGTCTATGCCTGTACTGAACTGCGTCGCGTCGCGGGGCCTGCCCATTTTCGTGCTGGCGATGTTGCTCGGGTGCACGCGCCCGGCGGCCGATTTCGTTTTTCTTAACGGTGCCGTCTACACCGTAGATGCGGATCGAAACTGGGCTGAGGCAGTCGCTGTTCTCGACGGCCGCATTGTTCTTGTCGGGAAAGACGAGGAAGTTCGCCACCTGATTGGCTCCGCCACGGAAGTCATCGATCTCGATGGACGCATGCTGATGCCCGGCTTTCACGACTCACACATGCACCCCATGGCTGCCGGCACCCGCATCCATCGTTGCCAGCTTCAGCAGCTCGACTGGCCCGGGGAGGTGCTGCAGCGACTCGCGGACTGTGCCGCGCAGCTTGACGATGGCGAGTGGTTACGCGGACTGGGGCTGGACGAAGGTCTGTTCGATGACGGTCAGCTGCGTCTCGCATGGCTCGACAAAATCGCTCCCGATCATCCGGCGGTGATAACCAGTAACACCGGATTTTCGATCTGGACAAATACCGCGGGGCTTGCCGCGGCAGGGTTCGATTCCAGTTCACCGGATCCCGACAAAGGGATTCTCGGCCGGGACCCGCAATCCGGTGAGCTCACGGGCGTACTACTCGGCACCGCCGGATCCAGGCTCTACGATATGCTCCCGGATTACTCTAGTGACGAGCTGCGCGAGGCGATCAGCTTCGCGACGGACATGGCGCATCGATACGGCATCACTTTCTCCAGCGAGGCGAAGGTAACGCCACAAGTATGGCAAGCGTATGTCCAGGCAGATCAAGCGGGTGAACTGGGCCTGCGAATAGAGGGCTCGTTGTTCTGGGACTTCGAGCGGGGCGTCGAGCAGACAACCGAACTGATGCAGCTGCGTGACAGTACGCCCGGTCGACGATTTCGCGCCAACACCGTAAAGATCTTTGTCGATGGCGGCTCGCTGAACGGCGCGGCATTACTGCTTGAACCGTATAACGGAACAACGGACGACCAGGGCATCTCCAAAGCAACGCCGCAGCAACTCAACGAAATTGCACGACTGCTCGACGCGGAGGGATTCCAGCTACACTTCCATGCGCTTGGCGATCGAGCGGTCCGACAAGCGCTGGACGCTGTCGAAGCCGCGATTGCTGTGAACGCACAGCGTGAACGCCGGCACCAGGTCGCACATCTTGCTCTCATCGCCCCGGCCGACCTGCCGCGATTCGTCGAACTGGGTGTTGCTGCTAACATTCAGCCGCTGTGGGCTTACAGGGGCCCGGAGCACGTATCCCGGTCTGCCGCTCTGGGGCCCGATCGCACCGCGCGCATGCTTCAGTTTCGGACGCTTTTCGACAGCGGCGCACACGTCGTCGCCGGCAGCGACTGGATATCGGAATCGATGAATCCCTTGTTCGGCATCCAGGTGGCGGTAACCAGGCAACCCCCGAATAACGCGGGCCCGGCATGGATTCCGGAGGAGCGCACGACACTGGAACAGATGCTGGCCGCCTACACGATCAACGGCGCACGGATCGTCGGCCTGGAGAAAGAGACCGGATCGATTGAGATTGGCAAAGCGGCGGACCTGATCGTGCTGGACGGCAACCTGTTCGAGATCGATCCCATGCAGATTGCGCAGACCCGGGTCGTTCTCACCATGCTGGATGGCCAGGTCGAATTCCGCGACCTGGCAAACGCGAACTAGCTGCTACAAGATATTGCTGCGGGCTGCTTACCAGATCCACGCTTTCTCGGCCCATCTTGCAGTAATCCCGGCCCATCTCGGATCATCATGCAGGGACACCAGCATGGGGTCATGAATAACCATGTTGGGTAGCGCTTCGTTCTCTGCGAGCACTCGCTCGAGATAGAGAAATGCCTCGTCCGATTCGCCGCGCCATGCGTGAAGCATTGCCAGCTTTGCTTTGAACCGGTCGCCGTATTTGCCCCTGAATTCCCTGACGGCCGCGTCCGCTGCTTCGAAATCGCCCACGGAAAACTCTATCGCCGCGAGAAGCAGGTCTTTTTGCTCCAGCCCGTCCATATCTGTCGGATCTGGCGTTAGTTCGGTCTTCTGGATCAGCTCGCGGGCCTCGGCGTGTCTTCCCTGGTGCAGTCTTGCCTCTGCCAGTGTCATCATAGCGTTGGGTCGGTCAGGAATGATTTCCAGCAACCTGAGCGCTTCTGCAGCCGATTCGTCGAAGCCCCCTGCATAGAGCAAATACCGCGCCAAATTGCCCCGGTTGGTTACATGCAACGGGTCGAGTTCGAGCGCGCGGCGCTGCAACCGGGTACAGGTATCAATGTCGCCCTCATAACATGAACGGCCAGCCCTGATTGAGAGAACCAGTGGATTTTGCTGACCCATCTCCGCCGCCTGTTCAAACTGCTCCGATCCTTCGTCTTTTTTCCCGGACCAATAAAGTGCCATCGAATAGCGCATGCGCGCTTCGGGATTCTCGGGCTCCAGTTCAACGGCTCTTTGTGCCGCAGCAAGAGAACGCTTAACGTCCGGGGGATCGTTGAGCCAATAGTAAAGCGGCGCCAGGCCTGTCCATGCAATTGCATTACTCGGATCAATATCGACGGCGCGTTCAAAGGCCTCGAGTGCTTTGGGGAGGTCCCCTTCGTTTCGTCGATTGAAAAAAAACCGCCCCTGCAGCGCCAGCTCGTAGGACTCTGCATCGACAACAGTGGCATGCGGCGCCTCGCCGAGCAGCGTGACCTGGAGTTCGCGAGTAACCGCCGCTGCTATTTCGTCCTGAATCGCAAATACGTCCTCCAGGGTGCGATCCCAGGTGGCAGACCACAAATGAAACCCGTCGTCCGCGCTAATCAGCTGAGCAGTAATCCGGACCCGGTCACCGCTCTTTCTCACGCTGCCCTCGAGAACGTGCGCCACCTCGAGCTGCCGCGCAATCTCCGTCAACGGGACGCTATCCAGCTTGTCCTTGTAGAAAAAAGACGATGTGCGAGCCGCCACCTTCAGCTCGCTAATTCCGGCCAGAAGGTTTAACAGCTCCTCGGTGAGCCCGTCGGAAAAATATTCCTGTTCCGGTTCCGACGACATGTTGACGAACGGCAGTACCGCGATAGAAAGGTCCGGCTCCACATTCTGCAATGAGGCGTCGCCGCCTGCGATACGTTCTACGGCTGTCTGTTCGCGGGTTTGTTGGGTGATGAAAAATTTGTCAACCGCGAAGTACACAAGTGCAGCCGCCATTAGCACGATGATCAGGCGATCCAGTTTGCGTCCGGTAACCGGGCGCGAGCCGTAGTCGTCGCTCAGGTCTTTTTCCCGCTTGATACCCTCCGGGGTAATTTCGTACGCCCAGGAAAAAAACAACGCGACGGGAAACCCGAGGATAAGGAAGAATGCGAGCAGCGTATCCGCCCAGTCCGGCAATCGCAGTGTTTGCTCGAGCGTCGAACTGACCTCGATGAGCAGCCATGCGGTCACCAGGTAGGCAGCGAGCACCCGGAAAACGTTGCGCCTTTTTAGTTCGCTGAAAAAGGACATTTGCACCCCTGATGTCGTCCCTATGCTACGCGGCGCGCTCTGGTAAGGCCAGAACCCGGCGTGAGCGAACCCGCGTAGTGGCGCCCGGCGAAAAACTAACGTGTATCCCTGTGGACCTTCATCCGGATGAATTCTCCTTCGACAGCACATGGCTGGCGCAAGAGCCGTACGTCCTGTATAGGTGGTTGCCGTTGACACGAGACGGATTACGCCGATGTGCAGATCACCCTTTTTCCTCGCTGCGTTGGCAATGCCTATAGCGTTGAGCTCTGCGACCGCTGTTGCGCAGACAGTCGGCCCAACGTACCAGCCGGACAGCGGGACTGTCGCTGTGCATTGCGGGCAACTGATCGATGGTTTCAGCGACGCCGCAATGCCGGGCATGACGGTCGTCATCGAAAGCGGCCGCGTTGCCAGGATAGTCGATTCGAAAAGTCACGATGGGCCGTCCCTCGACTTGAGCGACAAGACCTGCCTGCCCGGCCTCATCGACACGCATACGCACATCGCCGAGGAGGACGAGGTTGGCGATCTTGCGCGGTTTTATACGATGAGCCGTGAAGAGAACCTTGCTGCCGGCCGACGCAATGCGCAGACAACGCTGCACGCCGGATTTACGACAGCGAGAAACCTGGGTTCCTATATCGGCTGGGCGGCCCGAGACCTGCGCGACGGTATCAACAGCGGCAAGTTCGTCGGCCCGCGGCTGCAGGTAGCCGGTTTTTACCTGACTGTCCCGGCGGGCGGGGGCGACCTGGTCATACCGGGCTACGATGAACAACAGATCCCGCAACACTTGCGCATGGGTGTGTCGCGAGACACCGGCGAGTTTCGCCGCAATGCGCAGAAGGCAGTGGATGGCGGCGCTGGCGTGCTAAAACTCATCGCCTCGGGGGCGGTCCTGGCCTTCGGCGGTGTTCCGGGTGCGCCGGAAATGACCGAAGAACAGATTCGCGCCGTAGTGGACGTCGGTCACGCAGCCGGCCTGAAGGTGACCGCGCATGCGCATGGCGCGCAGTCGATCAAGGACTCCATAAACGCCGGCGTGGATTCGATCGAGCATGCGTCGCTCGCCGACGATGAAGCCATTGCGCTCGCGGTCGAGAATCAGGTCGCGTTTTCCATGGACGTTTACAACGGCGACTATATTGCCACTGCGGGCGTCGAACAGGGATGGCCGGATGAATTCATCCGCAAAAACAACGAGACGACGGAAGCACAGCGGCAAGTGTTCAGCAAGGCTTATCGCGCCGGCGTACCCATTATCTACGGCACGGACTCAGGCGTTTATCCGCACGGCGATAATGCGAGGCAGTTCGTGATCATGGTCGAGCGCGGCATGTCGGCGATGGATGCGATCAAGTCGGCAACATCGCTTGCAGCTCATCACATGGGATGGTCCGGGGATGTCGGTGCGCTCGAGCCCGGCCGCTACGGCGACCTGATCGCGGTCGAAGGGGATCCGCTGGACGATATCAGCCTGCTGCAGGCCGTTGACGTAGTCATCAAGGGAGGCTTGATTTTCAAGCAATAGCGATTGTCGCGGCGAAGGCGCCGCTCGTACAAATCTGGAAACTCGATACTTGCGCTGGACCGACTGTAGGAGCGCCGCCCCCGGCGCGAGCGCGTCGCGGTCCAAGCGTCGCGGCGAGGGCGCCGCTCGTACACGTTACTAACCTGCCGCGACGACCTGCGTTTCGTCTTCCTCGTCCTCTTCTTCTTCCGCTTTCTTGCTGATTGCCTCGGCTTCCCTGCGTACGTCTTCCGGCGTCGGGATTCCCTTCCAGCGCGAGCGTATGAGCTCGGCTCGCTTGATGACGCGCTTGTGCAGCGGCTCGGTTGCCGCTTGCTCTTCGCTCTCTTCCTGCGGTCTGTCACCCTGGCTAACGGGCGCTATGCCGACGGCCTGCAGGCGTCGCCGTACCTTTTTCATTGTCTGCTCACGGTCGCGGAAGAACTCGGAACCACGAACGCGTATGAAGTCCCACCCCAGGCGACGCAGCATCTGGTGGCGCGCCATTTCTTCTTCAACGCCATCCATCGTCTGCTCGCGATCGCCATCGCACTGAATGGCAACGCGTCTGCCGTCATCGTCTTCCGCGACGAGATCGATGACGGTCTCGCCGACCATGTACTGCTGCACGATCCGGAATCCGCTCTCCGTCAGATCGAGATACACCTCTTTTTCAAGCTCGGAACGGAACGTCTTGCGGCCGTTTTCGACCTTCGGACGCAGCACCGATGGATTCTCGGCATGCGAGATGAGGCGCAGGCGAAGATCGCCAGCCTTCAGGTCGCGCGTCGGGTTGAGGGAATGCACCACCCAGAGCTGATCGCGCGCGCGGCTGGCCGCTACATTGAACACCTTGCGTGCGTCTTCGCGCTGGCGCAGGTGCAGCGGTTTGTCCGACGGTGAAGCCACGATCGACAGAAATACGATATCCCGTTCATCGCCCTGAAACTGCGACGCGTTACCGCAGAGAATCCGGCGCTTCTGATATTCGGAGACCGTTAGTCGTTTTTTGAGCACGGAGTCGATGTACAGGGCCTGCTCCGTACCGACCATGCAGATCACACCGATCGTACAATCACTGTACTCGTCCAGCTTGCACACGGCGGACACCAGCGAGGCAATCTCGAGGGCCTCGTTGCGATTCACGCCGTTACTCTCATTGCCATCACTGACGCGATGCGACACCAGGCTGGGAAATACGTGGCTCGACGACTCTTCGCGCAGCGGCCTGATCTCGCCGCCGTAACAAAGTTCGTTCGAGAACTGGATGATATCCGGGACGCAGCGGAAATGTTCGAGCAGGCGAATCGTGCCACCGAACGACTGCCGAGCCAGGTCATACACCGAGGTCTTGCCGTCGTAGAGCCGCTTGTTCGGTACGTCAACCAGGATCTCGTCAATCAGCGCGTTGACACGCTCTGTCGATTGACCGACCGCATACGGGCTGACCTGTTCGTGGTCGCCGACGACAACCACCGAACGCCCGAGTGCGAATGCGAGCATGCCGAGCGGGTCGCTCTGGCTCGCCTCGTCCAGGATAACGACGTCGAATCGCGTCGTTGCGAGATCGAAACATTCGGTAACCCGCGACAAAGGCATGATCCAGACGGGCACGGCGTTGCGGCACTCGACCAGCTTGTTCTTCGCCTCCTGCTTGAGGCGCGCCACATGCTTGCCCTTGCCCTTGCCGATTTTTTTGTGCAAGCCCAGCCAGCCGGTCAGCGACTGCTGCTGCTCGAGCCCGGTACGTTTCAACTGCGACAACCAGGCTTTCTTCTCGACATATTTTGCGCTTATCTGAAGAAGCGACTCGGAAACGGAATCGAGCTTCTCCTGCACCTTGTCGATGTCTATCTGCGATTGCCGCGCGAGGCGTTGCTCCCACTGGCGGTAGCGCAAGGCCTCGTCAAGATCGCCCGGTACGCGGCCTTCGTGATGCGGTTCCCGGCGCTCGCGAATCGCGGTAGCCCAGGCTTCTGCCATCGGTTCAAGACGCTCGAAAAGCTCGTTGCGCCGCTCGAAACCGGGCATCATGCGCGTGAGCTCGTCGAGCCGCTGCCAAGCCTCGCTGTAGCTGTCGTAGTTGCCTTTCTTGATTCCCGTCTTCATCTGGCGGATGAGCGGATAAATCGCGTCTTTCCGCGAGAACTCGTCCAGGCTCGCCAGCCATCCCTGCTTCCTCTCGGTCAGCTGTTTCCAGTACAGAAACTGCTGACGTGCTTCGAGCATGCCGGCCAGGTCTTCCTGCACGACCGTACGCGTGCCCTGCAGCTCGGAAACCGGGGTCTTGCCTTTGAGCATCGCGCGGCGGAACTTGTCCCATTTCAGCCCGAGTTGCTGGATGCGCTCTTCGCAGGGGACCCAGGCCTCGCTGTGCCAGCCGACGGCACGCCGGATTTCCGCAGCGAATTTCCGGACCTTCCGTTCCGGGCGTCGACCCAGCTTGTCAACCGGAAGTGCGCCGAGCGGGGCCATTTGCCGATCCCAGCGCTGCAATAGTTTTACGCGCAGCGCATCGATATGAAGTTGCTCGCGAATCGCACGAAAATGGTCGACGGTGCTCGGTTGCCCGCCTTCGATACTGCAGGACTCGATCAGCTCCTTCCAACGTGGTTTCATCACCGTTGAAAGGCGACCCAGCTTCTTGCCCGATTTCATGTGACGAACGATCGCGTGGCAGGTTACCGCCGCAAGATCCGGCGGCATGTTGCCTTCGATCTTCGGGCCGTGCTCCAGCGTGAGCGGCTCACGCTCCACGATTTCCTCGCAACACTCGTCGATCAGCTGTGCGAACTCGAGCCACGTTTTTTTGTGTTTACCGCCTTTTCTTCCCGCCTCGAGGCAATCCTGCAACCACTCTGCCTCCTCTTCCAGCGGACCGACTGCAGTCTGCATCTGCTTCAGAAAATCCGGCAATGCATCCGGGTCCTGGTCGTCGTTGCTCCAAAACTCCTTGCCTTCCTGCAGCCGGATTTTTTCGAGCTCGGCCAGGTCGTCGTAAAGCGTTGCAAAGTCCTTCGGCGAGGGGAATCCGTCAAGCGATGGCAGCTCGCCGCTCAGCAGCGCTTCCTCCTCGAGTTCAATCTGTGCATTCAGCGCGTACAGTTCGTTGACTTCATCGGCCGACAGCGGCATCTCGAAGTCAACTGCAAGCGGCGCCGGTATCCAGGCATGCTGTTGCGCGGCATCGTCGAGGCGGCGTGCAGCTTCCGATGGTGACAGGTTTTCGCCCTGCACCTCGAAGTAGGAATACTCGCTCTTGACCGCCGTCAACAGTTCGTCCCACAGCGCCTCGCGCTGACTTTTCAGGACGCTGCGTTTTTCGGTGATCTGTTCAATCTCTTTCGTGAGTTTTTTCTCGCGCGTCGATGCCAGGTAATTGATTATCCCGGTAATCGACTCTTCCAGCTGCTTGTTGCTTTCGTCGTCGGATCGCAGCACGCTCACCGCCAGCGGCTGCAGTGGCGCAGCCAGCTGATTGCGCACGACACGCAGTGCCTTCGATGCGTGACTCGTCACCAGTATCGATTTGTCCTGCGCAAGAAAGTGACCGATGAGGTTCGCGATGGTATGGCTCTTGCCGGTTCCGGGCGGGCCCTGCACCAACACTGCGCCGGTCTCTTCAACCCGCTGAATGACCTGTTCCTGCTCCGGGTTCGCCGGTTTGGTCAGCAACAGGTCGATGGGCGCTGGCTGCCCATTCGCGGCATCGTCCGTGGCGGTGTCGTTGTCGCTCTCCACGCCGACGATTCGCAGCAGCGATTCAGGGAGCTCTTCGAGCTCCGGCAGTGCGTCGAGGTAGCGCTCGATGTTCTCGGCAAGCCCCTGGTTGCGGCTGCCCAGGAACAGGTGCGGTTGCCGGTATATATATGGTCCGCTGGTGTTCTCGATTTCGTCACGGCCCTCGATGAACTCACCGTCGGTCCAGAAGCGGTGCACCAGGTCCTTGAAGAACAGGCTCGTCGGTTCGCCGGCGAGCGGGTGGCAATGTTTTTCGGCGATGGCTTCAACGGCGTGCTGGATGAGCTTGCCGTCGACCGCCGCGTGCCGCAGCAACGGCACGAAGATTTCCGGATTGTCTTCCGTCTCTACAACATAGAACTCGGGTACCGCCGGGTTGAACAACAATTCGACGCGCTGCATCAATATCGGGTGGCGGATCGTTTCGCCGTCCTTGTCGACAACGATCATGCCGTCGGCAAGGTAGAGCTGGTATTTTTCAGACTCCCGATCGAACTTGGATCGCAGCTCGAACAAGTCACTAAACACGGCCAATGCCTGCACGACAGCGCGCTCGCCTGCCTCCCAGGCACGCTTTTCATCGAGCCACTTGTCGAAGGCATCGACGCGCTGCTCGGAGTCGTCGAACGCATTGCCTTTCAGGGTTTTCTTGACGAAAGAATCGGGGTCGGCATCGACCTGGTCCCAACCGGCCTTGAGCCAGTTCTTGATGACGACCGAGGGCTCGGGACATTCGCTTTCACGCGGTCGTCCTACCTTTAATATAGTGCTGCCATTCGGCTCGTACTCCGCGGGCGGATCGCCGGGACGGCCGAGGCTGTAGTCCGATTGAACATAAGCTGAGCGCGGCAGCTCGTCCAGCGGCAGCACCCAGTCGCGCTCTTCGATACGTATCGTCGGGGGCGTGCGCACGCGGTGCATTTCCGCGAGGTAACGAAAGACATGACCGATACGTTGCCTGGCAATTCCTTCGTCGTAACTCATGAAATCCGGTTCCTCGGTAGCTTGTCGCTACTCTGGAACTTTGCGCGGGACCGATCCAACGATTGGTTCACATAAAACGACCGGCAATCAGGGACATTCCTGTTTTTCGCAGGGGAAACCGGGACAAGGGGAAACTGGGACATTCCTGTTTTTCGCAAGGAAGCGCCGAAAGGACTTTGCGATGCCGGCGAAAAACAGGAATGTCCCTATTTGTGACGCGCCGAAAGGACCTTGCGATGCCGGCGAAAAACAGGAATGTCCCTAATCGTGACGCCGCAGGGCCGCCTCGCGATTTTCCCGGAGCTGCGTGCGTATGTCCTGCATGCCAGCCTCGTCGACCCACAGGATTTCGTAGTCTGTGCCACCGGTCAGCGATTTGAGCATCACCTGGTAGAGCTTTTTCCGCGAGTCGTCCGGGTCCTGACAAATACCCGCCTGGACCTTGAACACGCGCTCGGCGCGGAATGACGCCAGGCCAGATTCACCGGCGCAGTTCCTGGTGTCGACGACGATAAGCGGCTCGCGCCAATAGTCGCGGTGGTAGTAGCTGTCCGAATGATGGTCCGCCAGAACAAAGACGGGCAATACCGCCAGCAGTAGCGACACGACGGCGACGCGCACGGTAGTCCTTTGAGTTTTCGCGACTACCGCTTGCCCGGCGGCTTCCACTTGGCAGCGAATTCGATGGTCGGCGGCGGGGCTTGCGATACCACGCGGTCACCCCGGTTCGGCGCGCTCGCCAGGGTCAGCCACTGCGCTATCGAGAACTTTTCGGCAACCTGGATAACCTCGACGTCGCCGAGGGCCGTGTCGGTGCTGCCGAGGCTGATGCCGGTTTCGGGATCAATCAGTTCCTCGCCCTTCGACATCACCGTGAGCCGTTCTCCCGTGTTCACCGCGCCCTCACCGATGTTGAGCCACACGCGCTTGCCCTCGGCCTTGATAACAGAACCCTCGGCGGGTCGCGCACCAATTTCCTTTATAACGTCGTAGACACCTTTGTTGATGCCGGCAATCACCGCCTGACCGATCGGAGTCTTTGCATACTTGCTGAAGAATCCACCAAGCAACGCACTGCCGGTCCAGCCGGCTGCGCCCACGGTGAACCCGGATTCCTTGATGATGGACTCAACCTGTTTCGTATACAGCACTTCGCTGGTGGTTGCGTCAATGAGCCGGAAATTGAGGCCGACACGGCCTTTGCTGTTCTTGATGCCGATCCCGCCCACGAGCGGTACCCTGCGCAGCAACCCGCCGCCGCCGCCGCTGGTTCCGGAGGTATCGTCTTCGTAGTCAGTGATGACAACCTGCATCAGCACTTCAGCGCCGAGCACCTGCCCCGTGGCGGCACCGGACGGCCCGGCGACGCGACCCGAGGAGGCGAGATCCTGTTCCCCGAGTACGTTACCGAGTGCAGCGCGTTCGACCAGGCGAAAACGGCCCGTGCGTTGCATCGTATCGGTAACAATCGCCTCGATGCCGTTGACCGGCACCATGCCGCCGGACGTGCTCCACTCCGACTCGTAGGTCGTGCCATCCGACCCGGTCATCGTAAAGGAACCGGCACCGGAGTTGTTGTCTACCTGGAGAACGCCCACTCGCGTTCTCCGTCCGTCGAAGGCGCCCCATTCCACGTTCAGCAGATGTTTGGCGTCGATTTTGTCGATTCTCTCGGGCAACGGTGAACGGCCTTTGTCGTTTACCGCGTATGCCAGGTATTCGGCCGAAGCAAGACCGGAAAATGCGAGCAAAAGACCAATAAGCGTAAGGCGCATCGGGACCCCTCCCAGGATTTTTTCTGATGTTTAATGCGTTAATTGATACTACTGTGCGCAGCTGCGGCAAGGCAAATAACGGCTGGCGTCATCCCGATATGACATAACGTCATCGGCGAGCGGTCTGGCCCGACATCCATGCCCGCAGCCCCGATTTTGCGGGAAATCGACCCCCAGCGCCGGTACAACCCCCTGAAAAACAGCAACTTCCGCGATTCCGGCCGCGTTCAGGGATTCCATCGTACGGCGTCGAACCATTGCCGCACGAATCGCGTCGAGCGGTGACTGGGCCGGCGATTGCGCTTGAGCTTGAACTGCCCCAGAACCCAGGCGCCGTCGCGCTGACGCAGCTCGAGGGTCCCCCGTTCCGGGCGGGTTACGCGGTAGACGTACAAATCGCCCGATGCGACATGCCGCGCATAGGTTGCCACGCAATTATCCTGCACGCGGCCCTCGCGAATCAGTTCTTCGGCGCTGGTAATCGCTCGAATGTGCGGCGAATCGGGGAACGGCGGTGCCGGAAACTCAAGCGCGGCAAGGTCCTCACGCGACTGCTCGATGATGGCGCGGCGGCGGAGCAACGCCTCCGCGATCTCATCGAGGTCGCGTTGCCCCCGATTCCTTTGCGGGCGACGGTCGTCGACCTGGCGGAGGAAAGCCGGCAACTCGCGCTCGCGACGCGCTCGCTCAAACACATCGACGATCTCGTTGTGCTCTTCTTCCGGTGTGCGCGGCGCGGCGTTGAGATTGTCGACCCAGCGGTCGTGCAGTCGTGCAACGTCCTCGAGTGATTTCAGCCCGGCAATCGTTCGCTCGGGCCTCGGTATGTTCAATGCCCGCGCCATGCGTTTGATGTCGATCAGCTGCACGGCAAGGTCAACAGCGGTGCCCATTCCCTGCCCCGCTTCGCTGCCGAGTATCCTCGCGACGACATTGGCTGCTGCCGGTTCCGCCAGGTCCGGATAGTTTGCGAGTAACGCGAGGTAGCGCACGGGCACGCGTGCCTGATGCGCAGCAACCCTCACGATGTCCGGCACGAACAGTGCCCGGAGAATATTCCGCGCCTCACCGAGCGTTCCTTCATCGACGTGAATCTTGTGCATCAGACGCACCGTCGCTTTGGACGCCCGCCCGTTGATTTCGCGCAAGATCTCGACCTGGCGTAACCGGCAAATCCCCTGCAGGTCCTGCACGGACCGCTCCGAGTCGAAGGTCGACGCAACCATGAGCCAGAAGAGTGCCGGATTGCTGCGGCACAGATCACCGGCCTCGGGAAAGCTGGAAATGCATTGCAGCATCGGTACCTGGCCGAAGCGGTATCGGCCCACGCGTTCACGCACCTCGAGCGGGATCTCGTTGAGAAACGCCTCGACGCTGCCTGCCAGCCGTCGCCCGCCCCTGGCGGAGAACAGCGTGACGGACCAGTGGCTACTGTCCTGCTGCCTGCCGTTTCGAATCTGGCATGGCACGAAGCCGCGGCGCCAGGGGCTTATTCCGGCGACGGAACGCCGGAATCCCGGCATGATGAAGCGCAGCTCGCCGGCACGATTGACATAGGGCCTGCATTCGTTGATGAGCATGACACCGGCCCCTCACTGTGATTGCCCGAAGGTATCGGGAAACCGCCATTTGCCGTTCGTGAATCTCAGTAACACGGGCGACTGGACTGCGGAGTAATTCACGACTTTTTTCGCGGCGACGTCCTGGTTTTCGTCGTCCGACTCGAGCACGAGCCGGTACAGCACCAGCAGAATTGGCGGATGCGATTCGCCCTCGTCCCACTCGGGGACTGTTTGCTGCGGCTGGTCGCCCTGCAGTATGCGCGCGAGTTGATACGTCCCCCTGCCAGTCAAGCCGAGCAACACAGACTGGACATGCCTGTTGACCGCGCTTCGCTGCGCAACCAGCAAAGCGTAATCATGCTGTCGCGTCGCCGCGAACAAACGGCCACCAAACACGAGCGATCGACGATCCTTTACGAGTTTGTTCCCGACGTCGGCGTCCACTTGCGTCGCATCAATCTTCGTCCGCACAAATACACTTTCATTACCTTTGTCTCGATCGGCGCCGACAATAAAGAAAGGCAGCCGTTTCACCGGGATTTTCTTGTTCGGCAGTACAGCAAACATCATGCACAACAATAGTTCGGACGCAAAGTTGGCGACGGGACTGCCGATGGCGATGTTCGCCCCGGTTCGGATCCGTGTGGCTATGGAATTCCAGTGATCCGGACCATTGACATCCCAGGTTTCGTATCTCTTCTGACCAAGCCGGCTTCGCGTAAGGTAGGTCGTTGCGCGAAGATCCCAGTGCGAGACCACCAGGTCTCTCCGCTTGGATGACTTCGGTGGCTCGCGAGAACCAACAAGAAAATTGATGTTACTCGCCTCCGCAATTGAGTCTATAAGCGTCATCCCCTTGACCAGGATTGGTCGCTGATTAATCGATGCGAAGTATCTGTCCAGTGCAATCAGCTGCCCGATCTTCATCGACACGTTAGCGTTATTGTCGTTTTCGATGCTCGCCAGATTTTTGAGGAGCTTTCGCCCGATCGTAAAGCTGTCAGCGCCAGGATTCGCCACTGCGATTTCTTTCGCAAAGCGAGTCCACGCGCGAATTTCTTTTTTGCGCGTTCGCAGCATGTACGCAAGTCGTTCAAATCCATAATCATTCTCATCGTAGCCCGTCACCGTTGTCCCCTCCGTGCCAAAATCTGGTCCCGCGCGGCCTCCGCTTGGCCTGTGGGGGCCGTTTTTTGGTCCTGTAATCTATTGATATTTCTTGGGTTTTTGAGGAAAGTGTCCTCTTAAGGCCATCCTAACACCACAACTATCGGGATTACCAGACCGTTACAACCCAGGGGGAATACGCCATGACCACGCTCCAGGACGACCTCAAAACCATCTGTATCGACGACGACATACCGCGGCTTGCGCGCAACCGGGCGCGCGCGTTCAAACAACTCGTTGAAATCGCCCGCAAACACGACATCGGCTACACGCGCACCGTTGCTCTGCTGCTGAAGCACGAGACCGAGAGCCAGCAATCGGCCGGCACTACCCAGGACTTCATGGGCAACTCGCTGCTGGCCGAGTGGCCGATCACGGAAATGACCGTCGCACTGCAGCCTCACTACCGCGACGATCCGTTGTTCGCCGACGGCGACCTCACGATGCTCATGACCGAGATGGTGCTGCTGGGCCTGCACACCGCAGCGACCGACAGCGACGCACTCCAGTACTTCGATACCCAGCGCCGCCTGACCATCGACCAGTCCAGCGATGCCGAGCCGGCAACGAAACGGCTGTTCGCCATGCGCAAGCGTGCCTGGCTGAGGGCCAACGAAGAATACGGCAGTATCATTTTGCGCCACGAAGACAGCATGCTGCGTGCCGAGATGTTGCGGCAGGCGTTTCTGCAGTTGTTCTCGGTAGAGTTCATTGCAGAGAAAGAGCAGTCGGCCCGCCTCGAGATTGCGCGGCTGCAACTCGAGCTGATCCGGCAACACCCGGAGCTCGACGCCGATCAGATCCGCGAGCGGCTCAAAGACGAGATCGAGCAGCGCGTCGAGACGCTAAGGGCCTACCAGCTCTCGACCTCCTACGGTCTTGCGCTACCGGCGCTGTGCCGCGACAACTACGACAAACAGGACCTCGAGACCGCGAAACACCTGCTGCGGCGCATTGCGATGCTGACCCACCCCGATCGGCTGCAGAATCTTGACCTCACGCGCGAGCAACGCCGGCAGCTCGGTCGCATCTGGAAAAGCACGCACGCGCTTCGCGGCGACCGCGACGGACAGGGGATGTTGTGCCGTTCCATTCCAACCCTCGAGCACAAACTGGAACAGGCGCAGCAGATTCTCGCGCTCGCCGGGATCGAGGGCCTGGACGCAGCCCTGACCATCCAGGGCGACACGCTGGAGGAACGCATCGCCTGGCTCGAGAGCGCCTGCGCCGAAATCGATCAGCAGATCGTCGCCATACAGGCCGAAATATTCGCGGTCAGCGCTGACGGGGAATTGAAGCTGATGCGCGCGATGCTCGACATGCCGGAAGCCAGGCAGGAAGAACAGAGAGAGCAGATGAAAGTAAACGCAGAAGAGTGCCGCAAAGCGGCCGAACAGCTCGAAAAAGAGGCGGACGAGCTGCTCAGTATCACTCCACCACCGCCCGGGGGACTTCACTGATGTCGAACAATATCAAAGAGATCGTTTTGCGCGAACAAACGAAGCAGCAACTGGTGATTCACGAAAACCGCCAGCAACTGATCCGGAAATACTGCACGGAGCAGCGTCACGAGCTGCTGGAAGATGCAGGGTGCGTTCGCCGGCTGGCGCTGTCGCTCGACGACAAGCTGGTTGCCGGTGCCGCGGATAACGTCGTGTGCGTGTGGGACGCGGACAGCTACGAGCGAGTGGACAGGCAGGTGTTCGACTTCAGCATCTCGGCCATCGGGATTTCCGCTTGCCGCAGCCAGCTGCTGGTCGGCGATGTCAACAGCAATTCCCTGTGGGTAACGGAGCTGCGTGGCCCGGCACGATCCAGGACCTACGAGATGGATTCGCCAATCACCGTCATCGCTGCAGCCGCCGACGGACATTGCGCCGTGGGTACGGCGTCCGGCGACGTCCACTACATCGATCCATCACGCGGCACGCTGCTCCTGCAGGTTTCCTGCGGTGAATGGCTGCGGCAAATGCGCGTGTATTCGGACAAGGGCGTTTTGTTCGTTGAGTCGGACGACGGCGAATCGCTGTACTCGCTCGAGGATGGCCGCGAGCTGGACGAGGCTCCTGCCGGCGTGCCGATTGTCTGCTCGACCGGCAACGGTATTCGCGTGTCCAATACGGCGGAAGAGCCCGTGGAAATCACCACGTGGTCGGGCGATATGGACTATTCGCGTGACGGGGCACGCGTCGTAACCGCGGGCTTCAATGGCTCGACCGTGTGGTCCGGTCAAACCGGTGAGCGGCTGGGCCGGGTCCACACTTACGGGCACGGACCGTCGGATCTCAAGGTCTCGGCCGACGGCCGGTTCATGTACATCTGCGGCGGCGATTCCACCGTCGACAAATACTCGCTCACGGGCGGGCGTTACGGCACGCTGGCTGATACTTATTGCCCCGTCATGGCGGCCGCCCAATCCGGGCGCCACCTCATGGTAGTCGACCAGCGGGGCGTCCTTGCGCAGTACGACCTGTTGACCGGCGATGCACAGCGCTACTACCACCATGAATGCTGTGTATCCAAGATGGACGTCCTCGGGGACCTGGTTGCCACCGGCGCCTACGACGGCACCGCCCGCGTGCTGGATATCAGTACCGGCAAGGTCATTGCCTGCATCCGGCACAGAGGCGTTCCGTCACAGGCAGTCGCGCTTCACGAGGACGGCATGCTGGTGACGGGTACGCGCAACGGCCGGTTGCGTCGCCATGACATCGAGACAGGCAAACCGGTACAGGAATACCACGGCAACAGCGCCGCAATTCGCTGCGCGGCGGTATCGCCCTGCGGCCGGTATGTTCTGTCGACATCGGACATGGGCGACGTCCTCGTGTTCGACTACGCGAGCGGCAAGTTGCGGCATCAGCGCAGTGACAGCAGCATTATCTACAGCGGCTGCTTCGATGACACCGGCGAGTACATTTTCTACGGCACCGGCGGCGGATACGTCGTCAAGGCGCGCTCCGCCGACGGCGCGGTACTCGAGCGCTGGCGATTGCATACCTCCAACGTGCGGTCCGTGGCAATGTGCGATGGCAGGCTGGTCAGCATAGGCATTCATGACAACGCCTGCATTACCGACCCTCACAGTGGCAGCATTGCGCTTTGCTGCCGAATCAACGCACCCTTGTTCCGACGCGTCGCGTTCATCAATGCCGAGCAGTCACGTCTCGTAACCGGCGGCCAGGACGGTCGCCTGCGGTTTCACGATATTAACGACGGGCGCATCCTTGCCGAGTTGCACAACCTGGGCACGGGGTACCTGTGGACGACCGAGAATAACGACGAGCAATCGCCGCACTGGTTCTGCACTGACCGGCCGGAAATGATCCAGCTCTACGAGCGGCTCGGCGACATCGAGACGCTGGTGCCACCGACGGATCAGCGCCACCGTGACTACGTGCAGGCGTTGAACAGCCGCGTGGCCACCATGGCGCGTGTAGGCATGTGTAAGGATGCAATAAGCAGGGACGTTGCAGCGCTGTGCGATTCGTTCCGGGAGAAGCTGCAGCGCGCCAACCAGCGCGCATTGCTCGAGCATTCGCCCGACGCGGAGTAGCCAGTTGCTCGACCTGGCCTGTAGTGGCGGCGTGCCCTGTGTGCTGCTGACGAGCGGCAGCATCGATATCGCGGAGCACGGCGTGCTCGCGCGCTGCGACTTCGAGCCCGCACTGTGGCTGCCGGATGGCACGACGGTATTCGTGCCCGCACATTCCCGGCATCTCGGGAAATCGGCGGGACGTCGTCTTCACACTGCGGACCAGGCAGGACGCTGGCTGGGCCACCCGGGTTACGTCATAGCGCTGATCGACCCGACAGACTTGCGCCTGCAAACGAGCCCCACGGTTCAGCTCCTGATCCAGGCTGCCGATTTCGGGGCTCGTCTTTTTCTGGCAACGCCAAGACTTTTGCGCGTGCCCCGTCCATTGCGCTGGCTCAGCTCGCTGACGCTGCAAAATCACAGTCCGCATGCTGACGAAGCCTGTATTCGCGGCCTGTTGACGCTGACCGGTGACCGATGTCTGCCAAACTATGGTTTCAAAGACGTCGTCGAGCTGTTCGGTCACGGCGCCACTGTTGCCGTTGGCTTCGATTTCGATACCGAGATCCAGGCTGCCATTCGCGGCGCTGTCGGCCAGATCGACGACGGCGGAGAGGAAGCGGCGCAAATGCTGGTCATCGAGGCACCGGAATGCCTGGACTGGAACACGGTGGTCGAGGCAACCGGAACGTTTGACGGGCCCTGCGTGCTGAGCGAGACCGGCACTCACACAATCACAAAGGTAACGTGCTTGCGGCAGCTCTCCTGAGGCCCGGCTTCCCCGATACCGCGCGGCCGCGGTAGACTGGCTGTCCTTCCAGGGGAACGCAAGAAAGGGGACGCGAGTGCCAGCAAGATTACCGCTTGGCGTAGCCATTGCCGCAGCGCTGGTGCTTGCCGCGCCTGCGCGGGCTGCCGAGGATCGTCACCTCGCGCGCGCGCTGAGCGTGCTCGAAGCGGCTCCACTCGTAGACACCCACAACGACTTGCCTTGGGTCATCAGGGAAAAATTCGGCGGCGACGCAGAAGGCTACGACATCTCGGTCGAGGCGCAATACGACACGGACATTCCGCGGCTTCGCGAGGGCAAGGTCGGCACGCAGTTCTGGTCCGTCTACGTGCCCAGCGCACTATCGCCGGAAGAATCCTTACGGACGCAGCTGGAGCAGATCGACCTTGCACGCCGCATGATCGCGCATTACCCCGATGACCTGGCCTATGCAGACAGCGTTGCCGACATCGAACGCGCGGAAAGCGAGGGACGAATTGCGTCCTTGATGGGCATCGAAGGCGGGCATGCGATCGCCAACTCGCTGGGTGCGCTGCGCGCCTACTACGACCTGGGTGTGCGTTACATGACCCTCACGCACTTTCATACGAATGACTGGGCGGATTCGGCGACCGACGCTGCGCGGCACGAGGGCTTGCACGAATTCGGTAAGGAGGTGATCCGCGAGATGAACCGGCTGGGGATGATGGTCGATCTCTCGCACGTCTCCGAGACAACGATGCACGACGTGCTGGATATCACGGAGGCGCCGGTCATGTACTCGCACTCGTCGGCGCGCGCGCTGACCGGCCATGCCCGCAATGTGCCCGACGCTGTCTTGCGCAGGGTGGCTGAGAACGGCGGCGTCGTGATGGTAACGTTTATCCCCGATTTCGTGAACGAGGAGCGGCGCATCTGGGCCTCGGGCCTTTTCGATTTGCTGAAAGACGCGAAGAACGACGGCGACTGGAATCTCATACAGGAAGCCTACAAGCAGCACAACGGCGAACCGCCAATGGCAACGCTCGGCGACGTTGCGGATCATATCGAACATGTCGCAAAAGTTGCCGGAGTGCAGTCCGTCGGCATTGGCGGTGACTTTTACGGTGCAGAGGACGCTGCGGATCGCATAGTCGGTCTCGAAGACGTATCGAAATACCCGGACCTCATCGCCGAACTGGCAGCAAGAGGCTGGACGGACGACGATCTGCGATTGCTCACGCGCGACAATATCCTGCGTGTATTCGCGGAAGTCGAGCGTACCGCCGCGCGCATTCGCCGTGAACGACCGCCGTCGCTTAAACAATTTTCCGGAGAGTCTGCCGGTCGCTGAGCGGGCAAGTGGCGATCCACACCTCGTTTGCCGATTTTGGCCGCGGCCGTGCACGCTATCACTGCATGGATTCGGCGGGCCCACAGCTGCACTTTGCACATGCAAACGGCTTGCCGTTTGCAACGTACCGCACATTTCTCGAGTTATTTGCAGATACCTACACCGTCTGCGGCATGGATAACCGGGGGGCCTGGCCAGCGCAACCGGCTCCTCGCCGCGGTTACGACTGGTACGATCATGCAGACGACCTGGTCGCATTCCTCGAGCAGCAATACGACGAGCCCGTTATTGCTATCGGCCATTCCATCGGTGGCTCGGTCAGCCTGTTTGCCGCCGAGCGGCGACCGGAGCTCTTCAGGGCCCTGGTTCTTATCGATCCAGCAACTTCACCGAACAAACTGCTCGACTGGCTCCTGCGGCTCACGCCGAGAATGATCGGCGGTCGCATTCAGATCATCCGCAAAACAAGGGAACGTCGCCGGCACTGGGAGAGCCGGGATGAGTTCATCGCTCACCACCGAACGCGGCGTGCGTTTCGAGACTTTACCGAAGAGGCCCTGCGCGACTACGCCGATGGCGGCCTCGAGGATTCGCCCGACGGCAGGCTGAAACTCGTGTTCGACCCTGCCTGGGAAGCCTACAATTTTCTCACCACCCCGTATATCTGGGACGCCTTGTCGACCATCAGCGTACCGACCTTACTGCTCAGCGCAGAGCATACTTACCTGCACGATCGCACGGTGCTGTTGCATCATGCCAAACGATTTGCAGACTCAGTCGAGTATCAAATCCTCGAGGGCCTGCATCATCTTGCTCCGCAGCAGGATCCTGCCGCTGTTGCGTCAATAGTCACCTCGTGGTTGTCGAGCAGGGGCACTCGCTGAATCGAGGTGACGAATCCAGGTCAGGATGCGGCGGGGATTCGGGCCGGTATCGTCGAGGGTACAGAACGGTTGCGAACGCAGGACATTACGCCTAGCGCTTCGACGCCCGCTCGAATAACTCGAGGAGACCGTTTTGATTATCCTCGTCCTGATGATCGAGAGCGCCTGCGACAGGCGGCGGCTCCTCACCCGGCGCGGCGCCGGCGGCAGCCGCTTCGCCATTCTTCAACTGTGCATCCGGGGAATTTTGCAACGCCGCAGAATTTGCACCACTGGTGGTCTGCGGGGCGTCCGAACCCGACGACGGCGCAGCTCCGTTCGATGACTGGCTGCCTGCCGCAGCCGCCGGATGCAGCGGCGCACCGTCGGGTATGTCCACAAATTCGAGCGCGACCGGGTCTTCTGCCTGGAGGCTGCCTGCGGCGGCTTCGCTCACAATCTCTGCCGAGATTTTGCTTGCCTCGACAGTGCCGAAAAGCGTTTCCGCCATTACATCATTGATCTCGTCGAGCGCTTCGGCCTTGCCGAGTTCGTCCGCCCATTCGTCGAGATCGACTTCTCTGTCAGGCTGGTTGTCGGGGCCCAGGTCAGGGGCAAGCGCCGCTGCCGAACGTTCGAGAATTGACCGGTTCAATGCTTCCTGTTCTTTGGTCGGCACGCTCTCACTCGTCACGGAGATGGCAGCCGCGAGCGCATCCGGCTTCCCGGCATCCGCCGGCACCTTCAATCGAAGATCGTCCGCAGGGCCGTCAGCCGCCGGTGTATCCGCGATCGCTGGAGCAAATTGCTCCTCTTCCATTTCGCTGATGAGTGCATGGTCGATTTCCATTGCAGCACGGACGGCGGTGTCTTCGTGCATCGTTTCGGACTCGGCCTCTGCCGCGTCGTCC
>JAHHOT010000093.1 GCA_018677555.1 Gammaproteobacteria bacterium | reverse complement strand
CAGCAGCGGCGAGCCGGGAAACAGCGGACGCGTATTGATGGACGTGATGTCCTGAGCGAACGGTCCCATCGTCGAGCGGAAAATCGGACCGGAATGCTCCTCGCCCGGCGTGCCGAAGCAGCTCGGTGAATCCGCGGGACAAACATCGGCGCCGCCCGAGATGTTGAATAGCGCATGCGACTTGACCAGGTCCGGATTCTCGAGGCCCGGAACGTTGGTGGCCAGAACGAGATCTTTCTGGTCCGCGCTCAGTTCTTCAATCGAGGCCGGGAAGATGTTGTAGGCCTCTTTCGGGAGATGACAGGTGGCGCAGGTTCGGCCGTTCCCGTCAAACGTTTCTTCGGTGAATACTTTGAAGCCTTCGTCGATCAGCTCCATTTCTTCGACCGTCATCTGCGCGTTGGCTGCGGTCGCGATAGGTATCGCGCACAGCAACACGGGTATACGTAGATATTTCCTTATCATTATTATTATTCCCCTGATTCTCTACGGTGCTACGTAAATACCGTTAGGTTTTGTTTGATTGATGTATTCGGTGAAGCTACCTCTTGCTGGTTCTTTTTGAGTGATTCCACTATAGGCCTTGAATAGAAACAATTGTTGCGCGCTTGCCATAAAGGCCGCTATAGGCAACATATGTAAATTGAAACAGCCACTCGGACGAAATTCAGCGGCTCCCGTGAACGTTATGTTGACCCGGCTTAGCTGCTAGAATGGATTTACGACGGTCGGTGCAGTCCGGCCGCTGGGGGATGCTCTTTCATGAGGGTGACTTTCGTTCGTCCGAATCTCTATGACGACCGGTCCACGGACGCGATGGAGCCGCTGTGCTTCGCGATTCTCAAATCACTAACGCCTGACGACATTGCTACGGAACTGATCGACGAGCGCCTGGAGGCGATTCCCGCCAGGCTGGCGACCGATCTCGTCGCGATGACCGTCGAGACCTACACGGCGCGGCGCTCGTATCAGCTTGCCGCACGCTTCCGGCGTCAGGGCATCCCGGTCGTGTTCGGTGGCTATCACCCGACGTTTCTGCCGGACGAGGCCCTGCAGCACGCAGACGCGGTCGTCATCGGCGACGCGGAGGACGTCTGGGGTCAGGTACTGGACGATGCCGCCGAGGGTGCGATGCAGCGTGTGTATCGATCGCCGGAGTTTCCGCTGCTGGACAAGGTCATGCCTGACCGATCGATATTCAACGGCAAGCGCTACGCGCCGATGGGCCTTGTGCAGTACGCGCGAGGCTGCAAGTTCAACTGTTCGTTTTGTTCGATCCGGGCGTTTTACGGTAACAACCTGCGGCAGCGCCCGATCGACATGGTCGTCGAGGACATTCGACGCTCCGGGCGGCGTCACATATTCCTCGTCGACGACAACATCTTCATCGACGTGGACAAGGCGCGACGGTTGTTCGAAGCACTGGTCCCCTTGAATATTTCCTGGTCCTGCCAGGTTTCCATCGACGTGGCGCGAGACCCGGCATTGGTGCAACTGATGGCAAAGAGCGGCTGCATCAGCGCGCTGATCGGATTCGAATCGCTGGACCCGGCGAGCCTGAAGGAAATCAAGAAGGGCTGGAATGTGAAATGGCAGTCTTACGATGACGCGATAGCGGTGTTTCGCAATGCCGGCATCATGCTATACGGCACTTTCGTATTCGGTTGCGACCACGACAGCGTTGGGTCGTTTGACGTCGCCGTTGATTTCGCAGTCCGTCACAAATTCATGCTGGCAAACTTCAACCCGTTGACGCCCATGCCGGGTGCACCACTCTACGCAAAGGTCAGGGATGAGGGCCGTTTGCTGCACGACAAATGGTGGCTCGACCCGGAATTCAACTACGGTGACGCGACGATGCGACCGCGCGGTATGACTTCCGACGAACTCACTCGCGGCTGTTTCGCTGCCCGCCGCAAGTTCAATACGGTCGGCTCGATCGCGAAGCGCCTGATCGACACACGCACCAATATGCGCACACCGTATCGGGCCGCGCTGTATTTACTGGCAAACACGATCTCGCGGCGTGAGATTTATCGCAAACAGAACAGGGCGCTCGGTGCGGCCCCGGTCATGCGCGAGGCGCGGGTGCGGCAAGCGTGAAAGTTACTTTCATTCGTCCGAATATCGGCAGGCTCGAGAGCGGCGTTTATATCGACGAGGGTCGCATGGAGCCGCTCTCGCTGGGTGTCATTGCTGCCTATACGCCCGCCGACGTCGAGTGTGTGCTGTACGACGACCGCATGGAGGAGATCCCGTTCGATGAGCCGACGGATCTTGCCGCGATAACCGTCGAGTTGTACAACGCGCGCCGTTCTTATGAAATCGCTGCAGAGTACAGACGACGCGGCGTACCGGTTGTCATGGGCGGCTTCCACCCGACGCTGGCAGCGGAAGAATGCCAGCAGCATGCCGATGCCATTGTTACCGGGGATGCCGAACTGGTGTGGCCGACAGTCGTCGAGGATGCGCGACGCGGGCGACTGCGTAACCGGTACGACGGCACAACGCCGCATCCGCAGCCGGGTGGAGTAATCCCGCGGCGCGATCTGTACAAGGGCAAGGGCTACCTGCCAATCAGCCTTCTTCAGTTCGGCCGTGGCTGCCGCTTCGCCTGCGATTTCTGCGCCATCAGCTCGTTCTTCGATCGCAAGCAAACGGTGCGGCCTGTCGACGACGTACTCGCCGAGCTTGAGCAGCGCGACAGCAACCTCGTCTTCTTCGTCGACGACAACTTCGTCTCGAGCCACGATGCGCTGAAGACGCTGCTGCGAGCACTCATCCCACTCAAGATTCGCTGGGTGTCGCAGGGCTCGCTCGACATGACGGAGGATGACGAACTGATGGACCTGATCGAGGCCAGTGGCGGGCAGGGGTTGGTCGTCGGCTTCGAGTCCGTCAACCAGGACAACGTCAAGTCGATGCGCAAAGCCTGCAACCTGAGCAAGAAGTTCAGCGGCTGGGATCGCTATGCGCGGCAAGTAGAGATACTGCGGCGGCATCATTTGCAGACCTGGGCGTCGTTTACTCTCGGCCACGATCACGACACCCCCGACTCGATAGAAGAGACGTTTCGCTTTGCCGAGGACAGCAAATTCTGTTTCGCCGCATTCAATATACTGATGCCGTACCCGGGGACGGCGCTGTACCGGCGGCTGGAGATGGAAGGCCGTTTGTTGTGGGGCGGCAAATGGTGGTTGCATCCGGACTACCGGTTCAACCATGCGGCGTTTGTGCCGCGACATATGTCTCCCGAGGAACTGACGGAGTCCGTGTGGGGGATCCGGCAGCGCTGGAACTCGGCGCGTTCTATTTTCAAACGCATGTGGGATTTCCAGACGCACCTCGATTCTCCGTATCGTCTCGGCACCTACCTTGTGTACAACAGGCTGTATGCCGCAGAGGCATGGACCAAGCATGGGATGTTTTTCGGCCGTAAACGCGGCAGCATCGGGCCACAAATTGTGCGGTCGGACGGGGGTGCTGGCGTCAGGCAGCGGCATGCAGGCTGATGCCATGAATTCGATAACAGACAGGACAGCATCATGAAAACTAAAGTAGCAGCAGGATTGACGGTTTTTCTCTGGTTCGTTTGTGCTTTTCACGTCGTCGTGGGCCTGGGTGTCAACCTGTCGGACGAGTTTCCGCAGGCGATGGCGCGCTACTACGGCGCGCAGATCAGCTGGACGCCCGAATTCGCCTACATCGTCAAGCCACTGGGTGCTTTTATGATCGCGCTCGGCTTCATGGCCGGTATGGCTGCACGCGACCCGTTCGGGCATCCGGAAATCGTCTACGGATTCGTGCTGTTGTTCGCCATGCGCGGTCTGCAGCGCCTGGCATTCCAGGGAGAAATCGAGACGGCATTGAATATAGCCAGTACGCGAAACATGGGTAATGCGGTTGCGTTCCTGCTGCTGGCGACGGTCCTGTTCGTCCTGTATCGGGCGGCGCGCCGCTCTCCGTAGCCGGATTTGACATGGACTGGCGATCGCTGCTCCTGTTCCTGGTTTTCGGGCAACTCCTGCTGCTGGGGCTGGATATCTGGGAGCGGTTTTTCAGTGCACGGCGGCGTTATGCACGCGGCGCTTTGCGGAGCAGAACGATATTCTTCATCGTCGCCGTGACATTGGCGTACGGCTCCCTGCAGGTTCTGGGCATGCAGCTCGTGCCTGGAATCAACGAGCTGATTGCTGCCGCAGCATTGTCATCGCCGGAGGCGGTCCCGACGATTTCCGCCACGCCACATCCTGCCGTGTACGTCGTACTGGTCGTCGTTGCGTTCTACGTCCTGGGGCTCTGCGATTACCTGGTACATCGGTTTCTCAGTCATGGCCGGTACCTGTGGTTTACGCACGAGAGCCATCACCTCGTCAACGACGTTTCAACTTTCATGCCGGGAATTTTCGTGCGTCCTTACGCATTCGTGGTGTACCTGCCGTCGGCCTTTGCTGCGATTCTGATCATGCAGGCGCTGCTCGCCACGCTCGGCTACGGCGCTTATGACATGACATCGATCATAATCGCGGTGATCCTGCTGCAGACGTCTGTTCTGGGTGCCAGCCACTCGTCGTACCTTCGTCGCTGCGGCTGGATGCATGCCATATTGCGGCCGCTCGGCATCACCTCGCCGCAGGATCACTGGCTGCATCACTGCAGCGATCTCGACTGCAATTACGGCAATTCCGTGGTCCTCTGGGACCGCGTCTTCGGCACCTACGTGGATCCGTTGCGCACCGATACCGCGAACCGCAAGGCGGGGCTGAGCTATCGGCAGGACTTTCTCGGCGCAGTGACGGCGAGCAACCTGTGCCTGCCGGCACAGGTCAGGCGCCGGTATCAGATTCACTTGTTCTGCAACGAAACGCCGGAAAAAACCGTTGCCCGGCAGTTGAACGGTCGAATTGAAGGAGCGCCAGCATCAAGACCCTGAACCGTTTTTATCAGATTTATCAGTTCATCGTTCCGGCACTACTGTTTCCGCTTGCGTACTGGCTTTGGCTGGATCGTTTTGCCGGCAATCATCGTGTGACGATGCTGGTGATGTTTGTGCCAGTGGTGGCCTACTATGCCCTGGTAATCGTCGGCATCACCCGCTTGCAGTTGTGGGAGATGAATACCTGGCCGACCATCAGGGGGCTGCGTCCGCATCACGGGTTCGTCATTGGCACAGCCACGGGGCTGCTCACCTACCTGTCCCTGCGACTGATGCCGGTCGGGAGCGGCGGCGTGGCCGGCATCGTCACGGCAGCCTTCGTTGTCGGCTCGGTGTTCGGTTTCTGGAACTGGTGGTACGAAACCTACGCCATCAAATCGGGCTTCATTTCCATTTACACCAGGCGGCGGGCGGAAGGAGCCTCGGCCGAGGAGGCAGTGACCGATTATGCGCCAATCCTTTTCGGCAGCATGGGCGCCTGCCATGGCGCTATGGTCAAGACGGCGGAGAACCTGCTGCTGGTCAGTCATTCGCCCGCGACGTTCTGGTTTGTCGCTGCTGGCGGCGGTCTTGCACTGATGATCATTCCTGCCGCTCTTTACGGCATTGTCCACCGGATTCGCTACGGTGAATCCGGTTTCCGCAGCTACCGGGCTGAAATCAAGACGCCACAGACGCACTCACGCACATGACAGGAAAAGAGCGGTTGCGAACGCGGCGGATACACATTGTCTGAATGGATTGCAGCGTTCGTTCTGCGGCGCCGCATACTGCTGCCTGTGTTGATTGTTCTGCTGACGGCTGCCGCTGCCATTCCTGCCAGCCGGGTTAGCTTCGATAACTCCATCGAGATCTGGTTCCTGGAGGCCGATCCTGCTCTCGAACTCTATGGTCGCTTCTCCGAACTGTTTCGCGCGGATGACATCACGATGGTCGGCGTTTTCGCTGACAACGTGTTCGATATCGCCGTCTTGACCGCCATCGATCGCATTTCCAGTGGCCTATCCGAGCATCCACAGGTAATGCGCGTGCAGTCCTTGACCCATTCGGCATATTCCGAACGGGCCGAGGGCGGCTTCCGCAGCGCCGGCTTCCGGCAAGACGTGCTGGCGAGTCCGGCGGCGGTTGGCAACCTCGTGTCGGCAGATGCCCGTGCGACGGCAGTGGTTGTGCATTATTCGCGCAATGCAGCAGCAGCGGCCAGGCGCTACGAGTTCGTTGACGAACTTCGGTCGCTGGTCGAGAGAGAGATGCAGGATTTGCCGGCCGAGTTCGCCATTTCCGGGGCGGCGGCCATGGGGCGCGCCGGTCAATTGAAAAATAAGAGCGACCTCGCGAAGTTCGTTCCATTCATGTTCCTCGTCATTGTGCTTACGGCCTGGCTGGTTTTTGGCACATTCTGGCTGGCGCTGCTGCCGCTCGCTGTGGTCGGTGTGTCTGTTGTATCCAGTTTCGCGGTAATGGGTCTGCTCGGCTGGCACATGACGATGATCTCGGCGATGCTCATGCCGCTGATTCTCGCGATAGGCGTTGCAGATACCGTTCACGTCATTGCCAGAGTCACGGCAAAATTCAACGCGAACAGCGAACGCACCGAGGCAATCCGGTCAAGCCTCGTGCAGCTTCTGCGGCCCTGCTTTTTTACAACGGTAACGACAGTAACGGCGTTGCTTGCACTGCTCGTCAGCAATATCGGGCCCGTCCGCCAGTTCGGCATAATCGGCGCTGTTGGTGTTGCGGTTGCATTTATCGTCAGTATTGCACTGCTGCCGTCCCTATTGATGGTCGTTCCGCTGCACCGGCAGGGCCGCGGCCTTCGATGCCAGGCGGCGATTGACCGCTGTGTCGGCTTGTTGCAGGGCTGGTCAGGCCGGTTTCCCGGGGCGATCGTGACGACCTCGTTGCTGCTTCTGCTGTGCAGCGCGTGGATGGCTGCCCGTATTCCCGTCGGGCTCGATCCATTGACCTGGTTCCCGGCGGGCGATCCGTTTCGCGTCGCTACCGAGAGAGTTGATCGTGCCTTTGGTGGCAGCCTGGCGCTGGAATTCCTGGTGACGGCGCCAACCGGCGAACTGAAAAAACCGGCCACGCTGCGCCAGCTGGAAGAGTTCGAGTCCTGGCTGCTGCGCAACACCGCGGTCGCGCGGGTATTCTCACTGGTCGACGTCGTCAAGGAGGCGGCGCGGCTATCCAGGGACGAAGGCCCGGAGCGTAACGCGCTACCCCGATCACAAGCCGTGACAGACGCCTTGCTCGGCAGCCTGTGGCGTAGCGGGGAACTGCGCCACTGGGTCTCCGCCGGGTACGACAGCGCTCGCATCAGCGCTCGAATTCCGGTCGACAGCGCCCAGCAGTTCGTCAACCAGGCCCCGGCGATCGACACCTATATTCAAACGACATACGGTGCCCATGACATCGACATCGAGATGACTGGCCATGCGGTACTGGTCGGGCGGATGCAGGATTATGTGATAAGCAGCCAGGTTGCCAGCTTCTCCGTGGCGCTGATAGCGGTCAGCGTCCTGATGTTCGCGTTGCTGAAATCGATCACGCTGGGCGCGCTTGCCGTTCTGGGCAATCTATTGCCGATCGCGGTCGGCCTCGCGGCGATGACGCTCTTCGGCATTTCGCTGAATCCGGGGAGCGTTATGATTACCGCGGTCGCACTCGGCATCGTCGTGGACGACAGTATTCACCTGATGACCGCTATGCAGAGACAGGTTGCTGCGACGAGAGACATCACTCCCGGCGTTGTGAACAACGCCATTTCAGAGGTCGGTCGCCCAATCGTTACTACGTCTATAGTACTGGCCGCCGGCTTCGCAGTGTTGCTCCTGGGGGGCTTCCTGCCGAGCCGTCAAATCGGCGGAGTGACCGCATTGATTATCGTCTGTGCACTGCTTGCCGACCTGCTTTTCATACCGGCCGCTATTCGATTGCGACTTCCCGCACGGCAGATTTGATTTACCGCCGGCGCAGCGCGCGGACGCGGCGACCGGTTTTCGCCGCTAGTGCAGTCTAATTCCCTGAAACACAAGAATGGCAGCAGTGTGCCCGCGCTGCCGAAGACCAATTGCAGTTCTGGGAGGAAACATTCATGAACTATGTAAAAAGCAAGATTCTGCTATCCGCGGCCATTGCAGCGGCGCTCGGCATGGCAGGTACTGCGAACGCGACGGAGCCTTGCGGCGACCTCGGTGAGTGCAAGACGCTGGTCGAGATCAACTCAACCGATGGCGACGTAGGATTTCATTTCCTGATGGATGGCGATGAGTTCATCCGCGCCTACCTGTTCAACCCGTATTGGAAAAAAATATTCAATTACGTCACACGGCGCGAACTCCGCGACCAGACGCTGACCGAGACCTTCGCCGAGAGCGCCGAACCGCTTTGCTGGTATGACCCCGACGC
>JAHHOT010000228.1 GCA_018677555.1 Gammaproteobacteria bacterium | reverse complement strand
CCGCCTGAACGACACGATCAAATTGCCAAACTACGAAAATGGAACGACTGATCGTCAAGACGAGCAGTGCTCTGAATGCGAATGAGAAAAGCGGGGTGAGCGACGCGATGGTGCGGTCGAATTTCTTAGCCATTAGGGTGCTGTTTTCCACGCTTTGTATTCATCAAAAACTCTGTTTCAGTTCGACAAGGAACTGCACGCTGCTGATATTGTCTTTGGCGTCGAGCGGGTAGGCGACGTCGATATGAATCACCCGGCCAAGCCCGGAACGCGTCTGGCCGAGGCGCAGGCCGGCACCGACGTCCCTGAGAAGACCGTCGCTCCCCGTGCCCAGAGGACCATCTCCCCAGGTTTGGCCGGCGTCAAAGAAAACAGCCGCACCCACGCGGAATAACCGCAGGGGATACCAGTCGGTGTAGTAGCGTTGCTCGATTGTCAGGAGGGCGCGGCGGTCGCCGACCTGGTAGCGCAAGGGATAACCACGAAGGCCGTTATCACCACCGAGGTAGAGTGGCTGTTCCAGGTCCAGGTTGCGTCCATACGTTGCATTCAGTCGTGCGTAGAGAAGCCGATTCTCGGATTGCCGTTTGTAGAATTTCGCATCGACGGCAAGCGCCAGGTTCCTGAATTCATCCCCTTCGTAGCGGGTATTGAAATCTGTAGAGAGCGCTAGCAGCGACTTTTGGCCATACGTGATGCTCGTGCGGGCACCCGCATCGAGCAACACGGCACCGCGGTCCGAGCCCATGCCCGCGCCAGCCAGGCCGAGCCTGGAATTAAACGAGGTACCGAGAAAGCGGTCTTCCGTGCGGCCGATCTGGTCGAAATTCTTCGCTTCCTCAAACTTGTCCTGCACCAGCTCGTAGCCAATAAACGGATACAGCAGTTTGCGGTCGGCGGGCAACGGAATCGAGGGGCCCGGCGCGGATTCCAGGGCGGAGAAGCGCCGTTCGTCATATGCGAGTCCGAGTGTAATACGCCGTGACCAGCCGTCACTTAGTCCGCCGGACCAGCCGGTGTGAATTTCGTAGTTTCTGGCAAGATGGTCATACTGTGCCGCAATCTCACCACGTTCATAGATCGAGTCGATTCGGCGACTGTCCGAGACACTGATTCCGTGCATGGAAGTGCTGTTCAGTGAGTAAAACGGCTTGCCGAACTCGACCTGTCGAGTGTAACCGTCGCTGTTGTCTTCAAAAATCGATCTGAATCTGTACCAGCTGTTGCCAACATGATGATCGACGATCTTCAGTACTTTCGAGTCGCGATCGATGTCGGACCTGTAAAGCGCTTCGATCCCGATGCCTCTGCCGAAGAGGTTCATCTCTCTGGCGCCGATGCCTGACGTCGACTTGCCACCCTTGTGAGAAAATGTCAGCTTCGGAACGAGCGTCCAGGTGTCGTTGGTGTTGACATTGATGTCGACTACACCGTCCGTGCGCGGAAACGCTTCGATCTCGGCTTCCTGGATATAGCGGTTCTTCCTGAGGAGTCTTTCGGATTCCTGTAGCGCCTGGGCAGAAAACCGGTCCCCCGTCGCAAACAGTAATTGCTGTTGAATCACATGGGGACGGGTATTCATATGCAATTTGTTGACAAGCTGATAGAAGAGCTTGTCCTCCTCCGGGTTCTCCAGATCGAAGATCCCGCCGATGTTTAACGTAATATCGCCAATGGTGGCGTCCGTGAATCCCTCGGAGGCTTTCGACGGGATGTGATAACTGACGGGCCCGGTCTGCGCGTGAACGCAGGGTTGCATGAACACCAGTGCGATACAGCACAGAAATCGCAACGTCCCACGTATTCCGGGCTGATGATTGTGCGGTGTATATACGTCCATCATTGGGACGTGAGATGCAGCGACCGCGAAAATCCTTCGCGCCGAATGAAATTCGCCTGACTCGGGATCGTCTGCGAAGGATTTTCTCAGAAGCCGCGTCAAATAGTACTGGGACAGGGCGTCGGCCTCGTGTTTGCTGCCGCCGATATCCAAACGAAGCGCAATTTCACAATCGCAGTCAGGAGCCAGGACAGACCGGTCATGCATGGATCACGAAATACATTACCCGAACGGGCAACGATGCCGATTGAAATCAGATCAATACTGCTGTACGCCGGCGCTGGCGCCATCGGAACGGCTTGTCACTTTCTGATCCTGCTTTCGATGTCACCGTTCGTGGACGTGGTACTCGCTTCGACACTCGGTGCCGTGGTCGGTTGTACCATCAACTATTGCCTCGCCCGCTGGCTCGTGTTCGCCGACTGCCAGCCTCGCGGCGGTTCGCCTGTCCGGTTCTTGATAGTGGCCAGCCTTGGCATCGCCATTAACGCCGTCGTCATGCGCTCGCTGGCCGGATACCTGCCGATCGTGCTGAGCCAGGCGATCGCATCCGCCATCGTGCTCGTTTCAGGCTACTCACTGAACAGGACCTGGACCTTCAATGCAAAACCAGTTTAGAAAGCGCAGCACGCTGGTGAGCGTCGTTGTCCCCTGTTTCAACGAATCCGATGGCCTGCTCGGATTCCATCAGCGATTGTCTCGAGTGCTCGACACAATCACGGAATCTGTGGAAGTCGTATACGTAAACGATGGCAGCGTCGACGATACCCGGGACGTCATCGACGCATTGCGCGCAACCGATACGCGTGTTGGTTTGGTTGATTTGAGCAGAAACTTTGGTAAGGAAACGGCGTTGAGTGCCGGCATCGACAACACAAGAGGGGATGCGGTAATCGTCATCGACGCTGACCTGCAGGATCCGCCGGAATATATACCCGAGATGCTACATGCGTACTACGCCGGCTATGACGTGGTTGCCATGAAGAGAGGAGATCGCTCGACGGATACGTTGTTCAAGCGCTGGTCCGCAAAGTGTTTCTACAAGATTCTCGCTCGGCTCAGTGACGTAGAAATACCCGAAAACGTCGGTGACTTTCGCTTGTTGAGCCGCCGTGCGGCCGACGCCGTGAAGTCGATGCCGGAACGCAATCGCTACATGAAAGGTTTGTTCGCGTTCGTCGGATTTCGCACCCTGGAGATCGAATACAAGCGCGAACGTCGCGACGCCGGGAATTCCAAGTGGCCTTTGTTCAAGCTGCTCGGCCTGGCACTGGATGGGATTACGTCGTTCTCGATCGCGCCACTGCGAATCGCCAGCATGGCCGGCGCACTGGTAGCCGCAGGAGCATTTCTATATGGGCTCATTGTACTCACCAAAACGCTTATCTTCGGCGAACCCGTTGCCGGTTTCCCCACGCTCATCATTGCCATCACGTTTCTCGGCGGCGCACAGCTCATGGCGATCGGCCTGCTCGGCGAATACGTCGGTCGTCTCTTGATCGAAAGTAAGCAACGCCCGCTTTATTTCGTCGACACGATTGCCCTCCCGGAGCATGACGAACTCAATCGTGAGGTTCGGAAAAAGGCTGCTGGATGAACCGCAGAAAATTGTGGCTCGCCGTCCTCGTGACGGCGGCAGCGCTGCGGCTGTTGACGCTGTCGCTGTATCCGCTGCACGATACGACTGAAGCACGCTACGCCGAGATCGCGAGGCTTATGGTGGCCAGCGGCGACTGGGTAACTCCGCAAATAACGGTTGGCGTGCCTTTCTGGGCCAAACCGCCGTTGTCCATGTGGTTCACGGCCGCATCGTTCGAACTGTTCGGCCTAAGCGAGTTCGCAGCGCGATTTCCCGGGTGGGTTCTGATTCTGCTGGCTGCCGCATTGGTCGTCCGGCTTGGGAAAGTGGCGTCAACGACCGACGCGGCGGTCGCCAGCGCTGCCGTCTTCTTGACGACCGTCCTGGGCTTCATGAGCGCGGGCATGGTGATGACCGATGCAGCGTTGACATTGTCGACGACACTATCGCTGGCGTCATTCTGGATGGCGGCAGATTTTCCGGCCTCGCGATCGCGCTACCTGTTCTTCGTCGGGCTGGGGCTCGGGTTACTTGCCAAGGGTCCGCTGGCCCTGGTGCTGGTTGGTTTGCCCGTGGTCACCTGGGCATTGTGGCACAGAGGAATCGTGTGGCTCTGTCGCGCAC
>JAHHOT010000244.1 GCA_018677555.1 Gammaproteobacteria bacterium | reverse complement strand
AGGCCGCGGTCTTCAGTGCGAACGCCAGCAACTCTTTTTCGTCGACAAGGTGAGTAACACGCGTCATCGCCCGCACCTTCGAGTACGACAAGGTCCCGGATGCAAACGACGCAGAAACCGCCGGCAGGATCTTCAGCGCATGCGCCACCCGGACCTTCTCGCGCGCGGCGCTCAGGCCGAGGTCACAGCGCCAGGCGAGCCACTCGACGCAGTTGTCGAAACCCCATCGGAGCCAGCCGGCGCGTTCGTCGAACTGGCGAATGAGTGCAAGTAATTCATAATTGGCGGCATTGATGCGGGCGGACAAGCGGACGATGGCCCCGTCCAGTGCATCGATGTGTTCGCGGCCAAAATCGCGGGTGTTGGTCTCCATCCGGGCACGTCCTTGTGATGTTGAAGGATACTGTTATTATATACAGTTCAGCTCCACTTATACATTAATAATCAACCATTTACTGCGTATTTTCTGCGGATTCGAAAGCCATGGCGCTCGACACTTTCCACCCGGCCGTAAGGGCCTGGTTCAAGGCACATTTTTCCGAGCCGACGCCGGTTCAGGATGAGTCCTGGCCGGCCATCGCGCGCGGCGAGCACACGCTGCTGGCGGCGCCGACCGGTTCCGGCAAGACGCTGGCCGCCTTCATGGCCAGCATCGACGCGCTTGTCAAAGAGGGGCTCGAGCGCGGGCTGCCGGACGAGACCCGCGTACTCTATATATCCCCGCTGAAAGCGCTCTCGAACGATATCCAGAAAAACCTGCAGCTGCCGCTGGTCGGCATTCGCGATTGCCTGCTGGAACATGGTCTGCCCGATGTCGACGTGCGTGCCTGGGTACGCACCGGTGACACGCCGCAGTGGGAACGCCAGAAAGCGGCGCGGACGCCGCCGCACATACTCGTCACCACGCCGGAATCGGCCTATATCCTCCTGACCAGCGCGTCCGGGCGCAACATGCTGCGCAGCGTGCGCACCGTGATCGTCGATGAAATCCACGCGATGGCCGGCAACAAGCGCGGCGCGCACCTGAGCCTGTCGCTCGAGCGCCTCGACGCGCTGACACCGCACAAGCTGACGCGCGTCGGCTGTTCTGCCACGCAGAAGCCGATCCACACGATGGCGAGTTTCCTGCTGGGCGATCGCGAAGGTAGCTGCAATATCGTCGACACGGGGCATGTGCGAGAACGCGATATGGCACTCGAGGTACCGGCCTCGCCGCTCGAGGCCGTGATGGCCAACGAGGTCTGGGAAGAAATCTACGACCGGCTGGCGGAGCTGGTCAACGAGCACAAGACCACGCTGGTGTTCGTCAACACGCGGCGGCTTGCCGAACGTGCGGCGAAAAATCTGGGCGAACGCATCGGCGACGAAAACGTAACCTCGCATCACGGCTCGCTCGCCAAGGAACATCGCCTGCACGCCGAACAGCGCCTCAAGGCCGGCAAGCTCAAATGCCTGATCGCAACGGCATCGCTGGAACTCGGCATCGACATCGGCGACGTCAATCTCGTTTGCCAGCTCGGCACGCCCCGCTCGATCGCGGCGTTCCTGCAGCGCGTCGGGCGCTCGGGCCATTCCGTCGGCGCCACGCCGAAAGGCCGGCTGTTCCCGCTGTCGCGTGACGACCTTGCCGAATGCACCGCGTTGCTGCATGCAGCGAACCACGGCGAGCTCGACCGCATCCACGTTCCCGCGCAACCCCTCGACGTGTTGTCGCAGCAAATCGTGGCGGAAGTCGCCGGCGAGGACGAATGGGACGAAGAAGCGCTCTACCAGGCGTTTCGTCGTGCATGGCCGTTCCGTGAACTGCAACGTGAGACGTTCAACAACGTCGTGCGCATGTTGTCGCAGGGCTTTTCGACCCGGCGCGGCCGGCGTGGCGCATACCTGCATCACGATGCGGTCAACAAGAGACTGCGGGCGCGGCGCGGCGCCCGGCTCACTGCCATTACCAACGGCGGCGCGATACCCGACCAGTTCGACTACGACGTCATCCTGTCGCCCGAAGGCATCAAGGTCGGCACGCTCAACGAGGATTTTTCCTTCGAGTCCATGCCGGGCGATATCTTCCAGCTCGGCAATACCTCCTACCGCATTCTCAAGGTCGAACAGGGCAAAGTGCACGTCGAGGACGCGCGCGGCGAACCGCCGAACCTGCCCTTCTGGCTCGGCGAAGCGCCGGGGCGGACGGCCGAGTTGTCGGTTGCGGTGTCGCGGCTGCGCGAGGGCCTGGATCGGCAGCTCGATCGCGGCATGGACACAACCCTCAACTGGCTCGTACAGGAATACGCCATACCGGTTGCGGCGGCCGAACAGCTGGTTCACTACATGGCCGGCGCCAAAGCCGCGCTGGGCCTGATCCCGACACAGCGACGCGTCGTCTTCGAGCGCTTCTTTGACGAAACCGGCGACCTGCACTTCGTGATTCACTCGCCCTACGGCTCACGCGTCAATCGCGCCTGGGGCCTGTCGCTACGCAAACGCTTCTGCCGCAAGTTCAATTTCGAACTACAGGCGGCTGCGCTGGAGGACAGCATCATCCTGTCGCTCGGCGCAACGCACAGCTTCCCGGTCGAGGAACCGGCGAAGTACCTCAACTCCGCGACCGTTCGCGACATCCTGGTGCAGGCACTGCTCGACGCACCGATGTTCCCAACGCACTGGCGCTGGGTTGCGTCGATTGCGCTGGCCATCAAGCGCAATCACAACGGCAAACGCGCGCCGGCCTATTTTCAGCGCAACGACTCGGAAGACCTGATCGCCGTCGTGTTTCCCGACCAGCTGGCCTGCGCCGAGAACATTACCGGCAAACGCGAGATTCCCGATCATCCGCTGGTCCGCCAGGCAATCGACGACTGCCTGCATGACGTGATGGATATCGACGGCTTTATCGACATGCTGAAGAAGCTCGAAGCCGGCGACATCGAAATCGTCGGTCGCGACCTCAATTCGCCGTCGCCGCTGGCGCAGGAAATTCTGACCGCCCGACCCTACGCGTTTCTCGATGACGCGCCGGCAGAAGAGCGGCGCGCGCTGGCAGTGCAGTCGCGCCGCTACCTGGACCCGGTCGAAGCTGCCGACCTCGGCCGGCTCGATGCCGCCGCCGTGAAACGCGTGCGCGACGAAGCATGGCCGGATCCGCGCACCCCCGACGAACTTCACGACGCCCTGGTCGTTCTTGGTTTCATTACGGATGAGGAAGGCCAGCGCAGTAACAGCGAAATCGTCGATGCAAAATTCGAGTTCGGCTGGCGCCATCTTTTCGATCAACTCGTCAAGGATCGCCGCGCTACCGTACTCGATAACGGCAGGACGAAGCTGTGGATTGCCGCAGAGCGGCTCGCTGAATTTCAGCTTGTATACGATGAACTGAATATCGAGCCGAACATCGAAGCAGTTGCAGCCGGCATGGAGCCCGTCCTGACTCGGGAGGAAGCGATTCGCGAACTGCTGCGCTCACGCCTCGAAGGCCTCGGCCCGACCACCTCACTGCACATTGCCTCGCATCTCAATGTCGACGTTGCCGATGTCGAGCTTGCACTGCTTGCCCTGGAGCAGGAGGGCTTCGTGATGCGTGGCCGCTTCACCGCGGATGCGATGTCCGCAACCAGCGCGGAGGAGTGGTGCGAGCGCAGATTGCTGGCGCGCATACACCGCTACACGATCAAGCGCCTGCGCAGCGAGATCGAGCCGGTGTCCCCGGCCGACTACATGCGATTCCTCCTCGACTGGCACGGCCTCACCGACAGAAAGGAAGGCAGCGATGCGTTGAGCGCAATCGTCGAACAGCTGGAGGGTTTTTCCGCCGCCGCCGGGAGCTGGGAACGCGACATTATCCCGGCGCGCCTGGACATGTATACATCCGACATGCTCGATACGCTTTGCGCCATCGGCAAGAGCGTCTGGCTGCGCCTCAACGTCCGCGCCGCCAACGGCGAAAAACGAACATCGCCGATCAGGAACGCGCCGGTCACTTTGCTTGACCGGCAGGCAGTGCCTTACTGGCGCGACGTGGCGCCGCTGCCGCAGATCGAAGAGCACAACCTGACGTCCGGCGCACAAAAGGTGAGCGGCGCGCTGCGCGAGCGTGGCGCGCTGTTCTTTCTTGAACTGGTGCAGCTAACCGGCCTTTTGCGAACGCAGGTCGAAGACGCGCTCGGCGAGCTGGTCAACTGGGGGCTCGTCACGTCCGACAGCTTCGCCGGCCTGCGCGCCCTGGTGACGCCGTCGAGCAAGCGGCCCGGCTTCTCCCGCCGTCGTGGCCGTGTGCCCGCCGCGTCCGGCTTCGACCGCGCCGGACGCTGGGCGCTGGTCAACGCCGATGCCGACGTCGACCACAACGAATCGCTCGAGCACATAGCCTGGGTCCTGTTGCGTCGTTACGGCGTCGTGTTCCGCAAGGTGCTCGAGCGGGAATCGAACCTGCCGCCGTGGCGAGAGTTACTGCGTGTTTACTGGCGGATGGAAGCGAGGGGAGAGATTCGCGGTGGCCGCTTCGTGCAAATGTTCGCGGGCGAGCAGTTTGCGTTGCCGGATGCGGTCGCTGAATTGCGCAGCATGCGCAAGCGAACACCGAACGGCGATCTGGTGGCTATATCCGCTGCCGATCCGCTCAATCTGCTCGGGATCGTCCTGCCCGGCGAAAAGGTTGCTGCAATGATGAGCAACCGTATTCTGTTTCGCGATGGCCTGCCGATCGCGCAGCAGACGGGCGACGACATCCGGGCAATCGGGGACGCCGAGCTGGACATCGAATCGCGCACGCTGTTGCTGCGCAAACAGAAACCGGCCAGCCTGATGCCAACGCCACGCACACGCTTTTGACCGCCCGTCACGGGTGAAAGGGGAACAGCATGTCTTTGAATATTTACCTGACCTTCGATGGGAACTGCAGCGAAGTGTTCGACAATTACAAATCGATTTTCGGCGGAGACTACATGGCGTTCGAGACCTACGCCAACGGGCCGCCGGATATGCAGGTCGCCGACGCTGACAAGGACAAGGTCATGCACGTTTCCCTGCCCGTCGGCAATTCCGTGCTGATGGGCAGTGACACCGTGGAAGGCTTTGGTGGACCGGTGACCGTTGGCAACAATTTCTCGATCTCCGTCGTCGGGCAGAGTAAAGAGCACTGCGACGACGTGTTCGGAAAACTGGCCGACGGCGGCACTGTGACGATGCCTCTGCAGGAGACCTTCTGGGGCTCTTACTTCGGCAGCTGCCGCGATCGCTTCGACATCACCTGGATGGTCAACTACGACATGCAGGGCAAGTCGTAAGGCCGGATTTTCACCGGTCAGTCCGTCGTTTTGTGCGCGCGTTCGCAGATCGGACGACGAATCTGGCCTATTTTCCATAAGACCTGACACCCTCCGGAGAGGCTTATGGACAGGCGGCAAGCCAGCAAGATCGCAGCGGGCTCCGCGGCGGCAACGGCGTTGATGGGCGGCGCGGCAACCGCGGCGCAGTCCCACAAGCACCACATCGCGGCGAACGCGAACGAAGACCTCGCCAGAGAAGCGCTGGCATGCAGCCGAACCGGCGAAGCCTGCCTCAAGATGTGTTTCGACATGCTCGCCACCGGCGACAACTCGATGGCGGATTGCGCACGCTCCGTTCGCGAACTCGTGATCGCCTGCGACGCATTGGCCGGAATGGCGATTCACGACAGCAAGTACCTCGCCACTTATGCCGAAGTCACGTCAAAGATCTGTAACGAATGTCGCGAACAGTGCCTGGCCCACGAGCAACATCCGCAGTGCCGGGAGTGCGCAGATGCCTGCGAGCAATGCGCGAACGCCTGCCAGGAATTCCTGAACTGACGGATTGGCGTCTTAGCCTCACGCTTTCGAATCGTCGCACAGTAGAATAAGCCCCTGGACCGACCCAGGGGGAAATCAATGCGTCCGCTCGTATCTGCTCGCGCGCCAGCCGTGCTCGCTGCCATCGGCATCCTTATTGCCGCCTTCCATGCGCCGACCGCATTCGCCGAGGGCGAAGCCGAGAAGCGCTGGAAACTGATGAACCAGATCCGCCAGGACAAGTTCGATCTGGTGCTGCCGGAGGTCATGCGTGAGAACGATGTCGACATGTGGATCACGGTGAATCGCGAGGGCTACGACGATCCGCTGACGCCGGACTTCGGCAAAGGCTACGTCGGCAGCTGGGGCTATTACGTATTCACCGATAGAGGCGGCGATCGCATCGAACGTGCGGCGCTGGGCATTGGCACTCACCTTATCGAGGAGAACGGCGCCTACGACATTGTCACCAGCGATTTCGACCTGCTCGAGTTCGTTAGTGAGCGCGATCCTGCCACAATCGCATTGAACTTTGCCGAGCATATCGGCGCGGCCGACGGCCTGACACACACCGCCTATCGCAAACTTTCAGAAACGCTTGGCGAGAAATATTCAAACCGGTTTGTGTCGGCCCAGAAACTCGCATCGGACTTCCGGTCGCGTCGCGTGGCGACGGAGATCGCGGCGTTCGCGGCCGCCGGGGAGATGTCGCGCGAGATCGCCGAGCGCGCTTTCTCCAACGAGGTCATAACGCCGGGGAAGACGACGCTTGCCGACGTCGCCTGGTGGATGCACGAACAGCAATTCAGGAAAAACCTGGGAACGTCGTTCGGCATGCCGTCCGTGTATATCACCGGTCCGGACGGTTTCGTCGCACTATCGAACGATCACGTGATACAGCGCGGCGACTTCCTGGCGATAGACTGGGGCGTCGGTTACCTGAATTTCTACACCGACATGAAGCGCCATGCCTACGTGCTGAAGGAAGGCGAGACGCGTTTGCCTGACAGTATGCAGAAGGCGTTCGACAACGGGCGCGCAGTGCGCGACATCATCAAGCGTAACCTGAAAGCGGGTGTTAGCGCCGCGGAAATGCACGCGCTGCTGAATCAGCGGATCGCCGACGCTGGCTTCTCGATCATGGAAAAGTTCAATTCACCGACCGACGACCCACGCAAGATCGACGTAATCATCGGTTGCCATTCTGTTGGCAACCTGGGACACGGCATCGGACCATCCGTGGCCTGGTTTAATCCCGAGCGCATGACCTACATGATTCATCCCGGCAACCTGTTCTCGATCGAGCTGTTTGCCTACACCGCGATTCCCGAATGGGGCGGCAAGAAGCTGCGAATCCCGATCGAGGACGATGCCGTTGTGACCGCCCGTGGCGTAGAGTGGCTCTACCCGGTGAACCAGGAGGTTTTGCTGATTCGCTGATCGGGCGCCGGTCGACATTCCCTTCTCCGCGTTACCTGTCGTCCGTCATTGAACTGCCGGTTCGATGCGTTGCTTTTGAAATGACTGTGCCGCCAGCAACATCGCAAGCATCACCGCGTAGCACAGCGTTGCGAACTGCAGTACCGCGCGCATGTCCAGCAGGTCCACGATGATTGCACTGACGAACGGCGCGATGGCCGTGCCGAAACTCGCACAGAAAATCAGGTAGCTCACCATTTTCGGGCTCGGATGCGCGACCAGGGTCGTGCCGTATGTGAGCACGGTCTTGAACAGGCCGCCGGTCAACAGACCAAGCACGAACATTGCCAGCTGCAGCTGCGCCGCGGCATCGGTTGCCCAGAGAAACCCGCTCATTGTCATTGCCATGAACGCGTACACGAGGATCAGCGGCCGCAGCGGCAGGCGCAATACGAGGAAGAAGGTGATTAGCTGACCGATGAACATACCGAAAAACAGGCGGCTGACGAGCAACCCGGCGGTCGCGATGTCCAGCCCCATGCGGTCCTGGCTGTAGTTCGGGATCCAGGAATTGATGGAGGTGACGCCTACCAGGTAAATCAGCATGGCAGCGCCAACGAGGTGCACAGAAAGTGGCCATTCGGCGTTTTCGTTCTTCGATGTATCGTCCTTTGCGCGCTCGATCGTTGCCGGATACCGCGACGTGAGAGCGAGCAACCCGACCATCAGCGCGGTGACGAACGCTGGCAGGTACGCACTCGACCAGTGGAACTCCCGCGCGATGAGGAACCCGCCCAGCGACGTACTGATCACCCCCGCAGTGCTGTAAAACGAATCGGTTAGCAGAAGCATTGAGGCGCGCAAGCGTTCTTCGAATAACTCGGTAATTGCAACGGCCGCGGCCGCAAGCTCGATCCCACAGGCTGTGCCGATGAAACCAAGGCTGACAACAACGACGGTGAAGCTGCTGAACGCGTAGATTGCGTATATCGACAGGCAGATGACTACTACGCCACCGAGAATTACGCTCTTCAGGCGGAAGTAGTCGAAGATGAAGATCGCCAGCAGTGTGCCGACCAGGATTCCGGTCGTCAGCCAGGTGAAGCTGGCCGTGGCCTCGGTAACGGATACGCCGTAGCGTGCCGCGATGGATCCGGTCACGACGCCCAGCGGCGAGATAATGGCGGACATCACGAAGTACGCCAGGAAACCGGCACCCGTGATCCTGATCTTGTTCCACATCAGCCGGTCGCGCCCGCAGCAGCCACAAGTTTGCCAACATTAGTTGTGTAATTTAACATCTGTTTACATGACCGATCGCGAGCAACAAATCCTGGCGCTGGTCCGCGAGGATCCGATGATATCCCAACAGGCCATCGCCCGGCGGCTCGGGATAACCCGATCGTCCGTTGCGGGTCATATTATGAAGCTCACGAAAAAAGGCGCCATCAAGGGTCGGGCGTATGTGCTCGGCGCGGAAACCTTTGTTATCGCGATCGGCGGTGCCAACATCGACATTCACGGCAAGCCGGCCGCCGCTTTGCAGTTGCGGGACTCGAATCCCGGGTTCGTCACGATGTCCGCCGGCGGCGTGGCTCGCAACGTGGCCGAGGTGCTCGCGAACCTGGCTATCGATTGCCGCCTGATCGCGGCAGTTGGCGACGACGAGCAAGGCCAACGGATCATCGATGAAGGCCAGCAAAGCGGGATCGATATGCAGCACGTGGTCCGTATCGGCGGTGCACGAACATCGGTTTATCTCTCCATACTCGATCAAACAGGCGACATGCATGTTGCGATCAACGATATGGCTGTCACCGACGGACTCACTGTCGAACACCTGCGCACACACGCACAACTGCTGCAGGAATCGGCGCTCGTTATTATCGACGCAAACGTGCCGGGCACAACCCTCGAGTGGCTGGCAGAGAATACTGCCGGTAAAACCGTTTTTGCCGACACGGTTTCGGTCGCCAAAGCCCCGCGGCTGAACCGTTGCCTGGCTTCGATACACACGTTGAAAACGAATCGCGCCGAAGTCGCCGCGCTGACCAGCAGCAAGGCAAACACGCGCAAACAGCTGGAATCCGCCGCCGGCCGTCTGCACGGCGCTGGCGTGCAGCGCGTATTTGTCACGCTCGGTGACGAGGGAGTGTTTTACAGCACAGGTGCTCAAATGGCTGTGATACGCCCGGGTCGGCGACGTCGCAAAGTCGCAAACAGCGGCGGTGCCGGCGATGCCTTCCTGGCCGGGCTCGTCTGTTGCTGGCTCGATGGCTTGTCATTGACGAAGTCCATCCGGTACTCCATGACGCTCGCCGAAGAAGCGCTGCAGAGCGACACGACGATACGGCCGCAAAATTCGCCATCGCAACGCGTGGGGGCCGGACATGCGGGCTGACCAATACCTGGATATTGACGCAGCTGTGAGCGAAGCACTGGCGCGCAATCAACCGGTTGTGGCACTCGAATCCACGATCATCAGTCACGGTATGCCACACCCGCAGAACGTGGACACGGCGTTGGCCGTGGAAGATGCCGTGCGCAACTCCGGCGCGGTTCCCGCGACAATCGCGATCATCGACGGCCGTTTGAAGGTCGGTTTGTCCGCGGAGGACATCGAGCAACTGGGCAGGAAGGGTCAGCAGGTCATCAAAACGAGCCGACGTGATCTGCCCTTTGTGGTAGCGCGACGCGAAACGGGCGCGACAACTGTCGCCACAACGATGATCATCGCGGCATTGGCTGGCATTCGCGTGTTCGCCACAGGTGGCATCGGTGGAGTGCACCGGGGCGCGGCAGAGACGATGGACGTCTCGGCCGACCTGGAAGAACTGGCGCGAACGAACGTCGCGGTCGTATGCGCGGGCGTCAAGTCCGTGCTCGACATCGGCAAAACGCTCGAGTACCTGGAGACCAAAGGAGTGCCGGTGATCGGCTACAGGACGGACGAGCTGCCCGCATTCTATGCGCGGAGCAGCGGTCACCCGGTCGATTATAGAGTGGATACGGCCGAGGACATCGCTATTGCCATGAAGACGAAATGGGCGCTTGGCCTGCACGGCGGAATAGTGATCGGCAATCCGGTGCCAGACGAGGCCGCGCTGGACAGCGCCGAAATCGATGCGGTCATCGACGCAGCGATCGTGGAGATGGCCGACCAGGGAATCAGCGGAAAGGAAACGACGCCGTTCCTCCTGGCGCGTATCGCGGAAAAGACCAAAGGGCGAAGCCTCGCGACGAACATCGCGCTCGTGCTGAACAACGCCCGGATTGCCGCGAACGTTGCGGCGGCATACTCGGCGCTGCAATGAGCAGCACCGATGTTGTCACCTGGCCGCTTTGCCGACACGCGAGAACTGCCGATTACTGGAATCTGGGTAACCAGTTCTAGTCAACGGTCGACTCTGAATCCGCGAAACCCGGAAAAACGTCCTGGGCAAACTGGCGATGGCACGCGATGCAGGACGCCACCATTTTCGACAAATACACTTCCTGCAACTCGCTATCCTTTTTTGCCGCTGCGCCGGCAAGCTTGTTTGCAAGCCGATGGAACTCCCTGTCGATTTCAACAAACTCCGCCGGTACGGCGCCAAGCAAATCCTGCTTGTCTTGCGGCGTAAGCGATTTCTTGAGGATAAAGCTGTCGCGAATCGCAATACCGAGATGCTGCGCCATGTCATGGTCACCGGTTGCAATGGCCGTCGTCAACGGTCCCATCGCATCCGAAATCTGCTGCATTTCGCTGGACAGCAGGGTCTTCAGCCTCTCTGTCAGCCTGGGCCAGACGGGCTCGGCAGCGTGCGCAAACGACCCTGCGGCAGCGACCAGGAATGCCAGGTGAAACGCTGCTTTTCTCAAGATAGTGCCCCGAATCTGACAGGTGTGCGGAACGGCATAGTAGCCACAAGGCGAGGTGCCGGTAAAGGAAGCGCCACGAAATAGCAGCCGCTTTCGGCCACTGTTTCCGGCAATTGAATTATGGACTATCCTGAAAGACGGGAAGACCGGGAGGGAAACATGAAAACGGCTGGCGATATTCTGAATTCCAAGGGGCGTGACATCTGGTCAGTAGGGCCGGATGACACCGTATTCGATTCCTTGCGACTTATGGCTGACAAGGGCATCGGCTCCTTGCTGGTCATGGATGGCGACAAGCTGGTCGGCATCGTGACCGAGCGTGATTATGCGCGCAAGGTGATACTCGAAGGAAAATCCTCCAAGAACTCGGCGGTTGCCGAAGTCATGACCCGCCGCGTTCTTTGCGTTACCCCGGAGCGCAGCATCGACGAATGCATGGCGCTGATGACCGACAAGCGTGCCAGGCATCTGCCGGTCGTCGACCACAAGCTCGTGATCGGCGTAGTATCGATCGGCGACCTGGTCAAGGCGATGATCAGCGAACAGCAGGTGATCATCGATCAGCTACAGCACTACATCTCGGGTTAGTTCGAATAATCCGCTCGCCGGGACTACATCGACCCGGTGATGTTCAGGAAGAAACCCTGGTGGTCGAAGCTCAGGTCGGTCAGGTCTTCCGAGAAATCGGTGAAGTTGTAACCGAGACCAAGCTTCACGTGATCGCCGAAATAGCGTGACAATACGGCCAGCGCGCCGGTGCGTCGTTCGTCCAGGTCAGGCATGTCCAGCATGCGTCCTTCCACCATGAGTTCCCAGTTTTTGCGGAACTTGTAGTCGCCGCGGACGACGTACAGGTTCGCATCGTTCTCGAAAAACTCCGGGTCCTCCCGATCGAGGCTGACCATGCTCTTGCGGAACGCGTATTTGCCGCCCAGTGAGAATTTCTGGGTAATGTCGTAAGTCACGTCGAGCGCTGCGATGTGGCTCTTCTGTATGAACTCTGCCGCAATATTCTGTGCACTGACCTGTTCGGTGGTCGGTACGTTGTAGAAGTACGTGTACTTGGCCAGCATATTGAGGCGATCGTTGTGAATCGGGCGGTAGGCGTAGCCGAACACCGCTTCGCTGTAGCCGCCGTCGTAGAACGTGCCGAGCGAACTCTCGCTGAGCGAGTGGTTGAACTTGCCGAGGAAACGCGCGCCCGGGTTCACCTGGTACTTGAAATTGCTGCGGAACAGCCAGGTCGTGCGTTCCGTGTGGCTCAGGTCAAGCTGCTCGGCATCCTCGTTGCGGTATTCGACGCCGCTGGAGATCTGCAGGTCCTTGAAGCCGAAGCTGAGCTGCAAGCCGCCGGCGAGGCGTTCGGTATCGGCGCCCGTCTGCACGTTTTGCAGGGTGCCGATATCGGTGTTCATGCCGAGCGTCCATTTATCCGTCGGTGCGAAGCTGATACCGGTGGCGTGAGTGAGGCCGGCCATCTCCTGGCTGTGCTGGTAACGTTCCTCGAGGAACACGCTCGTGCTGTCTGCGATTCTCGTTTTGATACCGGCCACGAGGTTGCCTTCCCGCCCGCGCGTGCTGCGCAGCGCAAGGTCGGTGCGCTCGTTCTCCAGCGCGTAGCTCAGGTACATGCTCGTCCGTTCCGAATGCAGGTAGTTCGTTCCCAGGCGTCCGCCGGCGCCAAGGTCGCCATCCGAGACTTCTGCGTCAACGCGCAGCTTGTCGGACAGTCGATAGGAACCGCCCAAGCCGTGACGCGCATTCTCACTGCGGTTGCCTGTCACCTTGACCGTGTCCTGGGTGAACACGTAAGCGTTCCAGCTGGCCTTGGAGTCGTAGCCGATCTGCAGCACCGCGTCTTCCCGCTCCCCTTCTTCCTGGGTCAGCGGCACGATGATCGAATTGTCGATGCGCTCGTCCTTGCGGTAGCCGGCGCTGACGTCCCAGTGCTCGGTCAGCTGCACGCCAAGATTGTATTCCTGCACGCCGAGCTCGATGCCCCGTTCCTCGACCCGCTTGTCGACTTTCGCAGCCAGCGACAGCCGGTTGCCGACGGGCAGGCGC
>JAHHOT010000216.1 GCA_018677555.1 Gammaproteobacteria bacterium | reverse complement strand
CTCGTGCTCGGTGCCTTCGTTGAGCACGATGTCATTGATCGTGACATACATGGCATGATCGGATATCGGCGTCTTGACCTTGTAGGTCGATCCGACCAGCATCTCCGGTCGCTCGAGTTTCTCGTGCATGCGGATGACTTCCGCACCGCCGCTCTCCGACGCTTCCCGCCGATACTCCGGCCGACTCTTGTCGTCTTTGTTTTTCTCCGGCTTTTTAACCGCGTAGCCGACGATCTTGCTGTCAATTTTCATTCTGCTCATTTCAAATTCCTCAATACGGCGTCAGAACTTCCCGTAATAGCCTTCTTTAAGCGCATCAAACAGGTTAGCCGCTGTATGCACCTCGCCGTCGTATTCGATTTCCTCGTCGCCCTTGAGATCGACCTCTGTACCGTCATCGAGCTTGAACGTGTAAACCGTGTTTTTCAGATCCTGTTCTTTGACCAGCACGCCCTGGAACGCCTCCGGATTAAAGCGGAACGTAGTGCATCCCTTGAGGCCCTGTTCGTAGGCATACAGGTAAATATCCTTGAAATCGTCATAGGGATAGTCGGTCGGGACGTTGGCCGTCTTGGAGATCGACGAGTCGATCCATTTCTGCGCGGCCGCCTGGATGTCCACATGCGCTCGCGGCGTGATGTCTTCCGCGGTCATGAAGTAGTCAGGAAGCCGGGTCTCCGGCGAGCGCTCCTCGCCCGCGCCGGCCGGCATGGCATTTGCGTTGACCAGCTCCCGATAGGCCAGCAGTTCGAACGAAAATACGTCGACTTTTTCCTTGGTCTTTTTACCCTGGCGAATGACGTTGCGAAAATAGTGATGCGCAAAACTCGGCTCGATACCGTTGCTCGCGTTGTTGGCCAGCGACAGCGAAATCGTGCCAGTCGGTGCGATCGAGCTGTGGTGGGTGAAACGGCCGCCCACTTCGGCGAGCTCGTTGACCAGCTCCGGCGCTTCCGCGGCGATGCGCTGCATGTAGCGGCTGTAGCGGGCGTGCAGCACGCGTCCGGGCACCTTGTCGCCCACGCTGTAGCCGTCCGCCGCCATCTCGGGACGCTTTGCCAGCATCTCGGAGGTGACGTCGAACTCTTCCGACATGATCGGTGCCGGCCCCTTCTCTTTGGCCAGCGCCAGCGATGCTTCCCAGCCGGCCAGCGCCAGCTCACGCGACACCTCTTCCGTAAAGCGCACCGCATCGCTGTCGCCGTAGCACATGCGCATCATCGTAATGGTCGAGCCGAGCCCGAGAAAACCCATGCCGTGGCGCCGTTTCCGGTGGATCTCCTGGCGCTGCAACGGCAACGGCAGGCCGTTAATCTCGACGACGTTGTCCAGCATGCGTGTAAAGACACGCACAACCTTGCGGAATTCGTCCCAGTCGAAACGGGCGTCGTCGGTGAACGGGTCCACCACGAAGCGGGTCAGGTTGACGGACCCGAGCAGGCACGAGCCATACGGCGGCAGCGGTTGCTCACCACAGGGGTTGGTCGCACGAATATTCTCAGCGAACCAGTTGTTGTTCATTTCGTTGACCTTGTCGATCAACACGAAGCCGGGCTCCGCGAAGTCGTAAGTCGACGCCATGATCACGTCCCATACCCGCCGCGCCGGCAAGGTTTTGTAGATCTTGCACGCTACGAGCCCGTCGTCGTTGCGCACGTAGTTGACCGGCTCCGGCCACTCGCGCCAGACGAACTGTTTGTCGTCTGTCAGGTCGAGATCGTCCTGCTCGTGCTCTTTCTGCGTCACCGGAAACGCCAGCTTCCAGTCCGCGTCGTTCTTCACGGCCCGCATGAATTCGTCCGTGATCAGCAGCGAGAGGTTGAACTGGCGCAGGCGGCCGTCTTCACGCTTGGCGCGGATGAAATCCATGATGTCCGGATGGCCGACGTCGAAAGTGCCCATCTGGGCACCACGACGCCCGCCAGCGGACGACACGGTGAAACACATTTTGTCGTAGATATCCATGAACGACAGCGGCCCGGACGTGTAAGCACCCGCGCCGGTAACGTAAGCACCGCGCGGCCGCAGGGTCGAGAACTCGTAGCCAATGCCGCAGCCGGCCTTGAGCGTCAGGCCTGCTTCATGGACCTTGTTGAGAATATTGTCCATCGAATCGGCGACGGTGCCGGAGACCGTGCAATTGATAGTCGAGGTCGCCGGCTTGTGCTCCCGCGCGCCCGCATTCGAGATGATGCGCCCGGCGGGAATTGCACCACTGCGCAGCGCCCACAGGAACTCCTCGAAGCACTCCTCGCGCAGCGGCTCATCTTCGACGTCCGCCAGAGCGCGCGCTACGCGACGGTAGGTGTCGTCCACGGTCTTATCGATGGCCTCGCCCGTCTTGGCCGTGAGCCGGTATTTTGCTTTCCAGATATCCAGCGACGCGGGCTGGAAGGTGATGTCTGAGACTGAATTCGTGTCCAAGTTAACAGCGGACTTCATATCGTCCTTTACTCCCCAAAAATCCCTTAGGAGACCCCAAGTTCTGTGTTAGTTGACCCCTGAAAAGAGACGAAGAATCCCCGCTCGTCGCTATGCCCAAAGTAAGCGACGAGTGCCTGAATTGGCCTCTTTTCTCAGTAATGGCAGGCACAAGATGTTGTGCCAGCTAAAGCACAAGATTATGCCTGCATGGGGCAACTGTCAAGGGATTCGACAAATTTTTTCTCCGGTAATAGTTCGTTGTATTTCAGTTAGTTACAAAAACTTGTTCAGTAACTTATTTATTATATTAGCGAAAAAAATGGCACTTTCGTTAAATATAGCAGGCACTACATCTAGTGCCATTAAGTGAAACTGCACGGGCCTGTTTTGCCCGCGAAAATTGCCGAAATTCGGCCGATTGTGCGGCCTTTTCAGACCTTGAAATAGCCGCTGGCGGCCGCATACATGGCGGCAACGACGCATTCACGGGTGGCTGGAGATTGGCCCGACCGGAAGGCGCAGAAACGATTTTTTCGAGGAGTTAACAATGAACATGACACGCTTTGATCCCTGGTCGGTTTTGGATCTGTTGCAGCGCGACCTGAACGGCCGTTCCGCCCACCGCCTGGCGCTGGCCAATGGCGATGCCGATACCGCGACCGTCGCCGACTGGCTGCCGCCGGTCGATGTCATCGAAGAGCAGGACCGCTTTGTGTTGCGCGCCGACCTGCCGGGCGTCGATCCCGAGGCGATCGCGATCAGCATGGACAAGGGCGTGCTCACGGTGTCGGGCGAGCGCCAGCGTGAAGCATCCGCCGAGGTGGATGGCATTCGGCGCTACGAACGCCGCAGTGGCAAGTTCCTGCGCCGCTTCACACTGCCGGAATCGGCAGATGCGGACGGCATCGCGGCCAAAAGCACCAACGGCATACTGGAGATCAGCATCCCGAAACAGCCGCAAGTCCAGGCACGGCGAATCACGGTCGAAGCTGCCTGAGGCAGGCGGCTGAGACGCACCGGACCGGCTGCTCGAGCCGCTGTGGCAGCGTCGCTTGCCGCAGCGGCTGCGGAGTCGCTGCGGGCTTTGCCGGGCGAGGCGCGCGGAACTTTGCACAACTCGCGTTGTCCCCCGCTACATACGATAATGCGCGGGTTCAGATTTGATTCAGTGACAGGGACGCATGTTTGACCCGATACCACAGAGGGACAATTAACGATGAGCAGGTTTTCCCGCCTATTTTGCACCGGGCTGCTGCTGATTTCTGCCGCCGGGGCGCCCGCCGCCCTGCCGGCCTTTGTCGGGGACCAGGCGGTCCCGAGCCTTGCACCGCTGGTGAAGGCAGCAGCGCCGGCAGTCGTCAACATCCGCGTCAGCCAGACGATCGATCGCCGCTCACCGTACGGCGACGAAATGTTTCGTCGCTTTTTCGGCTTGCCGGACGTTCCCGGTGGTTCGCGGGAGGTCGCGAGCGCCGGCTCCGGCGTGATCGTGGATGCCGAAAACGGCTATATCCTGACGAATCACCACGTCGTGGCCGACGCCGATCGCATCCAGATTTCGCTCTATAACGAGACGACCCTCGACGCCGAGGTTGTCGGCTCCGATGCGGCGACCGACATTGCACTGATCAAGGTAGAGCCCGAAAACCTGGTCGAATTGCCCATCGGCGATTCTGACACGGTCGAGGTGGGCGATTTTGTCATCGCGATCGGCAACCCGTTTGGCCTCGGGCACACCGTGACCTCCGGCATCGTCAGCGCACTCGGGCGCACCGGGATCAGCAACAATGGCCTCGAAGATTTCATCCAGACCGATGCTTCGATCAATCCGGGCAACTCCGGCGGCGCGCTGGTCAACATGCGTGGCGAGCTGGTCGGGATCAATTCGGCCATCATCAGTCGTACGGGCGGCAATGTGGGCATCGGCTTTGCGGTGCCGTCGGAAATAGCCCGCTCGATCATGCGGCAGATCCTCGACTTCGGCGAGGTTCGCCGCGGCCTGCTGGGGGTGCAGATCCAGTCGATCGACACCGAGGCGGCGCGCGCCCTGGGTGCCGAAGTCGAGAGCGGCGCACTGATCACGCTCATTACACCGAATTCGGCAGCAGAGAAAGCAGGTCTGCAGGTCGACGACATCATTACCCGGGTAAACGACAAACGCATCGACACGAGCCGCGAACTTGCCACGGCGATCGGCCTCAGGGGTTCCGGCGAAGAGGTCGAGATCGAGTTCGTGCGTGACGGCCGCGCGCGAACCGTCACCGCGCAGCTCGGCCAGGCCACGTCGAATCAATCGGCGGGCAACGAAATACACCCGGGCCTCGACGGCGCTCAGTTTGCGTCGAGCACAACCACGGCAAGCGGCGGCGTGGAAGTTACTGACGTTGAGGCCGGCAGCCAGGCGGCGCAGCGCGGCCTGCGTGCGGGCGACGTCATCGTTGCCGTCAATCGCCGACAGGTGTCGAACCTCGCACAATTCCGTGAGGTCGCCGAGGCGAATCGCATCCTGTTCCTCCTGGTACAGCGCGGCGACCGGCAATTGATGCTGCAGGTTCGCTAGCATTTTTTGCAAAAACCCGGCCCTGCGGCCGGGTTTTTTTTGCCCGGCTGCGGCATCATGGGGCGGTGGTTACGAAGGGAATCCGCATGCGACTCGTATTTTTGCTGTGTACCGTTGCCGCAATAATGGCCCGGCCGGCCACGGCGGACGCAGACATCGAGCAACAGCGAGAAGCATTCCGCGCGGCGTATGCAAAGGCCGAACTGGGCATCTGGTCGCTCGATCTGCAGCAGGAACGCCAGCTGTCCGGTTACGTATTGTGGCCCGACCTGCGTGCCGCATACATGCGCGCCACCCTGCGCCACCGCTCCGACGACGAGTTGCAGGCGTTCCTCGAGCAACACGGCACACTGAAACCCGCACGCGAACTACGCTACCGTTATGCGTTGCACCTCGCCCGGCAAGACCGCCTGGACGATTACCTGCGAATCTATCGGCAGTTCTACCAGGGCCTCGAGATCGCCAAACTCGACTGCCTGGCGCTGCAAGGCGAAATCGAGGAAGGCAATGACAATCGGGTTGTGAATATCGGTCGCGACCTCTGGCTTGTCGGCAACAGCCAGGCCGAAGAATGCGATCCGGTGTTCACGTACCTGCGCGACGACGGCTCCCTCGGCACCGACCTGTATCGCGAGCGCTTCGACCTCGCGATCAAATCGCGAAATTTCTCGCTCGCACGCTATCTCGCAAAGGCCATCGGCAGCGATTACCTTGCCGAAGCCGATCTTTGGCGCAGCGCTAACGCCGATCGCAACAGCTTCATCAACCAGCATGAGAGCTTTACAGACAGCGGCAGCCACCGAGCGCGCGTGCTGTATGTCATAGAGCGCGTCGCGATGCGCGACCCCGCGACCGCTGCCGACATGTGGCGGCAGGTAGCGTCCGAGTACCCGTTCACCGGCGATCAGCGCGACCGAATCGAGCGCCATATCGCGCTGTGGGCCGCGCGCCGCCACCATCCGGACGCTGGGGTACTGCTCGCCGCATTGCGCGACGACGCGGTCAATACCGAAGTGCTGCGCTGGCGAGCCCGTACCGCGCTGCGTGCCGGCGACTGGAAAACCGTTGCCGTGAGCATTGGTGCAATGGGCGACGAGCAGGAAGAGGAAGTGTGGCAGTACTGGCTGAGCATGGCATTGC
>JAHHOT010000015.1 GCA_018677555.1 Gammaproteobacteria bacterium | reverse complement strand
CCTCGGCACTGTCCCTGGTATTCGGCCGGAGCCCGAAAGCGTCGATATCTTCGTCGCTGGCCTTCACTATGTCGGCGCTCCGTAGCAACGAGCGCACACCGCGAAGGTATTTGCTGGTATCGATGCTGGCGCGAAGCCGAATATTTATGTCTATACTGACAAGCACACCACGCTCGTGCATCAGATCGAAGACCGTTCGGATCTTCGGCAACTGGCTGGGCGTTATCGCCAGCGATCCGGTGTGAAACACGTGCAGGTCGTCCGGAAGATGCGCCGCAATTTCTTCAAACGACGTATCTTTGTCAGCAATGCCCTCCCGATAGAGCCGGTACGTTGCCTGGCCACCGTCATCGACGGTTACCACCGCGAGTGACGTCGGCCACTGGGAGCGCCGCTGCAACGGTACCGTTACCTTCTCGTTAGACAACGATTCGCGCAGCTGGTCGCCGAAGCTATCGTCGGACAAAGGAGAGAGATAGCTGACGTCGATGCCCTGGCGCGCAAGGCCGATGGCGACATTGTATGGCGACCCGCCAAGATGTGGGCGGTACGCTCCGTCGTCACCGGCGATCAGGTCTATTAACGCTTCGCCGAGCACCGCTATCGTCATTGCTTTCTCCGTCTCCTGTCAGGCGGCGATCCAGGCGTTCTTTCCATCGAGCTGCAGCCGGAACTGCGGCGCAAACGTGCCCTCGAACCTGCCGAGCGGGTAATGTGGATCATTCGGCCCCGATCTTATTTCACCGTCGAGCATATCGACGAAGCTGGAAACGCTCAGATCGTCTGCCACGAGCCAGGAATAGCCCTGGTATGGGCAACTCGCCGGATTCGCAGCTACAAGCCCACTACCATTCAACGCCTCGTAGGGGCCGTTAAATGTGTTCGAAACCATGCCGTAGAGCCCGGTTGGGCCTTTGAGCCGCGGGTCAATCGTCCACCCGTGTGTGGACCAGAAAATATAGTAGTTCCCCGACTTGAACACGATGTGGGCCCGCTCCATTTCGTTCGTGACACCGTCGCCGACAACGAGCGGCTCCTGAAGGACCCAGCGGCCGGACGACAGGTCCGCCGCTGCAATCCCGATCGCGGCATTTTTTTCCGAAGCAGCCTTTGCGTCCGAGGCAGAGAACAACAGGTACTCCTGGCCATCGGCAGGATCACGAAAGTAAAAAGGATCGCGAAACGCCTTGATCGAACCTGGCTCACCCTCGCCCTCATTGGCCAGTTCGTATAAATGTCCGTCCGCCCGGATCGGCTCGCCGTGATCCTCCCAGTTCTCGAACCTGGGAATCAATGCGTCGGTCACCAGGGTCCCCGACGCTTCGAAGATCCGCTGCGTGTAGCTCGGCATCCGTTCGCCAGCAAAGCCTGCCGCCGTGAAGAATAACGTCGCTCCGTTAGCGTCATCGAGGTACAACATGCCGGCCCATTCACGGCTGCCCTGAGAAAAACCGTCCGGCAGCAAGTTGCCGCAATCGATCCAGTCCGGGCTGCCTCTCATGAGCAGCCGAAGTCGCGCCCGTATGTGTCGCTCCGCAGGGTCGGCGGACACCGGCGCGGACAGGGCCAGCCAGAGTTCGACGCCACGATGAACAACCGGATCGCCTCTCTTGTCGTGAACCGGGCACTGATCCCACAAATAGTGCCCGTCAATGACCGGCTGCAGTTCCCCGGCCTCCAGTTGCGGCAGCTCGGCCCGCCCGGACGCCAACAAGTTTGCAAGATGGTCAGGTCGCCAGTGACTCGTCACGTGACAACCGCCGAACGCCGTTCATGGAGCTCGATCTCAATGCGGGACAGCGTTTTGCGATCGATCCGGTAGAACACCATGAGCGCGCCAGCCGCGACGAAGAATACTGCCGGCAAAACGTTGAACATCAATCGAATACCTGTGATCGCGGACTCGGTCTGCACCTCGTTTGCCACGAAACCAAACCATGCCAGCATGAACCCGGGCAGTGCCCCACCGACCGCCGATCCGAATTTCAGCGAGAACATGGATGCCGATACGGTGAGGCCGGCCGTGTTCTTGCCCGTGCGCCACTCGCCGTACTCTGCACAATCCGTGTACATCGAAAAAAGCAGCGTGATTATGACGCCGAAGGTAAATATGCCGAGGCTGTGCACTACGACGATCAACGCGAAATGTTCGGGCGAAATTGTGAAGCAGATGCCGAGCAAGACCGCATGCAACAGGTTCATGCCGATCACCAGATGATGTTTCTCGAACCTGGCGGCCAGCATCGGTGTCAGCAATGCGCCGACAAGCTGTCCAATCAAGCCGCAGGACGTAAGAAGCGCGGTTCTGTCGAAGATCAGGAACACGAGGGCACCGTCGTCCAGCAGGTAGTACTTGGTATAGAAGACAATGGACGCGAATCGCGCGATTAGCCCGACGACGACCAGGATGCCGGTGGCAACCAGCACGATCCAGGACACATTCTTTAGCAACGCTGCAAAATCGTCTCCGATGCCTGACTTGTGTTGCTTGGGCTGGATTCGCTCTCGTGTCGTCGCGAATGTAATCCAGAATATCAGCACCGACAGCACTGCGAAAAGGATGATCGTCAGGCGGAATCCCAGCACCTCGTCGTCGCCACCGAGCCAATTTACAAGCGGCGTGGCGAACGCACCGACACAAAGCGTACCGAGCGACGCGAATATGAAGCGAAACTGCGTTGCCTTGGTCCGCTCCTCGGCCACTGGCGAGATCACTGCAAGCAACGCGGAATACGGGACGTTGATCGCCGTGTACGCGAGCATGACCAGTGTGTAAGTAACGTAGGCATAGATCAGCTTGCCGGTGTCGGATAGATCTGGCCCGAGAAACAGCAGATATCCGAGAAGCGCATACGGTATCGCCACCCACAAGAGGTACGGCCGGTACTTGCCCCAGCGTGAATCGGTCCGATCCGCAATCAAGCCCATTGCAGGATCGCTGACGGCATCAACCACCTTGGTGACCAGAAGCATGGTCGCGGCAGCGGCCGGCGAAATACCGAAGACATCGGTGTAGTAATAAAGCAGGAACAGGCCAAAGAACCCCATGTAGAAGTTCGAAGCCATGTCTCCCAGGCCGTACCCGACTTTCTCCCTGAATGACAGCTGCGCCGTATTGGCATTATTGTTCATGTTGTATCAGCCTTGTTCAGATGAGCGGTGTCCCCGATATCGAAGCTCCCGGACGTGGCTGCGACAGAATAGCTAATCCTGGCGCAGGTCTTTTCCAGGTCCACGCGCAGCTCAGCATAGGCGTCGTCGCGATCCCAACGCAAACAGAGTAAGTCATGCCGACTTTCCGGGATTGAAAATTTTCCATCAAAAACCGGCAACTTGTTTCGCAGTCGAATGAGATCCATCAGCTGCCTGACTACCGGGCGTTGCAGTGCCTCATGAATTTCGTCGGGTGCATAGTAGTGCCGATTGATGTCGCGGCCGACACCGGTACGCCCCACAAGCTTCATGTCATTCTCGCCGGCCAGCAGTCCGACGTAGTACACCTGTGGCGTGCCCGGCGCGAAGAACTGGATAGCCCGCGCAACGAGGTATGCATCGTCGTCGCGGCCGAGAGCATCGTAGTAGGTCGAGTTGACCTGGTAGATGTCGAGATTGGAGGCGCCGACGCCACTGGCACGGCGGCTGGCACCGTTCGTATTGTCATGAATCGTCTCGACGAGCGTGTCGATTTCGGCATCCGCCAGCAGCCCCTCGACATCGCCCTGGCGCGCGACGTCAATGATGCCGATACCATCGTGGGTGTCGAGCACCGTCACGCAGTTCCGCGGCGCGATGTCGAGCCACTTTTTCAACGCGCTGGCATTGCCACAAAATAGTGTATGCAAAATGAGCGGTGGCAGCGCGAAATCGTACACTCGTCCGACCTGCGAGGCGATGGCTACCTGGGTCTGGTAATAGGAGTGAATCTCGACGAGGGTGTCAATGCCGAGGGTCCGCGCCTGCTCCGACAGTGCGGCGATGAAACTGAAGGTCTCCGGCAGCATGAAGCATTGGCTTCCGCGCCGCTTGATAGCGTAACCCGCGGCATCGAGACGGATTTCGCGAACCCCGGAATGCGCAAACCGATTGAGAATCGAATCGAGGTAAGCGCGACCGGCGGGCACTTCCACGTTGATATCAAGCTGCTTGGCACTGAAAGTCGTCCAGAAATCGTGACTTGCCCCGTCGTCGAGAGCAATAGGCGTGAACGGCAGGCCCGGGCGCGGACGGTAGATGCGCTTCACCTCCGCCTCGATTGCGGAGGCGGTCTCGCCGCCGGGAAAAACGTCCCCTTTGCGCAAGAACAAATCCCAGTACGGTGATTTCTTGCCGTTGCGCCGAACGTCCTGAAACTGCGGCGAGTCGACGGAGACATGATTTACGATCAGGTCCGCCATCAGCGTGTATTCCGCGGCGAGGGAGGCGATATCGTTCCAGTCGCCGAGTCGGGGATCCACCCTGGTGTGATCGATGGGATCGAAGCCGGCATC
>JAHHOT010000047.1 GCA_018677555.1 Gammaproteobacteria bacterium | reverse complement strand
GTAGCAACTGTGTTATCAATTCGAGGGCGCTAATCGAGCATGACGCCGTCGTGGGGCAGCACTGCCACGTGTCAACGTCGGCAACGATCAATGGCGCTGCACGCATCGGTGATGGTTGTTTCCTCGGCAGTGGCAGCGTTGTCCGTGAGGGCGTAACAGTGGCAGATAATTCGTTCGTGCCGATGGGTGAACGTGTGATAGCGGATCAGGGATGACAGGTACGCTTGTGATCGCCGAGGCCGGCGTCAATCATAACGGTGATTTGACGATTGCCCGTCGACTCATCGAGAGCGCGGCAGAAGCGGGCGCCGACCTGGTCAAGTTTCAGACCTTCAGCGCCGAGCTGCTCGTCACTCCGGCTGCGCGTATGTCCGGGTATCAGATACAGAACACCGGCGCCGACGAGTCGCAGTACGAAATGTTGAAAAGACTCGAGCTCAGCGCAACCGATCATGTCGAGTTGCACGAATATTGCGAGGATAAGGGCATCGGATTCCTGTCGACTGGCTTCGATGCCGAGAGTGTCAATATGCTGGTTGACCTCGGCGTCAATTACATAAAGATTCCTTCCGGCGAGATTACGAATCTGCCGTATCTCCGGCATGTTGCGTCATTTGGCAAGAATCTGATTCTCTCGACCGGCATGTCGGATTTGCATGACGTCAAGGCAGCGCTGGATGCATTGATCGATGCGGGCAGCGCGCGCGAAATGGTCACGGTTCTGCACTGTACTACGGCCTATCCGACAAGAATGGAGGACGCTAATCTTCGCGCAATGTTGACCATTCGGGATGAGCTTGGCGTCGCTGTCGGTTACTCCGATCATACTGTTGGCATAGAAGCCGCCGTCGCTGCCGTCGCGCTCGGCGCTACGATAGTGGAGAAACATATTACGCTTGATCGCGGGATGCCGGGCCCGGACCACAAAGCCAGTATCGAGCCGGGTGAACTGAAGGCATTGGTATCTGCTATACGCAACGTCGAGACCGCGCTGGGTGACGGTGTCAAGCGCGTGACTCCCGCAGAATCGGAAAACATCGCCTTTGCCAGGAAATCGATTGTTGCCTGCAAGCCTATTCGGGCCGGCGAGATATTCGATGCAAAAAATATTGCGCCAATGCGTCCTGGCACCGGCATTTCGCCAATGCGATGGGATGACGTCATCGGGCAGCGAGCGTCGCGCGATTTCGACGTCAACGAACTGATCGAGCTATGAAAAGACGGATCTGCGTCGTTACAGGTTCGCGTGCGGAATACGGGCTGCTGCGCTGGCTGATGGATGGAATTCGGGAATCATCCGATCTCGAGCTGCAGGTTATTGCTACCGGGATGCACCTATCGCCCGAGTTCGGCCTGACTTTTCGCGAAATCGAGAGCGACGGATTCGTCATCGACGAAAAAGTTGAAATGCTTCTCGGTTCTGACACGCCGGTGGCCATTGCGAAATCGATGGGGCTCGGTCTCATCGGTTTCGCTGACGCATACGACCGGTTGAGGCCTGACCTGCTGGTTGTCCTGGGGGATCGCTTCGAGATTCTGTCCGCAACGTCAGCTGCGCTGGTGGCGCGAATCGCCGTGGCGCACCTGCATGGCGGTGAAACAACGGAAGGCGCCTTTGACGAATCGATTCGCCACGCCATCACGAAGATGTCACATCTGCATTTCGTGGCGGCCGAGGAGTATCGCCGTCGTGTAATACAGTTAGGGGAGCACCCGGATACCGTGCATATGGTTGGCGGACTTGGGGTGGACAATATCAAGCGTTTTTCGGTTCCGCCCAGGGCGGAAGTTGAAGCTGCACTGGGTTTTTCGCTGGGTCAAAGAAATCTTCTGGTTACCTTTCACCCGGAAACGCTCGGTGATCAGCGGCCTGCCGAGCAGCTGCGGGAGCTATTGGCAGCGTTGCAGCGACTCGAAGACACGCACCTCGTTTTTACGATGCCGAACGCGGATACGGACGGACGGGAGCTTTTCGGCCTGATCAATGAATTCGCCAACGGGCGCGCAAACACCAAAGCTTACACTTCACTCGGTCAGGATCGATACCTGGGGTGCATTCCCTACATGGATGGCGTTGTCGGCAATTCATCAAGCGGGCTGACTGAAGTGCCCAGCTTTGGCAAGGGAACGATAAACATTGGCAACAGGCAGCAGGGCCGCCTGAAAGCATCCAGCGTTATCGACTGCAAACCGCTGCGCCAGGATATATCGGCGGCAATTGCGAAGCTCTATTCGGCGAAGTTTCAGGCGTCGCTGCAGCACGTCCGAAATCCGTATGGCGATGGAGGCGCGGTCGACCGAATCGTGGACGTGATACGCAAGTGTCGGTTGGACACTGCGCCGAAAAAATCGTTCTTCGACATTGATTTCAGGCAGGGAAAGTCGTAAATGACGAACTCGAAGAGCAAACCGCCATCCGCCCAGCGAAGCAGTGCTGAAAGCTGGCGATTGACGTTGTTGCCGGCGGACGCGACCGTGGAGCAGGCGATCCATTCACTTGACGCGTCAGCACAGCAAATCGTGTTGGCAGTGGCCGAGGATGATGTGCTGATAGGGACGGTAACAGACGGTGATATTCGCAGAGCGCTTTTGCGCGGATTGACCCTCGAAAGTTCCATCGACACGATCGTCTACCGGGAGCCGTTAGTAGTGCCTCCGCAGATCGAAAGGGAGCTCGCTTTGCAGTTGATGCAAAGCAACAAAGTCCATCAGCTGCCTGTGGTCGATGAGAACAGGCGTGTTGTAGGCTTGCAC
>JAHHOT010000092.1 GCA_018677555.1 Gammaproteobacteria bacterium | reverse complement strand
AACATCCCGCGCATCATCGTCAAGGGTATCGACGGCATCCGCATATTCAAACCGGTCGTGGTCGGCAGCCGGATTATCGGTCGCGCTGTGGTCGACAAGGTGCTCGACCGCGACAAGGGCATCGAGGTGCATTACGCCATTACATTCGAGTTTGCCGACACCGGCGACAAAGCGGCGCAAGCCACGTTCATCAATCGCTACTGGGAGTGACAACCGGTCTGCGCCGGACCCGCAGACCTGTTACCGGATCAGGACTCCGCCGTCTTCGCGCGCCGCCGATCGGGTCCCGCGAACGGAATTGACTCTGCCAGTTTCCTTTCCTGCAAATTGTCGGATCGATCTCTCAACACACCGTAGCGGCGCATGATGCTGCGGCTTCGTTTTGCAACCTGTGCCCGTTCCAGGACGATGATGTCCCCGTCGTGTGCTTCGAAGTGCAGGAACTCACCGGTCGCAGATTCGATCAGACGAATCAGATGCTTCAGGTTGCGAATCCTCGTGCCCTGCACTTTCTCGATGATCACGGCCTCGAAATCGTGATAACCCTGGTTGATGCGATCAGCGAGGACTTTTTGCAGCACAACGACTTCAGAGCGTGACGCGCTACGCACCTCGTTTTCGTAAATGGACACCAGCTCCGACGGCGCTTCCTGCCACCATTCCGAACCCCAGGTCATCAGAAGGTCGCGGCTGAGCGGCACGAACAACAGCCCCCCGTACATATAGTAGGTGGGCTTGATGTCGTAGCAGTCTTCGGCAACCAGGAAATTGGGCGGCTTCATCGGAATCTGTAGTTCATGCGTTCCGCCGTCACGGTAGACTTCCACCGGGATGACGTCGCCAACGTGGCGTCTCGTCACCTGGCAACTCATGTCGATGCGTTCGCCGGTACGGAATCGGATGCTGCCATCGGAGGCGACGCGTTTTCCGTCCAGCTTCATCAGGACGTCGCCTTTCTCGAGGATGCCCCAGGCCGAGCCATCATGCACAACGCGCGTGATGAGCACGCCGCCGTGATTGTTCGGGCTGAGACCGAGCGACCTGCGATGTGCCTTCGACTCGAGTTCCTGAATTACGATGCCCAGATCAGGAAACCCGTCCTGGATGCCGTGCTCGATATCGCGCAGAAAATGCCGCACGACCGGCGCGCCGATCATGTAGCCGGTATTTTCGGCATCGTCCATGGCCTCGAACGCGATGCCAACGAGCTTGCCGTCCTTGACCACCGGGCCGCCGCTGCTGCCGGAGTTGATGGCCGCATCGATCTGCACGGCCAGCAGGTTGCGCTGGCTGTGCGCATAGGGATACATCTCGATCCGCGACACGATGCCTTCGGTTATCGACAAACGGTCGCCACCGACAGGAAAACCAAGCGCCGCGACGCGATCGCCCATCGACGGCAGGTCGCCGATTGGCAGTGCCGGCGTGCCCTCGGCGAATTCCGGGTCTTCGACGTACAGCAGTGCCAGGTCACAGACATGACCGACACCTTCGACTTCCGCTTCGAACTTGCGGGATTTGCCGTAACGGCGAACCTCGGTGAACACCTGGTTCTGCACCACGTGCGCATTGGTCAGCACACGCGGGCCGCGCGCCGTCTGCACGATGACACCAGAGCCCACGGCGGAGTCCGGCCCCTCGGTCTGCCAGGGCTGGTCGTAATCGGGCGCGTCCGAGGTGGTCATGACCTTGACCACGGAGCGCAGCATCGACCGCATTTTCGCGCCACGGCCCCCGAGTGCCACGAGCTCGGCGGTCCGCCCCGTTTTGCTGTCTTCGCCCATGGGCCAATGATACGCGCTCGCCGTGGCGGATTCGTGACCCAGTTATCGTTGCCATTGACGAGATTCGGCGGGCGGCCGGAAGTGCGGCCTGTGCCCGCCGTGGGTAGGCTACTATGGCTGCGGAAAGCCGTGCCTGGCGCAGCGAGCCGGGGGCCGTGTTACCGCCCCCGGGACACACAAGTGCCTGATTTGACAAGACAACTTCGAGGGCTCGACCCAGAATAGGCCTATGACACAGCCCAATCTCCAGAATTACGGCTTCACCGCGGAGCAGCAGCAGATCTACGACACGGTGTACCGCTTCAGCCGCGAGGAGCTGCACCCGCTGAGCGCGCGTATGGACCGCGAGGACTGGTTTCCGGAGGAGCGCTTCCGCTCCCTGCACGAAGTCGGCCTGCTCGGCACCTCGATACCCGGGGATTACGGCGGCCAGGGCCTCGGGTTTCTCGAGCAGTGTTTTATTGCCGAGTCGATGTCCTACTGGAACCCGACGTTCGGCGCCGGCTGGCTCGGTACGGACAGCATTTGCGCGCACAATATCGTGCGCAATGCGAGCGACGAGCTGAAGGACAAATACCTGCCCGGCTTCTGCGACGGCAGCATCATCGGTGCGCTCGGCATGACGGAACCGGGAGCGGGCTCCGACGCACTCGGCTCCATGGCGACAACGGCGGTACGCGACGGCGACAACTTTGTCATTAACGGGCGCAAGATGTTCATCACCATGGGACCGGTGGCGGAGTTGATCCTGTTGTATGCAAAGACCGACCCGGCCAGAGGCGCGCACGGCGTGAGCGCGTTCGCGTTTGAAACGAGCACAGCGGGTTTTAAGGTCGCCCAAAAACTCGACAAGATGGGCTGGCGCGGAATCCCGACGGCGGAACTGGTGTTCGACGACTGCGTCGTGCCTGCATCGAACCTCGTGGGCCCCGAAAACGGCGGCGTCGGCGTTTTAATGAGCGGCCTGAACATGGAGCGCGTCATGATGTGCTTCCACATGCTCGGTGTTGCCCAGCGGGCGCTCGACATTTCCATCGACTATGCGAAGCAGCGAAAGCAATTCGGCAAAGCGATTGCGGAGTTCCAGCTCGTTCAGGGCATCCTCGCCGACATGTATACCGACATCCAGTCGATGCGCGCGCTCAGCTACCAGCTCGCAAGAGAGGTGCACGACCTCGAAGTCGGCGGCGGCGGCCGCGGCGAAATCCACATGCGCACGTCCGCCGCGATGTTGCACGCGGGGCGCGCGTTGATGCGTGTCGTCGATAACGGGGTGCAGGTGCACGGTGGCACCGGCTACATCATGGAGAGCGAGATCAACCAGCTTTACCGCATCGGCAAGCTGATGGAAATCGGCGCCGGCACCAACCAGATCCGCCAGGTCATCATTGCGCAGGAATTGCTGAAGTAATCGCGGCACGCGTTATGGCATCGACGAAACGACTTCCAACCAGCACGCATTGGGGCAACTATCTCGTCGAGGCCCGGGATGGAAAGCTTGCGGCGGTCCATCATTACGACGTCGACGTCGACCCGACGCCAATCGGCCAGTCGCTGCTCGACTCGCAAGACCCGGCGACGCGCATTCCGCAGCCGATGGTCCGCGCGGGTTACCTGGAAAAGAAATGGCATAGCAACGGTAGCGGCCGCGGTCGCGAGCCGTTCGTGGCGGTGGATTGGGACGCCGCGCTCGATCTCGCCGCCGATGCCCTGAAGAATGCCATCGATCGCGGCGGCAACGAGTCCATCTACGCGGGATCCTACGGCTGGGCCAGCGCCGGCCGGTTTCATCACGCACAGGGCCAGATCAAGCGCTTCCTGAATCTCATCGGCGGCTTCACGGCATCGGTCACGTCATACTCCGCCGGCGCTGCGGAGGTCATCGTGCCGCATATCCTCGGCGCGTCGTTCTTCGACATCATGCGGCAGGCACCGACGGTCGCCGATATCACCGCGCATACCGACCTGGTTGTTTGCTTCGGCGGCATCGCGTTGAAGAACACACAGGTGATGGATGGCGGTCTCGGCGCGCACACGGCGACGAGCCAGTTGAAGAAGCTTTCGAAGACCGGCACGGCATTCGTGAACATCTCGCCGCTGCGCGATGACATGGCCGAATTTGTCGGCGCGGACTGGCTGGCGTGCCGGCCGAACAGCGACGTCGCCATCATGCTCGGGCTCGCGCACACGCTTTATACCGAAGACCTGCACGACCCGGCGTTCCTGCAAACGTTTTGCGTTGGCTTCGACAAATTCCTGCCGTACCTGCTCGGGCAGGACGACGGCCAGGCGAAGGACGCGGACTGGGCTGCGTCGATTTCCGAAATCCCGGCGACGACAATTCGCGCGCTGGCGCGACGGATGGCGGCAGGCCGCACCTTGATCGGCATCAGCTGGTCGCTGCAACGCGCCGAGCATGGCGAACAGAGTTACTGGATGGTGACGACGCTGGCGGCGATGCTGGGCCAGTTCGGCCTGCCCGGCGGCGGCGTTGCCTACGGTTACGGTTCCGTGCACAACATCGGCTTTGCCGCGCGCCGCCAGCCGCCGTTCAGGACCGCATCGATGCGCCAGGGACAACGGCCGATCGATTCGTTTATCCCCGTGTCGCGTATCGCGGATATGCTGCTGAACCCGGGCGCGCGCTACGATTACAACGGGGAAACGCGCCGCTTCCCGGACATCAAGGTCGTGATGTGGTCCGGTGGCAATCCCTACCATCACCACCAGGACCTCAACAGGCTGCGGCGGGCCTGGGCAAAGCCGGAAACGATCATCGTCAGCGACCCGTTCTGGACAGCAACCGCGCGGCGCGCCGACATCGTGTTTCCCTGCAACACAACGCTCGAACGAAACGATTTCGCAATCGGCTCGACGGATTGCTACATCACGCCCATGCACAAGGCGGTCGAACCGTTCGGACAGTCACGCAGCGACTTCGAACTCTACGCGGGACTGGCCGCGCGTTTCGGCAAGGTGTCCGAATTCACCGAAGACCGCGACGAAGAGCAGTGGCTGCGGCACATGTATGCACTCACTCGCGACAACGCGGCAGAAGCGGGCGTGACGCTGCCCGATTTCGACACATTCTGGGCGGGCGAACAGATCGACTTCGCCGACCAGGTCGAGCCACAGAAATACATCATCGAGCAGTTCCGTGAGGACCCGACACAAAACGCCCTGGCGACGCCCAGCGGCAAGATCGAGATCTTTTCGGAGAAAATTGCATCGTTCGGCTACGACGACTGCGCCGGGCACGCGACGTGGTTCGACAAGCAAGAATGGCTCGGTGGCGAGCGCAGCGCGCAGTTTCCGCTGCACCTGATTTCCAACCAGCCGAAAACCCGCCTGCACAGCCAGCTCGACCACGCGGTAACGAGCCGCAACGGAAAGATCAGGGGGCGTGAGATCGTCCGCATGCATCCCGATGACGCGGCCAGCCGCGGCATCTCCGATGGCGACATCGTGCGCCTGTGGAACGATCGCGGCGCATGCCTGGCAGCAGCGGTCATCTTCGATGGCATTCGCGAAAGCGTGATCGAGTTGCCGACCGGCGCCTGGTTTGACCCGCTCGATGCGGATGGTGGCTCAATGGACGTGCACGGCAATCCCAACGTTCTGACGCGCGATGCCGGCACGTCGAAACTTGCCCAGGGACCGACCGCACACAGCTGCCTGGTGCAGGTCGAGAAGTACGACGGGGATCTGCCGGAGATCACGGTGTTCCGCCAACCCAACATAGAACGGTTGTAGGAGCGCCGCCCCCGGCGCGACCTTGATACGCTAAATCAGGAATGTCCCCAATTCCCTCACCGGCAACCGGGGCACAACGAGCAGTCATCAGACTGAATCGACAATTCGGAGACTGCAATACGGAGACTGCAATAATGAACCATGCGAAGGGTCTTGCAGCTCGAGCACGAGTGTATGACCAAACTACTCGATCTGATGGACCACCTTTTCAAGCAGATTCAGGATGGTCATGCGCCTGACTTTCGCTTGCTCCACGACATCGGCGGTTATTTGTCGGGATATCCGGACCAGGTCCACCATCCGAAAGAAGACCTCATCTATCGGAGATTACGCAAGAGTGATCCGCAATCGAAAAAAGGACAATGTGCCATTTTACCACAGCAACATTATTGCTCTCCGCTGACCGCGCATCCGCGGACGACAAGAAGGTCCGCTATTTGATTGAAGGCGTTTCTACCCCGGCCGTATACGCCGCACTCATGAAGAGCCCGAAAGACCGGTCAATTAACGCCAAAGTGCTAATGGCGGAAGACGCCAAGGCGGCGGCAAAATTGACCGGATCCTATGTTGTTCCCGAATAATAGCCTCATGGAGAAGAAGCAATGAGCTCGAATTCAGACATTGATAGAAGAGACTTTCTGCGCTTGAGCGCGCTCGGGGTTGGCGTAGTCAGCGCCGGAACGCTGGGCTGCACCAAGGCGGATTCACCTTTTGATTCGGCGGCCACATCAGGCTCAACCAGGGCCAACAGGGCATACCCGAAGCACTATTTCCCGTATCACACCAAGCCCGCCACCGTCATTGACTTTGGACTTACGCCTGAGCAGGAAGAACGGGCGGCGGCGTTGCATAAGAAGCTCGTAATTTTTGATTCCGAGCCGGAGGTCGATTGGTTCGACGGGTTGTTCGATAACATGCAGGCTGGCGGCGCCCGAGGTGTTGGCGGCAGTTTTACGATCGATGCGTTTCCCTGGGGAAAAATGCATGGCCTGGAGGACGACCTGGAAATCACCAAGCGGGATTGGTGGATCATGCAAAATATTCGGGAGAATGTCGATTTCATCCGAGCGAAGGAGGACACCGAAGGGAAGTCCATGATCTGCGTGACGGTAGCCGACATCGAAAAGGCGACCACGGAGGGCAAGGTTTCGATGATGCTCGATGCGCAGAACGGCTTTTTTATCGGCAATCAGCTCGACAACATTGACGAAGCCTACGGTTACGGAATTCGCAGAACACAACTCGCTTACAATCGTGGTGGCACTCTTGCTTCGGGTTGCATGGATCCGCGTGACGGTGGGCTAAAGACGTTCGGTGCGGAATGTATCGGCCGTATGAATGATATCGGCATGCTCGTTGACGTCGGGCATTCGAGCCCGCTCACGATGTCGGACGCGATCGACGTTTCCGAAAAACCAATCTACTGCTCTCATGCGGGGCTGCGGACGATCTCGCCGAAAAACCCACGGACGCATACGGACGAAGGCTTGAGGAAACTGGTTGAAAATGGCGGCGTATTCGGCCTGGTGGGCTCACCGAGTACTTTCGGCCCCGATCTGCCCCAGTACAGCGACGTACCGGCGTTTCTGACGTGCATTGACTATGCCGTGAACCTTTTAGGCGAGGATAGCGTTGGATTTGCTCTGGACCAGGTACAGGCACCCTCCATGAAGGAATTTCTTACTTCGCCGGACTGGCCGCCCGAGGCGGTCGCAAGTGTGAATGTGGAGTTTTGGCCCTGGTCTGACGGATTCAAAGGCATGGAAAACCACTCGGGCTATCCCAACCTGACGCGTGGCATGGTCGGCATGGGTTACAGCGACGAGAGGATCATGAAAATCATGGGTAAAAACCACATGCGTTTGATTGGGGAAATCGTTGGTTGATTCGTTGATCACCACGGCCTTTCTCATCACTATCTAGCCGAGGTTAGGCTGATGAACAGACATACTAAGTCGTTGTTGCGTTTGGCAACCGCAGCATCACTGACATTTTTGGTGGCTTGTGACAGTGCGAAAAATGGGGACATTCGTGATTTAGCGTATTAATACGCTAAATCAGGAATGTCCCCATTTTACGCCCAGATCCCCCAGACTCCGGTCGCGGCGAGGGCGCCGCTCCTACGGCAGGGTTACCGTGGCCGTAGCAGTCACCGTTTTTCCCTTTTCCGATTCGCTCCACAGCTCGACCTCGACCTGACGCGATTCATTCTCTGCACGAGCGACCTTGCCGCAGAACGTCACCGTGTCGCCAATGGCATTGAATACATTCATGCGCAGACCCGTGATCTTGTTCAGACGCCCATCTTGCCCCATCCATTCCCGCAGCAGGCGCTCGAACATGCCCGCGATGAAAAACGTATTCATATAGGCATCGGGCGCGCCCGTCGCTTTCGCGACGTCGCGATCGTGATGGATCAGCGAGAAATCGCGATTGGCGCCCGCTTCCATCACGAGGCGCTGCAGGGTAATCGGAATAGCGATCGGCTGCAGCTCGTCGCCGACGGTTACCGAGTCGAAAGTACGCGATGCATGCATGGCTGGCGTCAGTCCTCGGACTTGTCAGGCGGGACGAAGCGAAAGATGGTCAACAGAACGACGGCGACTTTTGCATTGGCCTGGTTGGTGTAGGTGTCTTCCTGCGTCATGAACGCGCCCTTGCCGACCCGCAATTCCTTGTGCTTGATGTCGACCAGGCGGCTGATGCGGGTGATCCTGTCGCCGACATGCATCGGCTCGAAGAACTCCATGTCGATGTTGGAGGCAAAGCTCAGCGTGCAGGGCGCCGGCACGTCGAAGATGACAGGGATGGGAATCTGGCGTGGCTCGTCGCCCATGACCGCGTGCGGATCGCCGGGCGACCAGTACGCCGGCAGCCCGTAGCTGAAGACCATGGTGCTCGGTGCAACGACGTCGCGGTAGCCCGCTGCTTTGGCGGCAGCGGCATCGGTGTGCAGCGTGCAGGCAAATTCCTTCGGTTCCAGCCAGCGGCGAATCGAGCCCAGTTCCACCGCATCGACGCCCGGGTCTTCTCCGATCACCTTGCCGAGAAATTGTTCGGCCTCTTCCCAGCTGCCGTACTTGCCCCAGACTGGCTCGCTCATGCTGCCCTACGCGACCGGCCTGAAGTACGGCAGTGTGATGTCGTCTGTCACCGCCTTGAACACGACCTCGACGTCCTGCCCGATGTGCACACTGTCCGAATCGCACTCGACAATATTGGTCTGCATGCGAATGCCTTCCGGCAGGTCCACCCAGGCGAGCACGATTGGCAGGTCGTCCTTGAAGACCGCTTCGACGCCTTCGTAGGTGACGGAGTACGAATACACGGTTGCCTTGCCGCTCGCTTCCATCCATCCAAGGTTTGTCGACCAGCATTCCGGGCATTGTTTGCGCGGAAAAAAGATGCGCGCATTGCAGTCGCTACATGTCTGCACGAGCAGCTTGCCGTTTTTCGTGCCATCCCAGAACGCCTGCGTGTACGGCTCGACCTGCGGCAGCGGTTTCTTGTAGTCGCTCATCGTGGTTCGCTCCCGAACACGGTCGTCGCCGCGTTCATTACGGACCCACCCGAGGTCGTGACGATAGCGTGATGACAGTTCTTGACCTGGCGCTCGCCGGCTTCGCCGCGCAGCTGCCGTACGGTGTCCAGGTAGAACGCCATGCTGACTCCCGAGCCGGTATGCCCGCGACCCGTTGCGTCGCCCATCGTGGTGCACGGCAAGTCGCCGCCGGGTCCGCAGCGGCCGTCGGCCCAGATGCCGGCCGCTTCCCCGACCGCGCAGGCACCGTAGCCCTCGAGCGCGCTGCACTGCGTGAACGGGTACGCGCCGTAAATCTGCCGCAGGTCCATGTCGTCGATACCGAGATCAGCCTCGGCGAGCGCGTCCTGGCTCGACTCGCGGTAGGCGCGGTGGAAATACGGGTCGTCGCGCAGCACCGGGGTTGCACCGGTGAATCGTACGCCGTGGCCCAGCTCGTAGGCCGCCGGTTTACCGAGTTCCTGCGCGACCTCGTGCGAGGTCACGACCATCGCGCCTGCACCGTCGGCCAGGAAATTGCATTCCTTCGCGTGCAACGGCGTGCTGATCATGCGCGATCCGAGGACGTCCTCCAGCGTTACGGGTTTGCCGTGGAAGATCGAGTTCGGGTCGAGCGCGCCCCAGGCGCGTAACGACACCGTCACCGAGGCCATCTGCTCGGCGGTCGCGCCGGTGTCGTGCATGTAGCGGTTCGTGATCAGGCCCATCGCGCCGTTGAACGTGACACCGTAGGGATACTCCCACTGCATGTCGAGCGGCGCGGTGGCGAAAAAGTTGATCAGGTCTTCGGTCGGGATGTCGGACTGCACCGTTGTGTGCGGCACGAGCACGAACTTCGCCTGCTTGTTCTCGATGAAATACTTCGCCAGGCGCAGGCAGTTGGTCGTCGACGTGCCGCCCGCGTTCAACACGCAGATGTCCTTGCAGCCTTTCAGGCCCAGCACTTCAGGCACGCGTCCCAGTGCCATGTCGAGCGCCATTTGTGGCTGTGCCATCGGGTTCACCGAGATGACCGCCTCGATGTCGTCCTTGCCGATACCCGCGTCGCGAATGGCGCCGATACAGACCTCGGTCAGCATGTCCCAGCGCGTCCGCTCCGGGTCACGCTTCGTCGGCACCTCTGCTATTCCGACGATCGCGAGACTCATGTCAGAACGCCGGCACGCCCAACAGCGTGCGTCCAATAATCAGTTTTTGCATTTCCGGTGTTCCCTCTGTCACCGTGAGGATGGGCGCCATGCGATAGAGCTCCTCGATCGGGAACTCGCGCGTCACGCCGTTGCCGCCGTGGATAGCCATGGCGTGGCGCGTAATTTCGATCGCGGCCTCGGTGGCAAAATACTTCGCCATGCCGCTTTGGAAATCGCTGCGCTGGCCGCGACCGACCTGGTCCAGCGCCTTGTAAAGCATCAGGCGCGATGCTTCGAGCTTGACCGCCATCTCCGCGACGCGCGCCTGGATCAGTTGATGCGCCGCAATCGGCTTGCCGTGCTGCTTGCGGTCCTTGGCATACTCGATGGAGTAATCGAGCGCTGCCTGGCTGATGCCGACAGACATCAGGCCGACCATCGGTCGCGATCCTTCGAGCAGGGTCAGCAAGCGCTTCAGGCCCTCGCCCGCCGGGAACAGCACGCGTTCAGCCGGTACCCGGACCTCGTCGAAGAACAACTGCGCCGTCGACTGCCGGTTGAGCGCCATCTTCGGGATGTTCTGACTCTCGTATCCGTCGTCGCGGTCAACGAGGAACAAAGCGAGTCCCGCCGCGGGGTCGTCGTTTACCCGCGCAACGCAGATGTTGAAGTCGGAATAGTGCCCGCTCGAAATCCAGGTCTTCTCGCCACTGATCAGGAAGTCGTCGCCGTCCGGCTTGGCCTTGCAGCTGATCTCGACGATATTCGATCCTGCGCCCGGCTCGCTGATACCGATCGAACCGAACTTGTCGCCTTCGAGCAACGGCGCCAGGTATTGCTGTTTGATCTCGTCGGAGCCGGCTCGAAGCAAAAGCCCTGACTCTTCCTGGATGAGCACGACGATACCGAGATCGGGGGAAACCCGCGCGAGCTGCTCGAACAGCAGACCGAAGGTGACCGGGTCCAGCGCCATGCCCCCATCGTCTTCGGATGCGAGGCCGTTACCCATGCCGTACTGCAGCAGTTGTTTCAACAATTGCCGCATGTCGTCTTTCGGAATGAACGTATCGTCGTACCTGGCAACGGCCGGGCGAATCTCCTCGTCGAGAAAACGCCGGAAAGCGTCTACGGCGATCTGCTGTTCCTCTGAGAGTCGGAAATCCATGGCGAATGCTATTGCAAGGTATTCTTGACGATCTTGCCGTCTTTCATGATCAGGGCGATGTTTTCTTCGGGATTCGACAGCAGGGTGATGTCGTCCAGCGGATTGCCCTCGACGATGATGATATCGGCCAGGGCCCCCTCCTCGATCACGCCCAGTTTCCCGGGATAGGGATTGCGTTTGCCTGACATCGCGAGGAGGCCGGCCGTGACCGAAGTCGCCTGGCGCAGGATCTGCAAATTCGAGAAGTATTTCCGGCGTTCGGTGAATTCGGCTGCGTACAAACCCGACCATAGTTCATACGGGCCGAATGCATCGACATTGAATGTCACTTCGATGTCGTGCTTGCGAATCAGGCGAATATTCTCGTCGATATTTTCCAGGACAATTGCCGCTTTTTGGCGCTGAAAGTCGGTCAGGAACCCGGCCTGCATGACGAAAACATTCCAGCCCCACTGCGGGTTCATGTAAGCGCCTTTTGCTTTGAGCAGCTTCATCGTCTCGTCGGTCATCTGAGACGCGTGGTCAATGCTCATGACACCATTCTCTAGTGCCCGCTTGATCGCCGCGGCGTTGTGCAAGTGCGAACCGGCGTAAGTGTCCCAGTCCGCCAGCGCCTGGGTTGCAGCGCGGATTTCCTCCGGACGAAACTGCACGGAATCGATCGGATCGAAATCCGAGCCGACGCCACCGCTGCCCATCAATTTCACTTGTGTCGCGCCATTGCGCAGGTTTTCCCGGACTGCCGCGAGTACCTGATCCGGCCCGTCGACGATGCGGTAATAGCCCAGCTCCTGCATCTGGGATGAACCACCGTCGAGAAAGGGATGCGGATCGCGGGGTTTGCGAAAGTCGCCGTGACCGGAGGTCTGCGAAATGATCGCGCCCGACGGATAGATGCGCGGACCCATGACCGTGCCGTCGTCGACCGCCGCCTTCAGTCCCATCACCGGCCCGCCGAGATCGCGTACCGATGTAAATCCCCGCATCAGGGTATCTTCCGCCCGAATGGCCATCTTTGCGCCAATTTCGTCCCAGTGCATGTCCTGCAATTCCCGGGGCCCGGCAATGAGCGACAAATGGGTGTGGCCATCGATCAGGCCGGGCATGAGGAAGCCGCCTTTGCCGTCGATTTCCGTTGCGTCGACCGGGACATCGACGCCCTCGCCGACGTCAGCGATAGCGTTGTCCATGACGAGCACGGTTGCACTTGTGAGAGTCGTTTCGGATCTGCCGTCGAAGACCGTCACGTTACGAAAGACAAACGAATCCGCGAATGACAACGGAGAACTCAACAGAATTAGAACGGGCAGTATTCTTTTCATGATTTTCTATTATTCAGTAGCCAGTGTTCACGACGATTATCAATTGATGCAATGCAGCGGTCGGTCTAGCGCAAAAATCCTGGATCTCGCCATCGCACGCAGTCGCTCGTAATTTGCGAGATCGATTGAAGGCCCATCAACATCATGTTGCGCTCGAGTTCGCTCTTGAGGATTTCGATGACACGACTCACTCCGGCTTCACCGCCTGCGCCGAGGCCGTACAGGTAGGCTTTGCCAAGCAGTACGCCTTTGGCGCCGAGAGCCAGTGCTTTTATGACGTCGGTGCCACGCCGATAACCGCTGTCGACGAGGACTTCGACCTTGTCTCCGACTACATCGATGATCTCGGGCAAGACCTCGAGCGTAGTCGGTGCATGGTCGAGTTGCCGACCGCCGTGATTAGACACAACGATACCGGTTGCCCCGATGCTAACGGCGATCTTCGCGTCTTCGACACTGGTAATGCCTTTGATAACGAACTGGCCTCCCCAGTCCTTGCACAGCGCTTCAGCATCGTCCCAGGCAAAGCTTCGATCCAGCTGGCCGGCGAACCATTCTGCCGCCGTATTGAAATCGCCTTTGGTAGATTCATCGACATAGCCGTCGACGTTCGGGAAGCTCCATGCCTGGCTTGTTAGATAGTCCATGCTCCACCCCGGAGCATTGAGCAAATGCCAGATCGCCCGCAGGGTAATCTTGGGCGGGATCGCGAGCTGATTGCGAATATCGCGTTCCCGATTGCCGGCAGTCGCGCAATCGACAGTCAGAAACATCGCATCATAGCCCGACGATCTACATCGCATAACGTAGTCTTTCGTGACAGCGCGGTCTTTAAAGACATAGACCTGAAAAAACCTTGGCGCGTCCCCAACAGAGGCGACATCCTCGAGCGAATACATCGCCGACGAGGTGGTCCCGTAGATGACGTTGGCTTTCGCCGCCGCCCTGGCCGCTGCCATTTCGCCTTCCGAGTGATAGAAGCGACTAGCGCCGGTGGACGACAAAACGAATGGCACGGAAGTTTGCATCCCGAGAATTGTTGTCGACGTATCAACCGAATCAACATCGACCAGAACCCGCTGAATGAGTGATAACGCATTGAACGACCGTGAGTTCTGCCTGCGCGTGTACTCATCGTCGGCGCCACCATCGAGGTAGTCAAAAATAAACTTCGGCAACCTTCTACGCGCGAGGTTTCGGATATCATCAACGCCGATTGCTCGAGCGAGCGCGCCCGAGCTTGTCGCTTCAGAACTTGCAGACATGCTATGTATTCCGTCTAACGGTCATCGCCTGCGGCAAATCGGCTTCCTCGTCGGTCATGACGCCGCAGCGAATGCTCGCTGCGGCATTATAACGTCACGCCGTAGACGTCTACCGAACCTCGTAGATGAACTCGACCCCGTAGGTCCTCGGCAAGTAGCCTGACGTCACAACCCAGGCGCCGACATCGGTTGCGGGGCCTTGCGTGAATTCATCGTTCAGGTTCTTGCCAAAGGCCTTGATCGACCAGTTCCCGGCACCAAACGTGATACTCGCGTCGTACCAGGTCCTGTCCGGCGAAATGTATCCTTCATTATTATCCGTGTTGTGATACTCATCGCGGAAGTGATATGCGCCGCGAAAAACCAGGCGGTAATCATCGCCTATCGGCACGTCCCAGATAAGGCTCAGATCCCGCTGCCATTCTCCGATGCCAGGAATCATATTTCCGGAAAAATCGGTTACGCCATCAGTGTAGGAGTCGTATTCGGCATCGACGTAGCCAAGGCTGCCCTGGACGAAAAACTGCGCTCCCAGAGGTATCCAGGCCTCGACTTCGGCACCCCGAATTGTCGCTTCGGCAGCATTTCTGGTGATCTGTTCCCCGGTGGCAACCGACAGAAATACATTGCGCTGCATGTCGTCAAGTGTGTTGTGAAAGAGCGCTGCATTCAGACGTGAACCATTCGCAAAATCATGCTTGATTCCGAGCTCGAACGCGTCAATGCTCTCCTCGTCATAAAGCGGGTCGGTGCCCAATTGACCGCGCGTACTGTAACCGCCGCTACGGAAGCCCCTGCTGTAGCTGCCATAAACCTGCGAATTGTCGCTGATCAGGTATTGAATGCTGACCTTTGGGGAGAAGTTGGACCAGTCGTTGTCGCCGTTAAAACTGGGCACGCAGGTCGAAAAGTCAATGGAGTCTTTCGGATTCACGCCCGATACCAGGATAGGCAGTGCGCCGTCAGCCGGGCAACCGACTGTCCCTCCACTGGCCGCAAAAGCACCGACATTCGATATTGCTGCAGTCTTCTCTTCACGCGAGAATCGACCGCCAGCAGTCAGGTTCCAGTTTTCGCTAAGAGCAAAGTCGAACGATGCAAAGCCGGCCGCCACCGTATGGTCAACGGCATAGGTGATGTGGGCGCCAGTACCGCCGAAGGCCCCTCGCGAGACTCGGAAATCGTTATTCGTGACCTCCTGGTCAAAATAGTAAAGCCCGGCCGTTACAGAGATTTTGTCGTTTATGGCATTGTTGTAAATGAACTCCTGGCTAATCTGCTCCTGCGTGATTTCGTGTTCCCAGATTTCGAACAGCGGAAGCAAGCTGTTGTCAAAATCCTGCTGCATGTCTTCCTGCGACAAGTCACGCCATGCGGTGATCGACTGCAGCGTGCCACTGCCGATTTCCCAGACGATGTCGACACTGAATGAATCGAGTTCCGTTCGCGGAACTTCAGCGCCAACGTCCCCGCCGGTCTTATCGGCGTCGCCGAATGCTGGCGCAACGATATTCGAAGGAGGATTTAGGGCACCAAATCCGGCATTAAGGCCATCGGCCCCGAGTGCTCGCTCGTCCAAATTGTCCAGGATGCCGGCGTCCTGGTCGCTCACCATGTGCTCCGCGCGGATCGTCACTTCCGTTTTATCGCTGACCAGCCACGTCAGCGCGCCGCGAAAAATCTGTTGGTCCAGCTCGCCGAGGTCTGCTGCATTCGGAGCGAGCGCATTGCCGACGGAAATGTTGTCCACGTAGTCATCCCGCTGATTGTGGAACACGGCGAGTTTGCCCAACACCTTGCCCTCCGAGATTGGGCCACTCACGACGCCACCGATACTCAAGGCGCCGAAGTTTCCTGCCGCGGCCTTGACCCTGGCACTGAATTCTTCTGACGGCGCTGTCGTGCGCATCAGGACGGCCCCGCCCGTCACGTTACGGCCGAACAAAGTGCCCTGCGGGCCTCTGAGCATCTCCACCGACTCCATATCGAACGTATCGAGATACATGCCTGCGCCAATGCCCTGATAAACGCCGTCAATAAAAATGCCGACGGTCGGTTCATCGGACAATGCCGAGCCGCGTACTCCGGTACCTCGCATACTGAAATTGATGAATCCGGGATAGGTAAGATTCTCTTGCGCGTCAGCGTTGGGGACAACCGCGGAAACATCTGCCAGATTCAAAAATTGCATCGCATCGAGCTGGTCCTGATTGAATGCGGAAACCGCGACTGGAACCGTTTGCAGCTTTTCCGCCTGGTCCTTTCGACGCGCCGTCGTAACGATTTCATCCAGCAGGACATCTGCCGTTTTGGTGTTCTGGGCACTGACGGTCGTCGGTGCGGACGACATTACAAGCGAGATCGTGATCAGCGCAAGGCTCGTTCGGTGGCGTTTTCCGGCAAGGGCTTTCATCGGGCGTTCCTCCTGGCTAATTTCCGGCACATACACGGTCTTTGGAACAGGCATCGCCGCACGGCCGCCCCCTCAGACTCTGCGCCTATATAGCGGTTATTCTTGCCGAGCCGCGCCCGTCGGTGCCATTCATATCCTGCACATCGCCGGTCGCAAATCCATGCAATAATCTAATCGATAATCTTCCTGGCAGTACCGAACTTCAGCCAAACGACGATGCCAACAACATTTATGGCTGCCGCAAGCACGAACCCGGACGAGTAGCTCCCTGTCGAGTCAACGATCAAGCCGATCAATGGAATGGCAATGATCCCCGGCAAATTGCCGATTGTGCCGACGAGCCCGGTTATCGACCCGGAGTATCTGGGCGCAACCTCCATGACCGTCGGATCAGCACCGGAATAGCAAAACGCCAGCATGCCCATGGCCAGGCAGGTCAGGGTTACGGCCGTTAGTGCAGAGCCTGCAAACGGCACGAGCAGGAGGAAAACGGTCGACCCTAACAGCCCTATCGACTGCATCAGCTTGCGGACGTAGGTGACGTCGCGGCCCAGGCGGATCATACCGTCGGCCCGCCAACTCGCGACGTAGAGCATGGCCGACATGGCTATCCATGGAAGCGCGGCAAATAACCCAGATCCGGCAACGGAAATCCCCTGGATGGCGCTGAAATAACTCGGTAACCATGCGAGGAAAACGTATACGGTCCAAAGCGCGCAGAATTTGGCAATGATGATCGCCCAGATAGCCGGGTGCGAAATGATCTTTTTCCACGGCACAGCCACTTTGGCTTCGCGTGAGACCCGCGACTCGGCGAGCAAGTCTTTCTCTGCCTCGCCGATCCGGGGATCTTCGTCCGGGTTGCCGTGCGTCCTCAGTAGCCAGAATGACGCCCAGGCAAGGCCGACTGCACCAAAGCTGTAAAATGCCGTTTGCCAACCGGCATGTTCGACGAGCCAGCCACTGATCATCAAACCACCCGGTGCGCCGAGCGTGGCGCCGCTAACCACTATCGCCAGCAATCGTGCACGATCACTCGCGACGGACCAGCGTCCGATCAGGGCATAGGTCGCGGG
>JAHHOT010000051.1 GCA_018677555.1 Gammaproteobacteria bacterium | reverse complement strand
ATAGCCGGCTACGGTAAAGAAGAACTCGAACCGATAATCGGCAGCTTCTGCCCGAGTATCCTGTACCCGTATGCGCGCGAAACTATCGCGAGTATTGTAGCGAAAGGCGGTTTTCCGGAGTTCATTCTGCAGCCGATCAACTTCGATGCGCTTTACGCACAGAGCCGTGAACAGGCGATGCAGCAAGCGGCGGCAGCAGCGCAGGCGAAACCTTCCACCGGCAACGGCAGCGGGAGCGAAGGCTGATCGCCGGCACTGGCAAACCCGGTAGAGGCGAGGACGTCGCTCTCACAGACAAGGCCGACGACGCCGGCAGCGCACGGCCGATCGCTGTCATTGGAGCCGGCTCCTGGGGCACTGCGCTTGCAATTCAGTTTGCGCGCGGCGGCCGGGAGGTGCGCCTCTGGGGGCGCGACAGGCGACAGGTAGACGCCATAGCCGCAGCTGGAAGCAACGAACGATATCTGCCCGGCGCGCCGTTCCCGCATAACCTCCTTGCCGTTGCAGGTCTTGAACAGTGCCTGGACAGCGTCCGCGACGTGCTGGTCGCGGTGCCGAGCCATGCGCTTCGCGAAACGCTGGAACTCATCAAGCCGCATTTGTCCGACGATGCGCGCGTTAGCTGGGCGACCAAGGGGTTCGAGCTGCATACTGGACAATTACCGCACCAGGTCGTCGCGGAATGCATCGGTGAAAACCGGCCGATGGCGGTCCTGTCCGGACCGACGTTCGCCAAAGAGGTCGGGGACGGCCTGCCAACCGCGATGACGATTGCGGCCAACGACGAAACGTTTGCCGCGGACCTCGCAGAAGAATTGTCCGGTTCGAATTTTCGAGCTTATACGTCAACAGATATTATTGGCGTTGAAGTCGGCGGGGCCATCAAGAACGTGCTCGCTATCGGTGCCGGGATATCCGATGGACTGGGATTCGGCGCCAACACACGCATAGCGCTGATCAATCGCGGTCTCGCCGAAATGACACGCCTGGGCGTCGCGCTGGGCGCCAAACAGGACACCTTCATGGGCCTCGCCGGAATGGGCGACCTGGTACTTACCTGCACCGACGATCTTTCACGCAACCGCCGCATGGGTCTTGCGCTGGCAAGCGGCAAGACCGTGGAGGAAGCGCAGGAAGAGATTCAGCAAGTCGTCGAGGGCGTGCTTGCAGCTGAGGCAGTGCACGAGGTCGCGCAGAAACTCGGCGTCGACATGCCTATCTGCGAGCAGGTCTACAAGACGCTCTACGAAGATGCGTCACCGCGGGACGCGGTCGCCGCGTTGATGGGTCGGGCGCTTACTGCTGAGTAAGGGGACATTCCTGATTTTTTCTGACAAGTGGTTGTTCGCTGTACAGTTCGCCGCAAAAAATCAGGAATGTCCCCATTTAGCCTGCCTCACCGGCAAACCCCAACTGGCGCCACGCTTCGTAGACCAGCACTGCCGCGGCGTTCGACAGGTTCAGGCTGCGGCTGCCGGCTTGCATCGGGATGCGTAATGTCTGTTTTGCCGGCAGGCTGTCGAGGATTTGCTGCGGCAGGCCACGGGTCTCGGGACCGAACATGATTGCATCGCCCGGCTCGAACCGCGCCTCCGCATAGCAGAGCTTGCCGCGGGTGCTGAGCGCAAACAGACGCGGCCGCCCGAGGCTCGCCAGGCAGCTTTCGAGCGTTGCATATGTGGCGACGTTCGCGAACTCACGGTAGTCGAGCCCGGCGCGCCTGAGCCGTGGCTCATCGAGCTCGAAACCCAGCGGTTCGACCAGGTGCAGAGACGTTCCCGTGTTCGCACAAAGGCGAATAATGTTGCCGGTGTTCGGCGGAATCTCCGGCTGAAAAAGAATGAGCGACAGCATGCTATTACGCCGTTAGCGGCAAAACGGTAGAATGCCCCATCGCCGCACATCCTTCACTCGCTTCTCACGATTCATTCCAATGGCCGTCGCCTTCAAAACCGAGCAAAACCCGCTCAGCGTGGATCTGTGTGGCCTGGCGCTGGACTCGCCGATTGTGCTGCTCTCGGGCTGCGTCGGATTTGGCGAGGAATACACGCGCATCAAGGGGTTTTCCAATCGGGACGTTGGTGCGGTTGTTCTGAAGGGCACCACTCTCGAACCCCGCCTCGGCAATCCACCGCACCGCGTATGGGAGACACCGATGGGAATGCTCAATGCCATCGGCCTGCAGAATCCTGGCGTGGACAAGGTCGTTGACGAAATACTCCCGGGCCTCGATTTCGAGGAGACCCGCTTCATTGCGAATGTCTGCGGCTCGACCATCGAGGATTACGCCGCGGTCACCCGGCGCTTCGACGATTCACCGATAGATGCGATCGAAATCAACATCTCCTGTCCTAACATCAAGGAAGGCGGCGTGTCTTTCGGCAATTACCCGGAGATGTCGGCCAAAGTCGTGGCAGCCTGCCGCAGCGCGACCAGCAAGCCGATCATCGCAAAACTATCGCCTAACCAGACCGACATCCAGGAGAACGCCCGGCTTTGTATCGAGGCGGGTGCCGACGGCTTTGCCGTCATAAACACCGTTATGGGCATGGCAATCGACGTGGAGGCCCG
>JAHHOT010000018.1 GCA_018677555.1 Gammaproteobacteria bacterium | reverse complement strand
AATCATGCTCTCGTCGAGATCGACAGGCTTGATTTCGACGTTGGCGACCTTGATGCCCCAGTTGTCCGTGCGCTGGTCGAGGATGCCCTGTATATCGGCATTCAGTTTTTCCCTTTCCGACAGCATGTCGTCGAGTTCATGTTGGCCGAGTACCGAGCGCAGCGTCGTCTGCGAAAGCTGGCTTGTCGCCTCGAACACGTTCGCGACACGAATGACCGCTTTTTCCGGATCGACGATGCGGAAGTAAATCACGGCGTTGACCTTGACCGAGACGTTGTCGCGCGAAATGACATCCTGGGTCGGCACGTCCATGACGATCACGCGCAGGTCCACTTTGGTCATTACCTGAATCATCGGGAACAGCAGGATCAGGCCCGGACCTTTGACCGTCTGGAAGCGGCCCAGGAAGAATACGACGCCGCGCTCATACTCCTTCAGTATCTTGATGGTGTTGTACAGGAGCACAACGACCAGTACCGCGATAACGCCGATGACCGTAACTGATGGCATGACTGTTCCTCTCTTTACTAAGTTTGTGGTTCGGCTGAATCGGCGGCCTGCCGCAGTGGCTCGACAACAAGCGTTAGCCCATCCATCTCCTTGACACGGACCTCTTGCCCTTTCTCGACAGCAAGGCCGCTACGCGCTGACCAGGACTCGCCCTCGAGCCAGATCTTTCCTTCGCCGACAAACGCTTCCATTGCCGTGCCAACGCCGCCCACGATTGACTCCTGCCCGCTGACAGCGCCACGATTGCGCAGTTTCAGGATATAACGCACGAGCACCAGCAACAGGGCACCGGCAATAACGCCAAACGACACGACAAACGTTATCGAGATACCAAAACCGGGAATGCCACTGTCAAACATCATGATCGAGCCGAAAATAAACGCCGCGATGCCGCCGAGACCGAGCACGCCGAAGCTCGGCACGAAGGACTCGGCGACGATCAATGCGATGCCCACGAGAATCAATGCCAGGCCAGCGTAGTTGACCGGCAGAACCTGCAAGGCGTAGGCGGCGAGCAACAGGCAGATGACGCCGACGACGCCGGGCACGATGGCCCCGGGATTCCAGCCTTCGAACATAAGCCCGTAGATGCCGACCAGCAACAACAGCATCGCAATCTCGGGGCTGGCTATAGCCTGCAGGAACTGAATGCGCCAGTTTGGCTCGAGCTTTTCGACCGTAACCGATTCCGTATCGATGGCCACGAGCTCATTGTTGATTTTTACTTCCCTGCCGTTGATTTCCCTGAGGAGTTCCGCCTGGTTTTTCGCAATGATGTCGATGACGTTCATTTCGAGAGCTTCCGCCGCGGTCAGCGTGGCCGCGTCGCGCACGGCGTCTTCCGCCCAGTCGGCGTTACGCCCGTGTGCTTCGGCGAGCCCGCGAATGTAGGCGATGGCATCGTTCAGTACCTTGCGCTCCATCGCCGTGTCCGGGGCCGGTGCGTCATCGGAAGTTGCTTCGTCTTCGGTCGCCTGGTCGTCGTTGTTCAGCGGGTCGGGATCGCGCGGCGCCGGACCGGACGGTGTATCTTCGCCGCCGAGCGACACGGGCGTTGCGGCGCCCAGGTGGGTCGTCGGCGCCATCGCGGCGATGTGGCTCGCGAGGAGGATGTAGGTCCCCGCGCTGTCTGCTCTCGCACCGCCGGGAGATACATATGTTGCAACGGGCACGTCCGACGCCAGGATCGCCTGCACGATGTCACGCATTGGTTCCACCAGGCCGCCGGGCGTGTCCATTCGGATGATGACCAGGTTTGCGCCGCGATCGTTCGCTTCCTCGATACCATTGATGAGAAACTCGGCGGTAGCGACGCCCAGTGCGCCTTCGAGATCCATACGCAAAACAGTGTCCTGCGCGTGCGCGCTGCAGACGGTCAGCAAAAAGACCGCCGGCAGTTGCAATAGCATGCGACGCAGGTAACTCATTGCCCGATGATAGCAGGGCTGACAGGATATTTTGTCATTGCAGGCTGTTCAATTTAGTCTTGAGCACTCATACAGGCAGGGACCGATGTTCATCCGATTCGTTACAACCGGCGGCACGATCGACAAAATCTATTTCGATGCGATGAGCCAGTTCGAAGTGGGCGAATCGCAGTTGCGACACATTCTCAGTGAAGGTCTCGTCGGATTCGACTACGACGTGGTGTCTTTGTTCCAGAAGGACAGTCTCGACCTGACTGACGACGATCGGGCATCGATACGCCAGTTCATCGAACAGGACGACGCCGGGTACTACGTCATTACGCACGGGACTGACACGATGCCGGAAACGGCAAACGCGCTTGCCGGTTTGCCCGGCAAACGCATCGTGCTGACCGGCGCCTTGAGCCCGGCACGCTTCCGAACCACGGATGCTGTGTTCAACGTCGGCATGGCCGTTGCGGCGGTTCAGGTCGTCGAACCCGGTGTCTACATCGCGATGAGCGGGCAAATCTTTGCTGCGGGTGCGGTCCGCAAGAACCGCGACGCAAACCGTTTCGAAGCAACCTGAACGGCTGCATCTGCGGCAAGCGTTTGTTTTCCTGCAGGAGCGGCGCCGTCGCCGCGACCGCGATACATCCTCATTGTCGCGGCGAGGGCGCCGCTCCTAAAAAGAGAAAGGCGCCGCGCCTACAGGTCGAAGTTGATTCCCTGCGCCAGTGGCAGGTCCTTGCCCCAGTTTATCGTGTTCGTCTGGCGTCGCATGTACGCCTTCCAGGCATCCGAACCGGCTTCGCGGCCACCGCCTGTCTCTTTTTCGCCGCCGAAGGCACCGCCGATTTCCGCGCCGGAGGTACCGATGTTGACGTTCGCGATGCCGCAATCCGAGCCGAGGTTCGAAAGAAAATATTCGGCGTTTTGCAGACTGTCGGTAAAGATCGCGGATGACAGCCCCTGTGCGACGCCATTCTGCATGGCGATCGCTTCATCCAGTGTCTGGTAAGGCAGCAGGTACAGAATCGGACCGAATGTTTCGGTCTGCACGATGTCCCAGTCGTTTCTCGCTACGGCAATGACCGGTTCCATGAAGTTTCCCGGGCGATCCAGCCGCTTGCCACCGCACAGGACTTCGCCGCCGGCATCCCCGACGGCTTGCATGGCCGCTTCAACCCGTGCCATCGATGCGTCGTCGATCAGCGGCCCCATCAGCGTATCGGGCTCGAGCGGGTCACCGATGCGGACCTGGCCGTAGGCCTTCACCAGGCGTTTCTTGAGTTCCTCAATGCGTGATTCGTGCACGATGATGCGGCGGGTGGTGGTGCAGCGCTGCCCTGCGGTGCCGACCGAACCGAATACGATGCCCGGCACCGCGAGGTCGAGGTTGGCGTGTTCGTCGACGATGATCGCGTTGTTCCCGCCGAGTTCGAGCAGGAATTTTCCCATGCGCGCTGCCACGCGTTGCCCGACCTGGCGTCCGACCGCACTGGAACCGGTGAAGGACAGCAAGTCGACGCGAGGATCGTCCACGAAACTTTGCGCCAGCCGGTTTTCGCCGTCGTTGATCAGGTGAAAGACAGGCGGCATGCCCGCATCGGCGAGCGCCGCGTTGCAAATCTTTTGCACCGCTACGCCGCATAACGGTGTTTTCGGCGACGGCTTCCAGACGTTCACGTTGCCGCAGATTGCTGCTATGCACGCGTTCCATGACCAGACCGCGACCGGGAAATTGAACGCGGAAATGATGCCGACGACGCCCAGCGGGTGCCATTGCTCGTACATGCGGTGACTGGGCCGCTCGGAGTGCATCGTCCTGCCGTACAACATGCGCGACTGGCCGACCGCGAAGTCGGCGATATCGATCATCTCCTGCACTTCGCCGTCGCCCTCGACCTTGATCTTGCCCATTTCGAGCGTAACCAGGCTGCCCAGCGCATCCTTGTGGTCGCGCAACGCCTGACCGACCAGGCGCACCGCTTCGCCACGGGCGGGCGCGGGTACCGTGCGCCATTCGCGAAACCCGTCGCGGGCGCTGGCGATGACTTTTTCGTATTCCGCTGCCGTGGTCTGGCGCACGCTGGCGATCAGTTCTCCGTTGGCCGGATTCACGGACTCGATCAACGCGGCGTCATCGGACTGCCAGGATTCGCTGCCGGACCAGGTGCCTGCATTGACCGTGTCCAGGCCGAGCCGGTCGAGAATGTCTTTCATGATGATTACTCCGTCGGTGTGACGCTGCTGGCCGGAATCGCCGCGTGCGAGGCGCGCATTTTGCCAATGTCGCTGGCCGCACGCCAGACGATTTTTACGGTCAGGCGGCGTTTTCACACCGGGAGCTGCCAAACGCTCGAATTAGCCCGCGTAAGGTTTTGTTTGCATACGAAACTTTTGCGTTGCAGCAAAGCCGCGTGGCATAGTCCGCGAAAATGCAGGAAATCCGCAGCCAGGGGGCTAATTTACCGTGACCCGAACACCTAACCGCGCCGACTGGCATCCCGCCAGCTGGCAGAGCTACGAAGCGGCCCAGCAGCCCACGTACCCGGACAAGGCGGAGCTCGAACGGGTGGTCGGCGAGCTCAGCCGATTGCCGCCGATCGTCACCTCCTGGGAGGTCGACGGCCTCAAGGAGAAAATCGCCAAGGCGCAGCAGGGCGACGCATTCGTCCTGCAGGGCGGGGATTGCGCCGAGAGCTTCGACGATTGCACGTCGGACAGTGTCGTATCGAAGCTCAAGATCCTGCTGCAAATGAACCTGGTGCTCATGTACGGGCTCAAGAAATCGGTCGTGCGGATCGGCCGCATGGCAGGCCAGTACGCCAAACCGCGCTCGGCCGACATCGAAACCCGGGAAGGGCATTCATTGCCGAGTTTCCGCGGTGACCTGGTGAATCGCAGCCCGTTCACGGTCGACGACCGCGTGCCGGATCCAAAGCTGATACTGCGGGGTTATGAGCGCGCGGCGCTTACGCTGAATTTCGTGCGTTCCCTGGTAGACGGTGGATTTGCCGATTTGCACCATCCCGAATACTGGGACCTCGACTGGGTGGGCCATTCGAAAACGGCAAACAAGTACCACGACATCGTGCGATCGATCTCGGACTCGCTCGATTTCCTGGAGTCGATATCCGGCCGCCCGGTGTATCAGACGCAGCGCGCCGAATTTTTTGCGGCACACGAGGGGCTGCATTTGCTGTACGAGCAATCGCAGACACGCTACCTCGCGCATCGCAAGCACTGGTACGACCTGACCACGCATTTCCCCTGGATCGGCATGCGCACGGCCAACACGGATGGCGCCCACGTCGAGTATTTCCGCGGCATTGCCAACCCGATCGGCATCAAGGTCGGGCCGGGCATGACGGCTGACTGGTTGCAGGACCTGTTGCGCATTCTCAATCCGAACAACGAACCGGGACGAATCACCTTGATTCATCGCTTCGGTGCCAAATCGATCGAAAAAGGGCTGCCGGACCTGATTCGCGCAGTACGCGAAACCGGTTCGCCGGTGCTCTGGGTTTGCGATCCGATGCACGGCAATACGGAGAGTACGGCGGACGGCACCAAGACGCGGCGCTTCGACAATATCGTGGCGGAGCTGGAGTCGGCGTTTCGGGTTCACGATTCGATGGGCAGCCATCTCGGCGGCGTGCACCTCGAGCTGACGGGCGAAAACGTGACTGAATGCACCGGCGGAGCTCGCGGGCTCACGGACGGCGACCTGGTGCGGGCCTACAAATCCACGGTGGATCCCCGCCTCAACTATGAACAGGCCATGGAAGTGGCGATGACGATCGCCGGTTTGCGTCAGTCCAACGGCCGGTAACGATCCAGGTCACGCCACGCCTCGTCGAGCGTCAGCTCGCGGCTGTCGCCGGGCACGAGATTGTCCAGCGACCAGGGCCCGATGCGCCAGCGTATCAATCGCAGCGTTGGCAGGCCGACTGCCGCCGTCATGCGCCTGACCTGGCGGTTGCGTCCTTCGTCGAGCGCCAGCTCGATCCAGCAATCGGGCACGGCCTTGCGAACGCGAATTGGCGGGTCGCGCGGCCACAAAGTCCCGGGCGTCGCGATGCGGCGCGCGTAGATCGCCTGCGCGGGGCCGTCTTTCAGGGCGACGCCCTGTTGCAGCGATTGCAGAGCATTGTCGCCGGCCTCGCCCTCGACCTGTACCCGGTAAACCTTGGCGAGCTTGCCGGCAGGCTCGCTGAGTCTCGCCTGCAGGGGGCCGTGATCCGTCAGGGCAAGCAGGCCCTCGCTGTCGTAGTCCAGCCGGCCGGCCGGGTACGCATGACGGTCCCGGACATACGCGGCCAGCGTCTCCTTGCCGGAATCCGTCGTGAACTGGCTCAGAACCCGATACGGCTTGTTGAGAAGAATCAGGGGCACAAATGCATTATAGAGGGTGCAAAATCACGGAATCGGAAGGGGTAGCGGTGGTATCATGCCGCGCGTTTCAGATCCGTTGGCAGACCCATGGCAGACAAAGCGATTGAGATTCTTGGTGAGATGGATGAGGGCTTCGAGGAGATCCTCAGCAGCGACGCGCTGGCGTTCATTGCGGCACTGACGCGCCAGTTCCGGCCGACAATCGACGAGCTGCTGGATGCCCGGACAGCCCGACAGGCGGCCATCGACGCGGGTGAGATGCCGGACTTCCTGGAGGAAACGCGGGACATTCGCGAAGCGGACTGGACGGTAACGGATGTACCGGAGGATCTCGCCGACCGGCGGGTCGAGATTACCGGGCCAACCGATCGGAAGATGATCATCAATGCGCTCAATTCCGGCGCAAAAGTCTTCATGGCCGACTGCGAAGATTCGATGACGCCAAACTGGCGCAACGTGGTGCAGGGGCAGATCAACCTGCGGGACGCCGCGGCACGGACCATCGCGCTCGACGCCAACGGCAAGAAATACCGCCTGAAAAGCAAAACGGCAACGCTGATCGTCCGTCCGCGCGGCTGGCACCTGCCCGAGAAACAGATTCTGATCGACGGCGAGCCCGCGCCGGGTGCATTTGTTGACTTCGGCCTGTACCTGTTCCATAACGCGAAGCAACTGAAAAAGCGTGGCACGGGACCCTATTTCTACCTGCCGAAACTGGAGTCGCATCGCGAAGCACGCTTGTGGAGTGACGTATTCAAGTTCTCGGAGTCGAAGGGAATCGTCGATCCCGGCGAAATCAAGGTGACGGTGCTCATCGAAACCATACTTGCCGCTTTCGAGATCGACGAGATACTTTATGAGCTGCGCGACCATATCGTCGGACAGAACTGCGGTCGCTGGGATTACATCTTCAGCTTCATCAAGAAATTCAACCGCTACCCGGACTTCGTGCTGCCGGACCGCAGCGAAGTATCGATGACAACGCATTTCCTGCGTTCGTACTCGCAGCTGGTGATCCAGACCTGCCACAAGCGCCGGGCCTACGCGATCGGCGGCATGGCGGCGCAAATCCCGATCAAGAACGACCCTGCCGCGAACGACGTGGCGATGGAAAAGGTTCGCGCCGATAAAGAGCGCGAAGTAAAAGACGGGCACGACGGCACCTGGGTAGCCCATCCGGCGCTCGTGCCGCTGGCGATGGAAATATTCGACGAACACATGCCCGGCCCGAATCAGCTCGATCGCCTGCGCGAGGATGTGCACGTAACGGCTGCCGATCTGCTGCAGGTCGTCAAGGGGAAAATCACCGAGCAAGGCTTTCGCGAAAACATCAACGTCGCCGTGCGCTACATGGCGGCCTGGCTCAGCGGCAATGGTTGCGTACCCATCAATAACCTGATGGAGGACGCTGCAACCGCAGAGATTTCGCGCGCACAGATCTGGCAGTGGGTGCATCATGAAACGGGCGTCCTCGACACCGGCCGCAATATTACCTACGGCTTGTTCAAGACATTTCTGCGCGAGGAAGTCGACCGCATTCGCAACGACGTCGGCCGCATGGCCTTTGATTCAGGTAATTTCCGTCGGGCCGCACGCTTGCTCGACAACATCACGCAACAGGACGAATTCTCACAATTCCTGACGTCCGCGGCATACCCGGACATCACATAAGAAAAGGCGAAAACGCTCAATGCAGTACGACAAGATTCGGACACCCGAAGACGGTGACGTGATCACCGTCAATCCTGACCATTCCATCAATGTTTCTGACTTTCCGATCATCCCGTTTATCGAGGGTGACGGAATCGGTATCGATGTTACGCCCGTAATGAAAGACGTCGTCGAGGCCGCGGTAAAACACGCCTATGGCGACAAGCGCGCGCTACGCTGGATGGAAATATTTGCGGGCCAGAAGGCGACCAACCTGTACGGTGACAGCAATTTCCTCCCCGAAGAAACGCTGCATGCCCTGCAGCATTACGTGGTATCCATAAAAGGTCCGCTCACTACACCCATCGGGGGCGGCATTCGCTCACTCAACGTATCGATTCGTCAAACGCTCGACCTGTTTGCCTGCGTCCGGCCGATTCGTTACTTCCCGGGAGTCGTGACGCCGATGAAGGAGTCGGACCTGGTCGACATGACGGTGTTTCGCGAGAACACCGAGGACATTTACGCGGGCATTGAATACCCAGCGGGATCGCAGGAGGTACAAAAGCTCATCAACTTCCTGCAGAACGAACTGGACGTAAAAAAAATCCGTTTCCCGGCGAGTTCCGGAATCGGCATCAAGCCGGTGTCGCGCGAGGGCTCGCAGCGGCTTGTGCGCAAGGCGATCCAGTATTGCATCGAGCGCGACTACAGCTCGGTCTCGCTGGTGCACAAAGGCAACATCATGAAGTTCACCGAGGGCGCCTTCTGCGAATGGGGTTACAAGCTGGCGGCCGAGGAGTTCGGCGCCAAACCGATCGGCAACGGTCCCTGGCTGACCTTCAGGAACCCGGTGACCGGCAACGACATCACGGTCAAGGACGTCATTGCCGACAATTTTCTGCAGCAGATCCTGATGCGCCCGGAAGAGTACGATGTCATCGCCACGCTGAACCTGAATGGCGACTACATTTCGGATGCGCTGGCCGCGCAGGTTGGCGGCATCGGCATAGCGCCTGGCGGCAACATCGGCGAGGGTGTCGCCGTCTTCGAGGCGACTCATGGCACCGCGCCGGGCTTCGCGGGCAAGGATCGGGTCAATCCCGGCTCGCTGATCCTTTCGGCAGAAATGATGCTGAGGTACCTCGGCTGGAGCGAGGCTGCTGACTACATCATCAAGGGTGTGGCAAACACCATTGCCAACAAGGAACTGACCTTCGACCTGGCACGTCTGCGCGAAGCGATTCACCGTCCGATTCGCAAGACGCGACCGCAGGCCAAGAAGGAAGTGGAAGAAGAACTCGAGCAACTGATTCCCGGTGCTACGCTGGTCGGAACGAAGGGATTTGGCGAGGCCGTCATCAGGCACATGAGTGACTAGGAAGACCGGCCCGGACAAGTCGATTTATGACCCCGATTGCCGGCAGTGCCCGCGCCTGGCGACTTTTCTCGACGCGGTGGCCGAAAAAAACGAAGGCTATCACTGCGCACCGGTGGCGCCTTTCGGTGACGCGAATGCGCGGTTGCTGATCGTCGGGCTCGCGCCCGGCATGCACGGCGCCAATCGCACCGGCCGGCCGTTCACGGGTGACCACGCCGGCATCCTGCTTTACCAGACTCTTTTCGACTTCGGTTTCAGCTCCGCCAACGAGTCGATCGCGGCCGACGACCGCCTGCGCCTGCTCGACTGCCGCATTACCAATGCCGTCAAGTGCCTGCCGCCGGAGAACAAGCCGGTGGGTGCGGAGATCAACACCTGCAATACGTTTCTTGCCAACGAACTGGCCACGCTGAGCGCCGACAGCCTGGTGATCGCGCTGGGCGGTATCGCGCATCGGGCCATTGTGCGCGCCTGCGGTCTGCGCCAGGCTGACTTCAAGTTCGGGCATGGGGCGGAACACGCGCTGCCGGAGCGGTTCACGATGCTGGACTCCTACCACTGCAGCCGTTACAACACGAACACGGGGCGACTGACGCCGGACATGTTCCGTGCCGTGTTTGCACGGGCCCGGAGCCTGCTTGATCAGCGAGTGACGTGACCGACAAGGGAAAACCGGACTTCGACAGCAAGGCGTTCCTGGGCAGTCTGACACACCGCCCGGGCGTGTATCGCATGCTCAATGCGAAACACAAGATCATCTATGTCGGAAAGGCACGCGACCTGAAAAAGCGCGTGTCGAGTTACTTCACTCGCCGTCACAGCGATGCCAAGACCGCGTCGATGATGGAGCTGGTCGCGAACGTCGAGGTAACCGTCACCAACACCGATGTCGAAGCCCTTATTCTCGAATACAACCTGATAAAGCAGCACAAACCGCGCTTCAACGTCACGCTGCGCGACGACAAGAGCTACCCGTACATCTACGTCTCTACCGAGCACCCGTTTCCCCGGCTGCAGTTCCATCGCGGCGCGCGCAAGGGCAAGGGCCGCTATTTCGGGCCGTACCCGAGCGCCGGCGCGGTTCGCAAGACGCTTAATGATCTGCACAAGCTTTTTCTCGTGCGCCAGTGCCAGGACAGCTTCTTCAGTAATCGCAGCCGGCCATGCCTGCAGTACCAGATCAAGCGCTGCACCGCGCCCTGTGTCGGCTTGATCGACGAACGGACTTACCGGGACGACGTACAGGCCGCGATCGAGTTTCTCGAAGGCAGAAACAGCGAAGTTATCGATACCTTCGTCGAACGCATGGAAAAAGCGTCTGGGGCGCAGGACTACGAGCGGGCGGCCCGTTTTCGCGACCAGATCGCAAGGATCAAGAAGGTGGATGCGGAGCAGGTCGTTACGCGGCACGGGACCGGCGACATCGACCTGATCGGGGTCGCGT
>JAHHOT010000148.1 GCA_018677555.1 Gammaproteobacteria bacterium | reverse complement strand
GTGTATGATTCGCGCTTTGTGGGCGCAAGTCCAGTAGTCCAGCAACCCATGTTCTCCGGGCGGTCTGCCCGATTTCAAGCCCCGAGCCTGTAATGGAACTCACCACCCTCAGAGCGATTTCCCCGGTCGATGGCCGCTACGCCGGCAAGGTCAATAACCTGCGTGACATCTTCAGCGAATTCGGTCTGACCCGCTTCCGCGTACTCGTGGAGGTACGCTGGCTGCAGTTCCTTGCCGATGAGCCGGGCGTCGTGGAGATCGAGCCACTTTCGAGCGTCATGAAAGAGGTGCTCAATGCCCTTGCCGACGAATTTTCCTACGACGACGCCGAACGTATCAAGAAGATCGAAGCCCGAACCAACCATGACGTCAAAGCCGTCGAATATTTCATACGCGAGAAGATCACCGAAAATAGCGGCGAAGGTCAGTTGGGCGATTTCCTGCACTTCGGCTGCACATCCGAGGACATCAATAACCTGTCTTATGCGCTGATGCTTCGCAGCGGTCGGGATGACGTCATGGTGCCGGCCATTCGCGAACTGCACGCACGGCTAAGGTCCATGGTGCACGACTATGCAGACGTGCCCATGCAGTCACGCACGCACGGGCAAACTGCCAGTCCGACAACCGTCGGCAAGGAATTCGCCAACGTCGTGGCACGCCTGTCGCGCGCCCATCGCCAGTTGGCCGACGTGCAAATCCGCGGCAAATGGAACGGCGCCGTCGGCAACTTCAACGCGCACGTTGCAGCCTACCCCGATCTCGACTGGCTCGATATAAGCAGTCGTTTTGTCGCGTCACTCGGGCTGGACCCCAACATGTTCACGACGCAGATCGAACCGCACGACTGGACCGCGGAATACGCCCACGCGCTGGTGCGATACAACACGGTGCTCCTCGATTTCTGCCGGGACGTGTGGGGGTATATTTCGCTGGGCTACTTCAAACAGAAAGTCGCCGAGAACGAAGTCGGATCGTCAACGATGCCACACAAGGTAAACCCGATTGACTTCGAAAACGCCGAGGGCAATCTCGGTGTTGCAACCGCATTGCTCGAGCATTTCGCGACTAAACTGCCGGTATCGCGCTGGCAGCGCGATCTCACCGATTCCACCGTGCAGCGAAACATTGGCGTAGCCATGGCACACGTGTTGATTGCTTTGCAGTCGGTACAAAAAGGTCTTGGAAAACTGCAGTTGAACAGGGAACGGATAAAAGCGGACGTTGCCGACAACTGGGAAGTGCTCGGCGAGGCCGTGCAGACTGTCATGCGCCGCTACGGAATCCCGGAGCCGTACGAGAAACTCAAGGCGCTGACGCGCGGCCGGCAAGTCGACAAAGCCATGATGCAGGACTTCATCCGCTCACTGGAAATACCAGAAGACGCAAAAGGCCGCCTGCTGCAACTGACGCCTGACGGCTACACAGGACTCGCGGCCATTCTCGCCAAGAAATTGCCTTAGGGCTGCCCCGGTGCTGCGTCTACCGGGTGACATCGGCGCAGCAGACTTTCTCGCGCGTTGCTGGCAGAAACAACCACTGGAAAAGCCCGGTGCAATCGCGACAACGCTGCCATCGCTCGATGCCGACGAAATTGCCTGGCTTGCGACGCTCGATGACGTCGAATCACGCCTGGTGTTCACCGAACGCGACTCGCGGGGCGAACGCTATCGACTGCAACAGGGGCCATTCGACGATGCCACGCTCGAATCCCTGCCGCAGCACGACTGGACGTTGCTGGTTAATGACGTCGACAAGCACCTGCCCGACATGCGCCGCTGGTTTGACGAGATCCCTTTCATCCCGGACTGGCGCATCGACGATTTGATGGTCAGCGTCGCCGCGGCGGGTGGTAGCGTTGGGCCGCACCGCGACAATTACGACGTATTTCTCTGTCAGAATCGCGGCACGCGGCGCTGGTCACTGGCCAGGCACGCCGAGGACGATCCTGCGGCGACGGACCTGTCGCTCGTGAAACCCTTCACTGCGGAGCTCGACATCCAGGCCCGCGAATCGGATGTGCTGTACCTGCCGCCGGGCTACGCGCACTGGGGAGTCGCCGAGGAGTTGAGCATCACTTTCTCGATCGGCATGCGTGCCCCGGCGTATGAGGAGCTGCTCGCCACGATGAAAGCGAACGATGATGATCCGGCACTGCACGTTGACGAAACGCGCGCGAACCGATTTTACGCGGATCCCGATCTGGACATGGACGAGGCCCGTCCCGGATTCATATCCGCGCGATCGGTCGAGCGCGCGCGTCAGCTGCTAGGCGCCGCCGGCATGATCACGGATCATGAGCTGCAGCGAGCGCTTGGGTCCGTCGCCACCTCCCTGAAACCGTGGCTCGTTCCGGAGACTACCGACGACGCGCGGATTCGCGACATCCTGGCAAAAGTCGAGAGCGGTCATCCTTTGGACCTGCACGGCATGAGCCGCATCGCCTGGCTCGATGCCGGCAGCGACGGGTGGCTGTTCGTCAATGGCCGGTCTTTGCGCTGCCCGTCCTCTCTGCGCCGTGGGATATTGCAGGTTGCGCGTCACCGCCGAATCGACCGTCGTTTTTTTTCGCCTCGCGGCGACCACGACGAAATCCAGGCGGCCCTGTCCTGGCTAGCGGCAAGCGGCGCGGTTGACCCGCCGGCAAATGGAGTCTGAGGCCCGCCGCTATACCGTTTACGGGACTTTTCGAACACCAGTCGCAGTTGTGCCAGTTAACGTAAGGCGGCGACATCGCTGCAGGCCTTTACTGAGAACACTTCTCATCGATTTTTCCAGCTGGAAAAACGTGACGCAGTTGGCACCGGCGCGGGCGGCAGTCCCGGTAAGATGACCCGACAGCGGCGCTGGAGGGGCATCGCTGGTTGGCGGGCATCCCGATGCTCCCAACACCATATCAAGTCTGACGCAGTCAGCCAGCACAGGGAAATCGAATGCCGGAGAGGTCGTCATCGCAGCGCGACGATAACCGCCAGCGCAGCAAATGATGGAAGCAGCAGAGAAAAAAGGTCGGCGTTGGGTTATCTCGACGCGCGAAGAAATGCGTCTTGCGGTTCTCGACGTCGCTCGCGAAGCAAAGCGGAAACTATCCATCTTCACGCACGATCTGGATCCGGGCATTTACGACGACCCTGATTTTCTGGAGATCGTCAAAAAGCTCGTTCTGTCGCAGACCTATGCACGTATCAGGGTGCTTATCGCAGATCCGTCGCGCGCTATTCTGAACGGGAATAACTTCGTTCACCTGGGTCGCCGACTGAATACCTACATTGAATTTCGACACGTTCGCGAGGACCTGCGCACGCATGCCGAGTCATTCTGCATCGCGGACGAAGCCGCCCTCGTCTATCGCCTGCAAGCCAGCCGTTGGGAAGGAATCGCCGACACTTACGAACCTGCAGTCGCCAAACTCTATGGAAAGATGTTTGACGAGATCTGGCAAGCGAGTGAGGTCGAAATCGAATTTCGCCAACTCGGCATCTGACGTTCAGGTCGTAGCCGTGTTGCCTACAGATCTCACCGTATCTGCCGTGGTCGAACAGGACGGCCGATTCCTGATCATTGAAGAACTCGCGTCGGGTCGCCTGGTCATCACGCAACCCGGTGGCCACATCGAGTCCGGCGAGTCGCCCGAACAGGCGGCTGAACGGGAGACGCTCGAGGAATCAGGCTGCGTGGTCTCGACGACCGCACTGATTGGCGTTTACCTCTGGATTCATCCGCAGACCCGACAGCAATTCTTGCGCATCGTCTACGCTGCGGATCTCGTATACCGCGATGAAAGCCAGGCCCTCGACGACGGCATTCACGATGTCCATTGGTACTCGCTGGATGAACTTCATCGGCGTCCTGGGGATCTCCGGACACCGGTGGTCACGCGCTGCATCGAGGACTATCTCGCCGGCCGTCGGCAGCCTGACACGATGCTGACCGGCATGATGCCAATCCAGCAAAACGTCGCCGCCGTTATCGCCAACGCCGATCTCGTGTAGCGGCAAGACTTTCCGCCGGTGCTACAATTGGCCGGCTATGTCGACGTCAAATCTCAGGGTTAATGACAAGCGGGTCGTGCTTGGCCTGTCCGGCGGCGTTGACTCGGCCGTGGCTGCGCTGCTGCTGATGCGCGCGGGCGCGGACGTGCACGCGCTCCACATGACCAACTGGGAAGACCTCGACGGCTACTGCACGGCCGCTGCGGACCTGCAGGATGCACGCGCTATCTGCGCCAAGCTCGACATTCCCCTGCACCACGTCAATTTTTCCGCGGAGTACCGCGACCAGGTATTCGAGTATTTCCTTGACGAGTATCGCAGGGGTCGCACGCCCAATCCCGATGTATTGTGCAACCGCGAAATAAAGTTCGGGGTCTATCGGGACTACGCACGAAGACTCGGCGGTGAATTGCTGGCGACCGGGCACTATGCAAGAGTTGCGGTGGCGAATGGAGACACACAATTACTGAAAGGACGCGACCGCAACAAGGACCAGAGTTACTTTCTGCACGCGGTCAGCCAGGATGCGCTGGCGGAGAGCGTATTCCCGCTGGGCGACATGACCAAATCCGAGGTTCGTTACCTGGCGCGGGACGCCGGTCTCGACGTACACGACAAGAAGGACAGCACCGGCATCTGCTTCATTGGTGAGCGGCCGTTCCGCGAGTTTTTGGCGAACTGGCTGCCGGCACAACCCGGGCCAATCACGACCGTGGACGGCGAGCAGATAGGGGAGCACGCCGGACTGATGTACTACACCCCGGGACAGCGCCAGGGGC
>JAHHOT010000096.1 GCA_018677555.1 Gammaproteobacteria bacterium | reverse complement strand
CTCGTGGTTATCTCGACGTATTTGTTACTTGGCGCGTTCTCCCTGTGGTTGCCGTGGCTCGTTTACAGACTGATACGCGGATCTATCAGATTCTCAAGACAAGAACCAATGAACTCACTGTTTCCGTGACCTGCCAGGATGGGCCCCGCGCCGGTGGTGATTCAATCGAAGCACTGCATCATCACAAAGTTGACGGTGGCCACTTCCCAATCGAGAATTTCCTTTCTCTCCGGATCGACATGCGCGCGATACATCCACGCTCCGTGGTCCATGTAAAAAACATAAAGAACAAGACGCTCCAGCTTTTTCATTGGCCAAGTTGAGCCGTAGTGCCTGAGAAAGGCGGCAATTCGCTTTGCCGTTCTCTCCGCATGCCGTCGCTCCTCCTCCTGCAACATCGGGTAGGTCTTGGAAACGTTGAGCATGGCCAGCACGATTTCCGTGTCTGGCTCGGCTTCAGTCAACTTGCGATTGAGTATTTCGAAAAATTCATCGCGTGGCAGGGCGAGATACTCCATCGAGTCGAATTCATCCAGAATTGTCTGGACTTTGTCGAGGATTTCCCGATAGACCTCGAAGACCACTGCCTCGGTATTCGGGAAATACTGATACAGGGAACCTACCGATATGCCGGCCGTCCTGGCAATTTGATGCGTTGTGAGGCGAGCTGAACCTGCGCCGTCCGTGCTCTTCAGCAGTTCCCGGGTCGCGTCGAGGATTCTCTCAACCGTTTGACGCGAGCGTTGCTGTTTTGGTTTTTTGCGGGCTGAAAGCCTTTTTTCTTCGAGCATCAGTTCGTCCGTGAAGTGGCAGATTCGGGCCGCGGCCCCGCTGGCGAACCCATTCTACTGTAGCAACTGTGACTGCAGATTTGACATAGGCACAAAAATGCGAATAATTGTTCACAAATATACGAGTATTTCGTCAGGTTTTCAATTTGCAGCCGGCTGGCCGACGGGACAATCCCCCCCGCCCGGGAGCCAGCCGGCTGTTCCGAGGGGGGTAGCTATGAAATTCAACGTCAAACCACGCATTCTCGGCTCGCTTGTCATCGCGTCGATTGCTGCGCTGCCGTCCGTTGCCGTGGCGCAGCTCGAGGAAATTGTCGTCACCGCGCAAAAGCGCGAGCAGGGCGTTAACGACGTTGGAATAACAGTCAACGCGTTCGACGCCCAGCAGCTCGAGGCATACGGTGTGCAGCGACCGAACGACCTGGAAGCACTCGTGCCAGGACTGACCATCACGAACGATCAGCCTGCGGGTGTACCGGTGTTTACGATTCGCGGTGTCGGCTTTCAGAATTTTTCTGCCGGCTCGTCGAGTACCGTAGGCCTGTATCTCGATGAAACCAATATTCCGTATTCTGTCCTCATCGGCAATGCCCTGTATGACATCGAACGTGTTGAGGTTCTGAAGGGTCCGCAAGGCGACCTGTATGGACGCAACACAACCGCGGGGCAGATCAACTTCGTATCAAAGAAGCCTACTGAGCAGTTCGCTGCGGGAATCGATCTGTCTTATGGTCGTTTCGACACACTCGATACCGTCGCCTACGTAAGTGGACCGATCTCGGAAAGCGTCAAAGGCCGCATCGCCGCGAGCTACCTGAGATCGGGCGAGGGATGGCAACAGAGCCTGTCGCGATCAGGCGATGAACTCGGCGAGCTTGATGAGTTCGGCATCCGCGGCCTGCTTGACTTCCAGTTGTCGGAAAGTGCGGATCTGCTGCTGAACGTTCACTACTATTCCAATCAGTCCGAAAACATGGCCGGCACGACGCTCGCGGATTTTACCTTCGGCGCACTGGGACCGCTGGCCACCTCCGACGACAACCCGGAGGCTGCCGACTGGACAGCGGACCACAGGCCCGAAAACGATAACAATTCCGTCGGACTGTCCGCGCGACTCAACTGGGAATTTGCCGACGGCATCACTCTGACATCGATTAGCGCGTGGGATGACTTTGAGCGCAACGATCTTTATGACACGTCCGGTATTCCGCAGACCGATGCCGACTCGACCAACAAAACGGATATCAGCGTATTTTCCCAGGAACTGCGATTTGAGTGGACCGGGATCGACGATTGGTACGTGTTGGCAGGATTGTTCTATTCGAACGACGAAATCGATGAGGACTACCTGCTCGAAAACGGCGGTGGCATTCTCGGGCTGGCGCTCGGTCTCGACGGCCTGAGCACTCGCTGGAAACAGGATTCCGACTCCGTCGCTGTGTTTGGCCACGCGGAATGGCAATTCGCGGAACAGTATCGCCTGACACTGGGTGCGCGTTATACGCAGGAAGAACGCGACTGGCGCGGCTGCACCTTTGATTCAGGCGATGGGACACTGGCCAATCTCTGGAACTTCATCCTTACCCCGTTTCTGCTGATTCCTGCAGGTGCGCCGGATCCCGGAATGCTGCTGCCCGGGGAATGTGGTGTGTATGACGATATTCCTTCTTCGCCGACCTTTGGGCAGTTCGCCGTTTACTCGCAGACAATCGATACGAACAAGGCAATGGGCAAGATTACGCTCGACTACTCACCCAACGATGATGTGTTGCTTTACGGCACGGTATCGTCGGGGTTCAAGTCCGGTGGATTCAATGGCGCGGCGGTGCAAACTCACCAGGGCCTCATTGCCTACAAACCTGAAGAGCTGCTGTCGTTCGAGGCCGGCATCAAATCAACGCTGTTGGACAATCGCCTGCAATTGAATGCGGCTGCATTCCACTACAGCTACGACGACAAACAGCAAGGTACCGTCGCGGTCACGCCGGTCGGCAATATCGTCGTAGCAGTTACGAATATTCCCGAATCCGAAATAACCGGTGCTGAGGTCGAAAGTCGGTGGCAACTGGCCGATGGCCTCATCTGGGACGTGGGGGTTGCGTATCTCGATACGGAAATAAAAAGGTACCAGCAAGTCGATGCGGTAAACAGCGTGTGGCCGACTATTGTCACGTTCGACGCGTCCGGCGAGCCCCTGGATAACTCACCTGAATGGCAGGCGAACTCGACGCTGACTTTCATTACACCTATCACGAGTTCTCTGGATCTGCTCATCGGCGGCGACATCACTTACAAAGGCGATTCCGTGACGGTCAACCAGACGATCGAGGGATACACGCTCTACAACGCACGTCTTGGCGTGTCCGATAACGAAGGGCGCTGGTCGCTTATGGCGTGGGGACGGAATATTACGGATGAGTACTACTACCACTCCGAATCGATCAGCAACTGCTGTTCTATTCGTTTGAATGGCCAACCTGAAATGTACGGAGTGACGTTCAGCTACAACTGGCAGTAGCCAATAAGGACCTGCTATGACTCTGCGTCTGATTGTATTACTGATATCTGCAGGATTTGCTGTCGGCGGCTGTTCGCAATCCGAGAAACCGGTTGCGTCGGTACCGGCGGACTTCGTGCTGACCAACGGCCAGGTCAAAACACCCGATGGCTGGGCAACAGCGCTCGCGATTGCAAATGGCGAAATTGTCGCTGTCGGCGATGACGGTAGCGTCGAGCGATTCGTGGAGCAGGGTACCGAGGTCATGGACCTTGCCGGTAGCACGGTTTTGCCCGGTTTTCATGACATGCACGTACACCCTGTATTCGGCGGAATGCTGTACTCAGGCGCCGATCACACGAATTGCACAATCGAGCAAGGCCTTCCGCTGGACCGCCTGCTGGAAACACTGGCCGAATGTGTGAAACGCGTGTCAGATGACGAATGGGTTACCGGCGGCCAATGGGATGCAATTGCGCTGGGTGAGGTACCGCATCGATCACATCTCGATTCCGTCACCGGAAACATTCCTGTGCTGATAAACGACACCAGCGGTCACAGTGCGTGGGCCAACTCGCGTGCGCTGGCGATTGCGGGAATAAGCGGCGAGACCGCGGACCCGCCCGGTGGAATCATCGAGCGTGACGGAAACGGGGAACCAACCGGCGTGTTACGAGAAGCGGGTATTGGTATGGTCCGGCAGCACGTGCCACGGCCGACGCAGGAAATAGTCCGCCAGGCACTGCAATGGTCACTCGACGTCATGCTGGCAAATGGAATCACGTCCTTTACCGAAGCATCCAACGGGTTTGTTGCGGGTGCTGCGCGTGAGCTGGACGTCTATAACGCGATTGCCGACGAAGGCTTGTTGAAGCACCGTGTCCGGATCTGCCTGAATCTAGGGGCCGACAACTGGATGCCGGAGGAAAGGGACACCGAATCGCTCATTGAGAATCGCAATGAATACGTGCGTGATCGGCTGGCACTTGACTGCATCAAAATATTTCTCGACGGCGTGCCGACGGATAGTCACACAGCCGCAATGCTGGAGCCTTATGCGGACACGGTTGAGGGTCGCGATGACGAAGCGAGCCGCTACGGAATGCTGCTGGCCGAGCAGGATTTTACGAATGACGCCGTCACACGATTCGACAAAGAGGGTATGACCGTCAAGTTCCATGCGGCAGGTGACGCCGCGGTGCGTGCCGGCCTCGATGCGATCGAGGCGGCCCGCGAGGCGAACGGCATGGGCGGTCCGCGCCATGATGTAGGGCATGCAACGTTCATAGCAAAAGACGACATCTCCCGGGCGAAGCCGATCAACGCAACTTTCGAGTTGTCCCCATACCTTTTCTCGCCAAGTCCGATTAACGATGACATTACCAAGGCAGTGGGCGAGGAACGGATATTTCGTGTTTGGCCTTTTCGCGAGGCTATCGATGCGGGCGCGCTGGTTGTCGCGGGATCTGACTGGGCGGTTGTACCGTCGGTGAACCCCTGGCTCGCGGTCGAAGCCATGGTTACGCGCGAGGAGGCGGGCGGCAGTGAAAGGAGTTTCGGCAAGCCACAGGCGATTACCATTGCCGAAGCAATCGACATTTTTACGAAGAATGCGGCGCAGCACATGGGCAACGAGGACCGACTCGGCATACTGGCCAGCGGGTACCTTGCCGACCTTATCGTAGTCGATCAGAACCCTTACGAGGTGGCGGACACGGATCTGCATCGTACGAAGGTGCTGATGACGTTCATCAATGGCGAAAAGGTTTACGACGCCGGGGATCGGCAGGTTAGTACCAGGTGACTCGACTTCGCCCGCAGCGCTTCCTTTTATTGCTGTTTTTGTCCCTGGTCAGCGCCGCATGCACCGAGCGAGATGAGACACCGCCTGCATCCGCTGCCGTTAGTGCCGCTGGTTTTATCGAGGCGGAGCAAGCGACCGATTGGCCCACCTACGGGGGGCAGGCCAGCGGCACCCAATACTCATCGCTGACCCAGATCAATCGCGAGAACGTCGACCAGTTGGAGCTCGCATGGGAGTTTCGCACCGGCGACGTTTCCGAGTGGTCTCCGGAGAGTCATGCGACCAACTACCAGGTCACGCCGATACTGCAGAATGACATGCTCTATCTGTGCACGCCGCTTAACAACGTCATCGCCCTTGATCCGGGAACAGGCAGCCAGATCTGGCGTTTTGATTTGAACAAGCCGCGTGGCGAGACGATGTACGGCTACCACAATTGCCGCGGAGTATCCTATTGGGAGGCGAGCGACGCGCAGAATCGCAACGTGAAATGCGGCAAGCGTGTGCTGCAGGCCACGGATCACGGTTTCCTGCTGGCTCTCGATGCAGATACCGGAGACTTGTGCCCGGACTTCGGCACTGCCGGATCTATCGACCTTAACAAGCTGGACTACCGAGGCGAAGGACGAATCTCCGTTACATCGCCACCCGCGATCTTCAGTAATGTCGTCATTGTTGGTGGCACCGTGATCGACAACAAGTATCGCGATTCACTGGACGGCATCGTGCGCGGGTTCGACGTGCTGACGGGCCGTGAGCTCTGGAGCTGGAATCCGATTCCACAGCAACTGAGTGCCGAGGTCGGCGGGGCGAATACCTGGGCGCCGATGTCTGTTGACCTGCAGCGCGGGTGGGTGTTCCTGCCGACAGGCAGTCCGAGCTACGACACCTACGGCATCAACCGGACAGAGCCCATTCCGGACGGCAACGCCGTCGTTGCTCTGGATGCGCTTAGCGGCGAAAAGATCTGGTCATTCCAGACAGTACATCACGATCTATGGGACTACGACCTTGCGTCCATGCCGACATTGGTGACGGTCAGCCGCAACGGTCAGGCAACCGAGGCGGTTTTGCAGGCAACCAAAACAGGCTTCGTGTTCGTGCTGGATCGAGATTCAGGTGATCCGCTTTTTCCGGTCGAGGAACGCCCGGTGCCGGAATCGGATGTCGAAGGCGAGCTGGCCGCTGCGACGCAGCCATTCCCGCTACTGCCGGCCCCGGTGACTTCACAGAGTCTACGTGCTGACGATGCCTGGGGGACGATGATCGTTGACCGCAATGGCTGTCGCGAGCAGTTGGCCGCATTGCGCAACGAAGGCTTGTTCACGCCGCCAAGCGTGCGCGGGTCTGTCCTGCACCCCAGTTTCCTCGGGGGCACGAACTGGGGCGGCGTCGCCTACGACGCCGCCAACGGTGTGGCCGTGATGAATTCCTCGAATCTTGTTTCTGCGGTAACGCTTGTGCCGCGAGCAGAGTTTGATCCGGAGGTGCATGCTCCGCCAGGAACCTCGACCTATGAAATGCGCGGTTCTCCCTACGTCATGACGAGGCGCGTTCTGATGTCGTCTCTGGGCGCGCCCTGTAACCCGCCGCCCTGGGGGCAGCTGACAGCGATCGATATGACGAACGGTCAAACGCTCTGGCAGATACCCTTCGGCCGCGTGGAGTTCGGCGCGGGCATCAAGACCTTGCCGTCCTGGGGTGCGCCAAACCAGGGAGGCCCTATTGTCACCAAAGGCGGGCTCGTGTTCATCGGTGCCAGCCTCGACAGCAGGTTTCGCGCCTATGATTTGATGACTGGCGACGAATTATGGAGTGCATCGACACCGGCTCCGGCAACCGCAACGCCAATGACCTACACCTTCGGGAGCGAGAACCGGCAGTTCGTCGTTATTGCTGCGGGAGGTCACGGCGCGTTTCAAACAAAGCTGAGCGACGCAATCGTTGCATTTGCTTTGCCGTAGTTAACGATTGTGCAGGTCTGCCTTATGATTCCGTCGATCGCTGCACGCAAATCACCTCGCGGGATTCAATCGAGCTCCGGGAACGCTTCCGGCGGCCGCCGGTGCGAGGTTGCCTGCTCATAGTCGTAGGCAAGGCCGAACAGCACGCCCTCTGAGTACGGGCGACCGACGATCTGTAATCCCGCCGGCAAGCTGTCGTAGGTATAGCCCATCGGCACCGACACAGCCGGCAATCCTGTAGCCGGCGCAATTAGCTGACTGTTGTCACCCTTGTACTCCTGCACCGCTTTGTCGAGGTGCGCAGGCGGGTTGGTCCAGCTGGGGTAGACGAATGCATCGACGCTGGCGGCGTCCATCGAGCCGATCGTATCGCTGAGGAACGCCTGCCGGCCCTCGTGCTCGAAGAAGTCGGGGCAGGGCGGGTCGAGGTCTTTCGGGTGCACGTCTGCCGGGTTGCTGCCGAAGAAATCCAGGTCGTCCTCGATGTACGGTGAGTACTGGCCTGTTTCCTTCACGTGCATCACGTCGAGAAACGGTGCATCGCCCAGCGAGCGCAGATACAGGCGCATGTCGTAGCGAAACCGTGCGCAAAAATAGTCGCCGTCCAGGTGCTCTGGCAGATTCCGTATCTCGAACGGATCGACCAGCTCGGCCCCCCGGGCGGTGAGATCCGACAGCGCTTGCTCGAACACTCCTGTTACCGCGGCATCGGCGTCGGCCGTATTTACCAGAGCGCGCAACACGCCTATGCGTTTTCCCCGCAGGGCGTCACTGTCGAGAAACGATGTGTAGTCATCTTCCAGCCTGTCTTTGCCGGCCTCTGTGTACGGGTCCGCGGGATCGTAGCCGGCCACAACGTTGAATACCGTGGCTGCATCCCTGACGGTGCGCATCATCGGTCCGGCGATGTCCCGGTCGAAAGCCAGCGGGATCACACCGTCACGGCTGGTCAGCCCGATGGTCGAGCGAATGCCGAACAGCGCCAGGTGGGACGAGGGCCCGCGGATAGAGTTGCCCGTATCGGATCCCATGCCGATGACACCGAAGCTCGCGGCTGTCGCGGAAGCCGTGCCGCCACTCGATCCGGCCGGCACGCGATCGAGGTCGTAGGCGTTCGCAGTCGTTCCGTACGAAGAGCTGACCGTCTGCCGGGCACTGAATGCCCATTCGGCCATGTTGGTTTTTGCAATAACGATGGCATCGGCGTCCCGCAGTTTCTTCACCATGAATGCATCATCCGGCGGTACGCTTGCCTTGAGCGCAATCGACCCACCGCTCGTCGGCATGTCGGCCGTATCGAAGTTGTCTTTTAACAGCACCGGTATGCAAAACAGAGATCCCGGCGCTTGACCAGCGGCGAGGCGATCGTCGAGGTGCCGCGCCGTGTCGACCGCATCCGGATTGACGAAGATGATCGAGTTCATCCCCGATGGCTTGTCGTAGTGATCAATGCGTCGCAGATAGCCGCTGATGACATCCACGCAGCTCATGTCTCCGGACAGGACTGCAGACTGCACATCGTTGATAGTTGCTTCGACGAAGCGAAAGTGCTGCTGTGGCACTTCGGCCGTGCATGCGGCAAGTAAGAAGATTTGCAGGAGAATAGTCGTTCTTTGCAGCATAGGTGGGACCAACCTCGATCATGCAAAGTGCCGGGCAGGCGGATGAGCTGCGGTGATAGTATCATTCGGGCATGAAACGAGTCCGTGCAACGCGATTTTCCGGCTCTGCCGCAGCGCTTTGAACATCGCGTCATTTATCGCTCTCGCTCTGCTGGCGGCATCGACGGCATCGACGGCATCGGCTGCCGACGAGCCGATCCCTGTGCGCATCGTCGTCGCCGCCATGTTCGAACGCGGCGAGATAAGCGGCGACGAACCGGGTGAGCTGCAGCTCTGGCTGGAGCGACTGCCGTTCAACACGCGACTTTCCTTTCCGCAGGGGCGCGGCGACATACACCTTACCGACGACGGCGTGATGGCCCTGTTGCTCGGTGGCGGTATTGCGAATGCCACGGCCACGGCAATGGCTTTGGGCAACGATGACCGCTTTGATCTGCGCCATGCCTATTGGCTCATTGCCGGAATCGCAGGCGGCGATCCGCAGGATTTGTCGCTCGGCTCTGCCGCATGGGCGAAACACGTCGTCGACGGCGATCTCGCCTACGAAATCGACGGCCGTGAAATCCCTGCGGAATGGCCTTACGGCATGGTGCCGCTCGGAGGGACCGAGCCGGCTGACGATCCGCGCGACCTGTCCACGACCTGGACTCTGAATAACATCTCCTTCGAGCTCAATGCAGACCTGGTCGACTGGGCCTGGTCGATCACACGGCAGATCGACCTGGGCGATTCGCCGGGAATCCGCGAGTATCGACAGCTTTTCGACGGATTCGACAATGCCCAAAAGCCGCCATTCGTGACCATCGGCGATACGCTGAGTGCAAGCACTTACTGGCACGGCCGCAACCTCAACGTCTGGGCAAACGACTGGGTGAAGCTCTATGCGGGCGCAGATGCTAATTTCATGACATCCAACATGGAGGACAGCGGTACCTTGACCGCGTTGCAACGCCTGGCGGACGCCGGCCGGGTGGACATGAATCGAATACTCGTGCTGCGCACGGTCAGCAACTACACCATGCCGCCGCCGGGGAAATCCGCGCAATGGAGTCGCACGGTTCCTTATCCTGACAGCAGCCGGCCGTCGCTGGAGGCCGCCTTTGTTGTCGGTAATCGCATCGTGCAGGCACTACTCGATGACTGGGATCGCTTCAAGGGGGAAACCCCGACTATCGGCAACGACGACCGGTAATTTACATGGAGTCATGGTTCAAGCTCAGCCAGCACAACAGCAGTGTGCGTATCGAAGCAACGGCTGGCCTGACGACGTTCCTGGCGATGGCTTATATCTCGGTTGTGAATCCGTCGATTCTCTCCCAGGCGGGCATGGATTTCGGCGCCGTTTTCGTCGCGACCTGCATCGCCGCTGCATTCGGCTCGATCGTCATGGGTCTCTACGGCAACTACCCGATTGCGCAGGCCCCGGGCATGGGGCAGAACGCGTTTTTCACCTTTACCGTCGTTCTTGGCATGGGTCACAGCTGGCAAACGGCGCTGGGCGCCGTATTCATCTCGGGTGTGATATTCGTCGTACTCAGTGTACTGCCGGTGCGTGAATGGCTGGTCAACTCGATTCCGCGCAACATGAAACTGGGCATGGCTGCCGGCATAGGCCTCTTCCTCGGTTTCATCGCCCTCAAAAATTCCGGGGTGATCATCGACAGCGAGGCGACGCTGGTAACACTCGGCGACATTGTGCGCTTCGAGCCGATTGCCTGCATCCTGGGTTTCGTGGTGATTGCAGCCCTGTCCGCACAGGGCATATCGGGAGCTGTACTTATCGGCATCCTGCTGGTAGCGCTGGCCGGTTGGCTCACTGGAAACGCAGATTTCACCGGAATTCTTGCCTTGCCGCCGTCGCCGGCTCCGGTGTTGCTGCAACTCGATATCGGCTCTGCACTGCAGTTATCCATGGTCACGGTGATACTGTCGATGTTGATCGTCGATGTCTTCGACACGGCGGGAACGCTGATCGGAGTAGCGACGCGGGCGCAGCTTCTGGATGACGACGGGCGCTTGCCCCGATTACGCAAAGCGTTGCTGTCAGATTCCAGTGCTACCGTCGTTGGTGCGCTCGCGGGTACGTCGTCGACGACCAGTTACATCGAAAGCGCCGCTGGCGTGGAGGCGGGTGGCAAAACCGGTTTGACCGCGGTCGTATGCGGGATGCTCTTCATCGGCTGTCTGTTTTTTGCGCCGCTTGCACAGAGCGTGCCTGCCTACGCGACGGCATCGGCGCTGTTGTTCGTCGCCTGCCTGATGGCACGCAGCCTCGCAGACGTCGACTGGCAGGACATCACTGAAAGTGCACCAGCCGTGGTGGCGGCGATCTCGATGCCGCTGACGTTTTCGATCGCCGATGGCATCGGGCTTGGCTTTATCACCTATGCGCTGATGAAGGTATTGAGCCGCAGGGCAAGCCAATGCTCCCCCGCAGTCTATGTGATAGCGTTGATATTCGCGCTGAAATACCTGTATTTGTGATTAAACCCCACAGGGGACGAGACATGTTTCGCTTGCACGGATTCTTTACACAGAATTCCAGGAAACCGCTTTACGTGTTGTCCGAGCTTGGCGTCGATTTCGAGTTCGTATATGTCGACCTGATGGCCGGCGAGCAACGAACGGAAGATTTTTTGCAGATGAATCCGCTGGGCAAGGTGCCGGTGCTCGAGCACGACGGTCGGTTTCTGGCTGAATCCGGTGCGATTTGCCGTTACGTGGCGAACGTAATCGACTCGGGATTGTATCCTGCGGACAAGCTGCAGCGGGCAAAAGTCGACCAGTGGCTCGACTATTTTTCCTGCCATCTCGGTCGTTGGCTCACCACGCTCTATTTCGAAACGATCATCAGGCCCAGGGCAAACCTCGGCGATCCGAACCGGCGCAGTATCGAAGAAGCGACGAAGTTTATCGGGCAGCAGTTGCCGCTTCTCGATACACATCTCACGGGCACGCAGTGGCTGGCCAACGATGCCCTGTCGATTGCCGATATTTGCGCGCTCGCCTATGTCGAACAGAGCCGCGACGTCGATGTGTCGCTGCAATCCTGCCCGCAGGTGTCGGATTGGTTCAGCCGGCTCGATCAACGCGACGGCATTGTGAAGGCGAGGGCGTTGTTGCAGTCCTGACGGTCAGGCGCTGAAGATATCGACGAACCGGGCAAACGCCTTCTTGTCGCCGGTGACGTTAACCAGGTTTCTTTTCATCGCATGCTCGATATTCAGTTCGCCGCTGCCGAGCAGGTCAAAAGTCTCCGAATCCGCCGTCATCACAAAGGCCGCGTCCTCGGCATCACCAAGCGAGGTATCGATTTTGCCGTCGTCGATCCTGGCGAAGAATTTCACGCCGTCGACGTGAAACGCGTAGGTTTCGCGGACGCCGGCGGCACGTGCCGGATTGAAGGCGGCACGAAACGCGACCACCAGCAGATCCGGCCGGCTGGTGCCGCGCCGCGCAGGATCGGGCGGCAGATGGTTCAGCCCCCAGCGGGCCATCGCGAGGATAACCGGCTCGAGCGAGCGTCCCTTTTCGGTTAGGACATAGCTGCCTGCGGATCCTGATCCGGCTTTTTCGAGGATGCCCAGGTCCTGCAGCTGGCGCAGTCGTTCCGTCAGCAGATTCGGCCCCATGCTGGGCGCGCTCATCAGCAGATCCTTGAAACGCCGCGGGCCGACCAGCAGGTCGCGCACGATCAACAGCGTCCAGCGGGACCCCAGCTGATCGAGAAAGCGGGCAACGGAGCAGGCCTGGCCGTAGTTTCTGGTGGACATGGTCGATCTGCCAAGCGGTAACGAAAGTATATTGTACTATATAAAATATATAGTACAATGGCGGCTCCAACGAATGAGCAATGGAGCCGGCAATGCGGCGTTTCTACCTGATCATGGCGATACTCGGTGCAGCCATCCCGATGTATTTTTTCGCGCAATTCTTCTTCGGGCCGCAGCCGGTGACGACGATGGACTTCCTGCCGGCGCTTTTCGCCAACGGCGCGAGCGGCGGTTTCGCGGCCGACCTGTTCATATCGTCGTTCGTTTTCTGGGCTTACATGTGGAGCCGCAGGGAGAGCGGGCTGGCGATGTGGCCATTCGTCCTGGTCAATCTCTGCATCGGCCTGTCCTGTGCACTGCCAGCGTACCTCTACGTTGCCGCTGGACGGACCACCAACACGGTAACCTGACCCGGGACCTGACGGACAAACGCATTGGCCGGGAAAGCAGGTGCTAGTATCGTCCGGCCATGAAGTTTCCTCGTCTTCGGACGGTCCTGTTGATACCCGTCGTGCTTTTTGCACTGCTATACGTGGTGCTGGCATTCCTGCGTGCCACGCACGACGAACCGTTGTCACCGATCACCGGGCCGGTCGGGGCGCAATCCACCGTTGCGATATTCGGTGCCAGCGGCACGGCCGGCGACGGGATACTCAAGGCCGCCCTGGCGGATCCGATTGTCAGCGAAGTGCACGTGATCACGCGACGTACGACGCCGCGCATCGAAGAAGGCATGCGCTCGGGCAAGGTCCGGATGACGAAGCACATGGACTATCTCGATTATTCCGCGGTCCACGCGCAGATAGCTGACGTGGATGCGGTATTCTGGGCGATCGGGACGAGCTCGTTCGGTGTTGACGAAAAGACCTACGGCATTATTCATGTCGATTTTCCCCTTCGGTTTGTGACCGAGTGGATCGATGTGAGTAGCAGGCCGAACCTGGTATTTCATTACATCAGTTCGAGCGATATTTCCGACGATTCGAGCATGATGTGGGCGCGGGAAAAAGTCAGGGCTGAAAAGGCGCTGACCGGTTTCGCGAAAGGCAAGAAACTGAAGGTCATCAACTACCGTCCCGATTACATAGGCCCTACGGCAGAGCAAGCGCACCTGGGGCAGAATATTCTCTACTGGTTTTTCGCGCCGGTGGGGGCCGCGGTGCGAGCGAAGCAAATCGGCCAGGCCATGATCGAGGTGACTGCAAGGAAGTCGCAGTTCGAGAACGGCGACAAGCTCGGAACGATTGGAATCATCAAACACAGCGACGCCTACGAACGCCGCATCGCCACCAGCGAATAAAGGGAAACAGCAATGAGCGATCACGTGACAGTCCGCACCATGGAGGTGCGCAAGGACAACTGGGCCGACACGCAAGTCGTCTCCGAAGCCATAGAGCAGGAGCCTGGCGACGGCGAAGTGTTACTCAAGGTCGACCGGCTTGCCCTGACGGCAAACAATATATCCTACGCATCCGCGGGTGACGCACTCGGCTACTGGAAGTTTTTTCCTGCCAGCGATGGCTGGGGCCGGATTCCGGCGATGGGTTGGGGAGAGGTCATTGCTTCCACGCATCCTGGAATTGAGACGGGCGAACGGGTCTGGGGCTGGTTTCCGATTTCCACGCATCTGAGGATCAGGGCGGGAAACGTCAGCACTCGTCAGTTCTGTGATGTTTCGGATCACCGTGACGGCCTGGCGCCGGTCTACGCCCAGTTCGACCGGGCCTCCACGAACCCAATTTACGACAGCAGCCGCGAAGACCAGGACAGCCTGCTGCGGGGGTTATTCATGACGTCCTGGCTGGTGGAGGATTTCCTGCACAGCAACGACGCGTTTGCCGCCGCCAGGTGCCTCATGACAAGCGCGTCGAGCAAAACCGCTATCGCCCTGGCCCATTGTATTCGCGTGCGTGGCACACCGGAGGCGGTGGGCATTACGTCGGCACGGAACGCGGATTTTTGCAAATCGCTCGGGTACTACGATGAAGTGATTACCTACGATGAGCTGGATTCGCTCGATGCGGATTCCGCTGTCGTGCTGGTCGACATGGCAGGCAGTGCGCCGTTGCTGAGCGATTTGCACCACCACTACGGCGACAATATGAAATACTCCTGCAGGATTGGCGCCACGCATTACGACCAGCTCGGCTCAACGGAAGGTATGCCCGGCGTCAGGCCCGAGTTTTTCTTCGCGCCGGCTCACGTGAAGAAGCGGAGCGCAGAGCTGGGTCCTGCGGAGCTGATGAAACGCATGGGTACCGAGTTCGTGAAGTTCAGGTCACTAAGTGACAACTGGCTGAGGGTCGCGGACAACCGCGGCGAGGATGCCGTAGTTGCCGCTTACGAAGCCGTGCTTTCCGGTCAGGCGGACCCTGCCGTCGGTCAGATCGTGTCGATGTGGCCGTAGTGCCGGGCGCACGGATGCCGGCAAAACAAAAAGAACGTTTCGCGGGAACCGACAGCACGGTGAGCAATGCAAAAGCGGTAGAACGCCGGATCGTCGCTAACGCAGTACCGGCCGACATGACACCGCGCGCAGTCGCTGCGGAGTTCCGAAAGCTGCTTGCTGCGGGCGGCAAACTCAATGTCGATGGCACCGCAAAGTCCGATCCCGCGTTACTGCTGCGTCGTGGCTATGTACCCCGATTCATCGTCGATCTGTTCGGCACTCGCTTCTATTTGTGCAACCTCCGCCATTCTCATGACCTGAAGTTGATGCCGGCCTACGTGCAGCCCGCCGGGCAGCGGGGAAAGGCGGCTGTATTCGCCAGGGTTTTTTACAAGGACTCGTCGCTGGTGTGGCGCGCAGCGTCGCACTACATCAACACGGCAGAGGATCAGTGGATCGGCAAGGGCGCCGTCAAGTGGTATGACAAGCGTGGCGAGCACGGCTGGGTAAGCGCCGAGGAAACGACTAACCTGCCGTTCGAGATGCAGGCCGCACTGGATGACGTCAGCCAACGCAGCGCCCGCACAAAGGGCGACCGGAAAATCCTGTTTCTGATATTGCGCAACGCGCCTGCCAACCGCATTCGCCCGTACCACAGTTTCGAATCGCCGCGGGCGAAGGCAATGCGTGTTCCGGCCAACCGCATCAATGACAACGCGCCGATATCCTGGTTCGAGCACGACGACGATCCGCGCTCGCTGAAGTTCGAGTCCGGGTTCGAGCCGGACTTCAAAGCGGTGATCGATGTCTCGACATCGCAAAGTTACATGTACGGCGGCAAAATCGAGAAATACCGAATCGCTTCACGCAATCGCCTGGTCCAATACCTGTTTGTCGAAGGGCCAAAACATGTCTGGCTCATTCATCCGCAGTCGGTAACGACTGAACTGTCTACGTTCGGGCTTCGTACCATCGAAGTAAACGCCGACGAAGACATGGGGATTCCGGGCTACGAGTTCTTCGACAACAGCGGAGATGGCGAGATCGACGATCAGATACCGCGCGACTACGCCGGAGAGCCATGCCCATACGATCCCGACCGGGCCGACGCATCGCCCTGGAACGATCGCATGCCTGTTGTGCGGCGGTTTCGGCGCGCCAGGCTCTCGCGAAATCCTGCTGTGCTGTCCTGAATCTGATTGCGGGCAAAAAAGTGGCGCCTCGAGTGAGGCGCCGAAATGATGCCGCTCCCCTGTTTTCGCTAGTGCACGACGTCCCACAAATAGTCAGTGTGTGAACCGCAGATGTCGCCGAAGCCGCCTGCCCCGGGACCACCTGTTGCCTCCATCAACGCAGCACGCGCTGCCAGCACCTCTGCGTGACTTGCACCGGTGAAAGACTGTAATCGCCGGTACTTGCCCCCAACACGATGCGCGAGCCAGCCCCAGTAGTCGAGCTTGCCCTCTTCGACGAGCTTGTTCAGCACGGGTGCATGCGTTCTGCCCACGATATCGTCAGCATCTTCTTCGCGAACGAAGTCGCATTCGTAGTAGACCGACAGTGCAGCCTTCGGCTCGGCATCCTCATCGTCTCCGCCGCCGTGTATCTGGGCCCATATGTAGTCATCATGGGATGCGCAGGCATTCGTCCGGGTTTGCCCCGCTTCCTGGTTGTTCTGGTAGATTTCCGCGAATATTTTGGCCTGGTTGTCCAGAACGGCCTCGACCGTCGGCGCGGTATGAAACTGCAGGCGTCGCCACTGGCCCCCGGTCATGTGAGCGTAGTAACCCCAGCCGCTCATGCGGCCGTCTTTCACGGCCTTGTCCAGCACCGGCTTGTCATATTCGGCGATCACGTCATCAAGCTGCGTCTGCGTTGCAAGATCACAGATATGATAAGTCGCATATACGAATTCGGCGGGGCCTTCGTCCTCCTGGGCCATGCAGCTCATCGCTGCAAAGACCAGCAACACCGCCGCGGTACGATTCTTGTTGTTGTTCATCCGATTCCCCTGGTGGCCGTATCCGGCGGCAATCACTTAAGCATAGAAGAAGAATCCGGATTCGCCAGCCCGGGCGTAGGGGGTGTTCCTAGCGCGAGACGTCGGTTTGCCGCCCGCGCGGCGGCACCGGGACGACGTCATGCCCGGCAAAGTAGTCGATCATGACGTCAGGCACCTTGCCGACGCTTCGCATCACCGGAGACTCCCTGAACGTCTCGTAAAGGTCGCCACCCTCGGTCAGGAAGCCCGGGGCAGCGATGGTCAGTTCCTCGTCGTCGGCTATCTCTGCACCGTTTCGTTGCAGGGAGACGAGGCGTTGGTATTCCGGTTTCGACAAATCGTAGGTAACCTCGATGCCCGCAACCTGCAGCATTCCCCGTTCCAGCGTCAACGATTGCTCGAAGATCTGCCGGAGCTGTTCGCCATTGAATGACTTTACATTTACATCGTCAACGAATGGATAAGTATCGAGCAGGTCGACCAGCTGAATCTCGCCACCCGGCAGGTCCTTGCGCAGGCTGCCGTTGTGCAACAGACCGATGTCGGCGCCGCTCGCTGCGACGAACGCGTCGGTAAACAGGTTGCCGAGATCCGATTCCTCGATATAGCGCCGATTCATGCGGCCGGCGGTCCTGCCGATGATGCGCAAGAGCTCCGGATGTGCCGCACGATATTGCGCAAGCTTGGCGTCGATGCGCGAATCCGCTTTCCAGCGATCCGCATCGACCGGGATCAACTTGCCGTCGTAGTCGACGATCCCACGGGATTCGGGGTCGAGCGTGATTTGCAGGTAGCCGAGATGCGTCGCCTGGCCGTAGGTCTGCATGATAATTGTGCCGGATTTCTCGTTAATTACCGGCACGGGCGTGCCGGCATCCGCATGGCCGGCGAGCAACACGTCAATTCCCGGCACGGCACCCGCGAGCGCAATGTCCGCGTCGATATCGCGCTGCAACCTCGGGTCGCTCTCGGCATCGGTTTGCATCGGGGCCGTCTTTCCCTGGTGCGTCAATAGCACGATGAGGTCGACATCGTCGCGCAACTCGTCGACGGATTTTCTGACGGCAATCGCCGGATCGATAACGTCAATTGGCTCGATGTAGGAGGGAATGATCGCGGTCGCGGCATCCTGTCCCATTATCCCGATAACGCCGATTCGCACACCCTCCTGTTCAATCACGGTGTGCGCCTGCGCAAAGGGATGTTGAGTGCCTTTATAAAAAAGGTTTGCGCCAAGGACCGGAAACGACGCACGGTGTTTCTGCCATTCGAGAATGTCGTGGCCGTACTCGAATTCGTGATTGCCGATCGCCATGGCGTCATAACCCATCGTAATCATGAGTTCGAACGCAAGTTCGCCGTCGGTCAGTTTCGCCAGCGACCCCGTGAAGATATCGCCGGAATCGAACAACAGCACATTGGGTTCAGTGCTGCGAATTTCGTCGATAAGTGTGGTCATGTGCGCGATGCCGCCGATCGTCGCCAGGTCATCCAGCCAGTAGGCGGGAATGGGATCGTAAGCGCTCTCCACGTCGTTCGTGAACAGGATGGTTACGACGTCCCCGGCCGCTGGTGCCGGAATAGCCTCCTTCGTGCCGTTTTCGCCTGGCTGGCAGGCAACGAGGAACGAGGTGGCGACGACAAGCAGGCAAGGGCGACGGATTCTCAGCACAACGACACCTCTGTGTAATCAGCAACCGATCATAGAGTCCCGGCGGGACCAGATCCAGCGTCTATCAGAGCCGGGCAGCGAGGCGGCTCCCCTGGTTGATTGCGCGCTTCGCGTCGAGCTCGGTTGCGACGTCAGCGCCGCCAATGACGTGGGTCGGCATTCCCGCGCGTTCGAGGGGCTCCTGCAATTCGCGATGCGGCACCTGGCCCGCACAGATGACGACCGTATCAGCGTATATCCAGGTCGGGTTTTCGCGCTGTTCCCCGAACGTTACCAGCAGACCCTCGTCTCCGATGCGCTCGTAGTTGACGCCGCCGATCATCTGCACATTGTTCATTTTGAGCGTTGCACGATGGATCCACCCCGTCGTCTTGCCCAGGGTGGCGCCATGTTTGCCGGGCTTGCGCTGCAGCAATGTAATGTCACGCAGCGGTGGTTCGGGCGGAGAACGTTGGAGATCAACACCGCCACGTGCCTCGCCCGGATCGGTGACGCCCCATTCCGCGAGCCATTGATCGAGATCGAGCGTCGGCGAGTGACCGCTGTGCAGAAGGAACTCGGCAACGTCGAACCCGATACCGCCAGCGCCGATGATCGCAACACGTCTACCGACTTCCTTGCGCCTGCGCAACACATCCACGTAGTCGAGCGCTTTGGGGTGATCCTGGCCCTGGATGCCGGGGTCACGCGGTAGAACGCCGGTAGCGATGATGACTTCAGCGTAGTCGCCGTCGAGCAGCTCGTCGGCCGCAACGCGTCTGCCGAGCTGAACATTGACGTTTTTCAGCTCCAGCTGTCGCCCGAAGTACCGCAGCATCTCGTGAAACTCTTCCTTGCCCGGAATGATCCTGGCCATGTTGAGCTGACCACCGATTTCCGTGGCAGCGTCGAATAAATCGACTTCGTGGCCGCGTTCTGCAAGCACCAGGGCGGTCGACAGGCCGGCCGGCCCCGCACCGATCACGGCGAACCGGCGCGGCTTCTGTGCGGCTACGTAGTTCAATTCAGTTTCGTGGCACGCTCTCGGATTAACGAGACAGCTGCTCATCTTGTTTGAAAACGTGTGATCCAGGCAGGCCTGGTTGCAAGCTATGCATACGTTGATTTCGTCCGCCCGCCCTTCGCGCGCTTTTTTTACAAATTCGGCGTCGGCCAGCATCGGCCGGGCGAGCGAAACCATGTCCGCGCTACCATCTGCCAGTACCTGTTCAGCGACGTCGGGTAAATTAATACGATTGGAAGTTACGAGTGGAATGGACACTTCGCTTTTCATCTTTCGCGTGACCCACGCAAACGCACGGCGCGGTACAGAAGTGGCGATGGTCGGCACGCGCGCCTCATGCCAGCCGATTCCCGTATTTATGATTGTTGCCCCTGCACGCTCGATCGCCTTTGCCAGCATTACGGTCTCATCCCAGCTCGAACCGTCGGGTATGAGGTCGATCATGGACAAGCGGTAGATGATGATGAAGTCGTCGCCTACTGCTTCCCGCGTGCGTTGGACGATCTCCACCGGCAAACGCATACGCTGCGAATAGTCGCCTCCCCATTCATCGTCGCGTTGGTTGGTATGCGTCACCAGGAACTCATTGATGAAATAGCCTTCCGAGCCCATGATCTCGACGCCGTCGTAGCCAGCCTCGCGCGCCAGCTCCGAGCATCGAACGAAATCGCGAATCTGCCTCTCTACGCCGGCAACGGACAGTGCCCTTGGGGTGAACGGCGTTATCGGCGAACGTACGCGTGAAGGCGCAACCGAAAACGGGTGGTAGGCATAGCGTCCCGCGTGCAGGATCTGCATCGCGATCTTTCCGCCTTCGTTGTGCACGGCGCTGGTCACCGTGCGGTGCTTCGCCGCCTCGCTGCGGGTTGTCAGCTTTCCTGCGAAAGGCTTGACCCATCCGGCGCGGTTCGGGGCATAGCCACCGGTGACGATCAGGGCGACGTCGCCGCGGGCTCTCTCGGCGAAATACGCGGCGAGGCGATCGTGTCTGTTACCGTCTTCCAGGCCGGTGTGCATGGAGCCCATCAGCACGCGGTTTTTCAGCGTTGTGAATCCGAGGTCGAGAGGCGCAAGCAGATGCGGGTATCGGGCGGGCATATATTTGTTCGGCTCTACTGCGGTTGGTCGAGATCGATGATGATTTCGGTGGTCTCGCCAGCGCTCACTTCCGCCGGGACTTCGCGTCTCTCACCGCGAACTTCCGAAATGCGAATTGTGTAGTTGCCGGGGATAACGATGATTTGTCGGGGATTGCTCGAGGCGGCAGCATAAGTTCTGCCGCCACCAACGTTCTTGCCATTCTCGTCAATCACGCTGACTACGGAATCGACGAGCGCCTCGCCGCGTCGCGTACCGACACTGAGTACGCCGCTGCTGTATTCATGCTCCAGCGCCGTCGTCTCGCCTCCGTTGATCACAACGTTTTCAAACACAGGCTCGGCTGCGTTGCGAATGTCCACGGACTTGATTGTTACGTCGTACGTGCCGGCTGCCAGTCGCTTTACGATCGGGTTGTTCGCCGGTCGGTTGTACGTTCTTCCACCCGCGGCATTGGTTCGCTCGCCTTTTACCCGAACGGAAACCACGGCGTCGGTCAGGTCGCCGTTCCTTGTAACCTTCACCGACAGTTCGCCGGCGCTGAAGTCGAACTCCCGCTCGACAGTGCTGCCGTCGACAATTTTAAAATCGAAACTGAACCCCGGTGAGCCCTGGATGTTGATTGCCGCCACCTGTGCACGGTAGTTTCCGTCATCGAGAGGGATACGGCGCGGGTTGGTCGCGGTCGAGACATAAGTCCGGCCGCCCGCGATGTGTTCGCCGGACGCAGCGTCAGTCACAGTTATGATCGCGTCCTGCAAGCCGCCTTCCGCCGTCGCGCTGACGACGAGCCGGCCGTCGGGAACCACTGGTTTTTCATACGCGGACTTCAATGCCTCGGATAGCTGGCTGGCGTCCTCGGCGGCCAGGTAAAGCCCGCCGCCTTCCTGCGCCGCGCATTCGAGTTGCGAGGTGTCCTCATTCGCAATGTCGAAACCGACAACGTGCAATACGAAAGGAACGCCTTGCTGCTTCGCGGTTCGAACGGCCGCACAGGGGTCGAGATCGCAGGTTTCCAGTCCATCGCTGATCAACACGATCGCTGATGAGCTGCGATCCCGCGCCATCCCGATCGCCTTGTTGATCGACGTCGTGATGGGCGTGCGGCCTTTCGGGTTTATCGCGTTTATGGTGTCTTTTAATGCTGTCTTGTCGACCGGTCCCACTTCCTGCAGAACTTCGATATCGTCGCAGTCGCCTTCACGTCGATGTCCGTACGCGATCAGCCCTGCGTTCGTTTGCGGCCGGAGGCTGTCGATCAGCTCGCCGACGGAGTCCCTGGCGATGACGATCTTGTTGACGCCGTCAATCTGGCCCCACATCGAGTTCGACGCATCCAGAATCAGAATGAGGTCCGTCCCGGCATCTTCCTGGGCCGGCGCGCTGCCGACGGGCAGTATGCAGAGAAGACACACGGCTATGCAGAGTATGCGAGACATGTTGG
>JAHHOT010000032.1 GCA_018677555.1 Gammaproteobacteria bacterium | reverse complement strand
CCCCCGCCGCGACCGCGACGCATGTTGGTGGTCGCGGCGGGGGCGCCGCTCCTACGGCAGATCCTGCACGGTCCGGTGTTTCCGCTGCCAGCTTTCTTCGCTTAGCGGTACGATGCGGCTATAATCTCGCGCCTTTCACATGCCGCAAAATCATTGATGGATAAGGAAAACCCGCCCGAAGAGAGCAGCTTCCAGGAGCTGATCCTGCGACTGCAGCAATTCTGGGCTGAGCGCGGCTGTGTCGTCATGCAGCCGTACGACAAGGAGATGGGTGCGGGAACGTTTCATCCGGCGACCTTCCTGCGTGCCGTTGGACCCGAGCATTGGAGCGCAGCATACGTCCAGCCGAGCCGGCGACCTGCGGATGGCCGCTACGGCGACAACCCGTTTCGCCTGCAGCATTACTACCAGTACCAGGTGGTCATCAAGCCGTCGCCCGAGGACTTCCAGGACATGTACATCGAATCCCTGCGGGCAATCGGTATCGACACCGAAGTGCACGATGTGCGTTTTGTGGAAGACAACTGGGAGTCGCCCACGCTCGGCGCATGGGGTCTCGGGTGGGAGGTCTGGCTCAACGGCATGGAGGTCACGCAGTTCACTTACTTTCAGCAGGTGGGCGGGCTCGAATGCAAACCCGTGACGGGCGAGATTACCTACGGGCTCGAGCGACTGGCCATGTACCTGCAAAACGTGGAAAACATCTACGACCTCGTCTGGACGGACGGGCCGCTGGGCCGCGTGACCTACGGCGACGTGTATCACCAGAACGAAGTGGAGCAATCGAAGTACAACTTTGAATATGCAGACGTCGACGCTTTGTTCGGCGCGTTCGATCATGCGGAAAAGGAATGCAGCCGGTTGATCGAAGCCGGGCTGTCACTGCCAGCGTACGAACAAATGCTAACGACGTCACATACATTCAATCTTCTCGATGCGCGGGGTGCAATTTCCGTCAGTGAACGACAACGCTTCATATTGCGCGTACGCAACCTGTCCCGTGCTGTCGCGCAGTCGTACTACGAGAGCCGTGTGAAGCTCGGCTTTCCACTCAGCCCAGCAGCGATCGATGGTACGGACTGATGGCGCTGCTCGGTAAGAAAGCCGCAGCGCTGCTGGTGGAGATCGGCACGGAAGAGTTGCCGCCAAAGGCGCTCAGGAGCCTGATGCTTGCGTTTGCCGGCAATATGCGCCGCGGCTTCGACGAGAACCGCCTGGCCTGCGACGACATAACGCCATTCGCCAGCCCGCGTCGCCTTGCCATTGTCGCGAGTGCGCTCGCGCAGGCGCAGCAAGATCGGGAAATCGAAATGCGCGGCCCACCGGTCAGGGTGGCGTTCGACGACGACGGCAATCCGCAGCCGGCAGCGGAAGCTTTCGCGAAGAAATGCGGCGTCGGCGTCGCCAGGCTGGGGCGCGCCGCCACCGACAAGGGCGAATACCTGGTTTTCCGCACCGTCGAGAAAGGGCAAGCTGCCGCTGCATTGTTACCCGGACTGGTGGAAAAAGCGCTTTCCGAGCTGCCGATTCCGCGGCGCATGCGCTGGGGCGACTCCGACGCCGAATTCGTGCGGCCGGTGCACTGGGTCGTGATGCTGCACGGCCGCAAGGTCGTGCCGGGAAAAGTCCTGGGAATAACGACGTCGAACAAGACGCGCGGCCATCGCTTCATGGCACCGGAACCGATCAAGCTTGGCGATCCGGCGGACTATGCGAGGAAACTCGAGAACGACGGCTACGTGATCGCCGACTTCGATCAACGAAAGCGCAAGATCACCGCGATCGTAACGCAGGCTGCAATCGAGGTCGGCGGGCAGGTCGCCGCGGACGAAGACCTGTTCGACGAGGTCACGGCGCTGACTGAATGGCCAACGGCGCTCGTCGGCAGTTTCGACCAGTCCTTTCTTTCACTGCCAAAGGAAGTGATCATCGAGACGCTGACCAGCCACCAGCGATACTTTCCGATCGCGGGCAGCAAAGGCTCCCTGTTATCGGACTTCGTCACCGTTGCCAACATTGAAAGCGAAGACCCGGACATCGTCCGCGCAGGGAACGAACGGGTTATTCGCCCGCGACTCGCCGATGCGGCGTTTTTCTGGGACACCGATCGCAAGACCTCGCTTTCTTCACGCCGGCAACAACTCGAGAAAACCGTATATCAGAAGGGCCTCGGTTCGCTGGCCGACAAGAGCCAGCGTATTGCGGCACTCGCCGCGCTGGTCGCGAGCAGGATGAAAGCGAACAGCGACTCCGCCGAGCGCGCGGGTCTGCTCGCCAAATGCGACTTGCAGACCGGCATGGTCGGCGAATTCCCGGAACTGCAGGGCATCATGGGCCGCTATTACGCCGCTGCGGACGGCGAAGCAGAGGACGTTGCCGTCGCGATTGGCGAGCAGTACCTGCCGCGCTTCGCGGGCGACGACGTGCCAGCGACGCCCGCCGGCCAGGCACTCGCCATTGCCGACCGGCTGGACACGCTCGCCGGGGTTTTCGCGCTGGGCATGAAGCCGAGCGGCAACCGCGATCCATTCGGCCTGCGTCGGGCAGCATTGGGCGTGTTCCGAACCATCGTCGAGCGCAAACTCGATCTGAACATCAACGAAATCCTCAAGGCGGCAACCGACGCTCAGCCGCCAGCGGACAAAGCGAAGAGCCTCGCGATCGACCTGTACGACTTCATCGCCGAGAGAATGCGTGCGTGGTACGCGGAACGCCGCGGCATCACCACCGAAATGTTCGAAGCCGTCAGGGTGCGGCGCCCGGTATCGCTGCTGGATTTCGACGAGCGTCTCGTTGCGGTATCCGCGTTCGTCCGCCTGGATTCCGCGGAGAGCCTTGCGGCGGCGAACAAACGCATCGCGAATATTTTGCGGCAAGCGGACCACAGCGGTAAGGTGAAAATCGAGTCGCGCCTGTTCGAGGACGAGGCGGAGAAATCGCTGCACCAGGCGCTGCAGGCAGCCACCGCGGATATTGCGCCGCTGATGCGCAAACGGGCCTACACGGACGCGCTGGCGCGCCTCGCCGAGCTGCGCGAGGTGATCGACAAATTTTTCGACGAGGTCATGGTCATGGCCGAAAAAGAGGAACTACGGGTGAACCGCCTGGCACTGCTGTCGGAGCTGCGCTCGCTGTTCCTGGGCGTTGCCGATATCTCCCGACTGTCGATCAGCACCTGATGCCATGATCCTGGTCCGGTCGCTTGTGTTTCAGGTTTATTTCTACGTATCCGTAAGCCTGTTCGCGATCGGCATGATTTTCTGCCGCTTCATGCCGTACCAGAAACAATTCAAGGTCGCACACTGGTGGGGCCGCAGCATGATGGTGGCCGGCAGGTGGATTTGCGGCTTTAGCTATTCCATCCAGGGACGCGAGAACATCCCTGACGAGGCATGCGTCATCATGTGCAAGCACACCTCCGTGTTTGAAACCTACGCGCAACTCGCGATTTTTCCGCCGCAAACCTGGGTCGTTAAACGCGAATTATTCTGGATTCCGTTCTTTGGCTGGGGCCTTGCCTCGATGCGGCCGATTGCGATTAACCGGAGCGCCGGCCGTGCTGCGGTAACCCAGGTGATCGAACAGGGGAAGAAATTGCTCGCCATGGGCGTGTCGATCACGATATTTCCCGAAGGAACGCGAGTGCCGCCGGGTGAAACCCGCAAGTACGGCATCAGCGGCGCAGCGCTGGCACGCGAAGCCGGCGTCAGGATATTGCCGGTGGCGCACAACGCCGGCGACCTGTGGCCACGACGCGGCGTACTCAAAAAGCCCGGCCTCATCACCGTCATTATCGGCCCGCCAATCGACGCATCGACACAGAGTCCGAAGGAGACCAACCGCATCGTGCAGGACTGGGTCGAAGACAGGATGGCGGAAATCAGTCCTTCGTATTTCGACAAAAGCGCTGCACCTTGATGGCATACTTGGGCCTCATTTAGCTGTTCCTCTCTCTTTCGTCGCGCTGCGACCCGGTCGATATCGCAAACTTGCAACTGGACACGACGCAAAATCTCGCGACCCCGGAAGGCGTTGAATTACGTCTGCCGGTCGCCGGCCTCGCGCCGCGAGCGCTGGCATGGCTGGTCGATGCGTTGATCAAAGCGGCGGTCATCTTCACGGCGACAGTTACTCGCGGTGTCATGGGCGGCACCAGTTTCGCGCTCTACCTCATCGTCCTGTTTTTCTTGCTGTGGTTTTACAACGTGCTCTTCGAGGTGTTTCGACATGGCGCGACGCCGGGCAAGTCGGCCGTCGGCATACGTGTCGTCAACGCCAACGGCACTCCCGTGGGCTGGACCGGCTCGCTGATCCGAAACCTGATCCGCAATGTAGACCTGATACCGGGCGTCTACCTGTTCGGTTTCGCAAGCCTGATGCTCACGGAGAAATTCCAGCGCCTCGGTGACCTCGCAGCCAGCACGATCGTTGTTTACGACACGAAGAATGTCGAACGCAAAAGCGCATTCGGCATCGCGCCCGAACCGTTGCGCATCCCGTTGACCCTCGAGGAGCAGCAAACAATCGTGAGCTTTGCCGAGCGCACACCGGAACTTACCGGCGACCGTGCTGCAGAGCTCGCATCGATCGTCGAACCGGTCTTGCCCGGCGCCGACGCGCAGAAACTTTGTGCCTATGCGAGCTGGCTGACCGGTCGGGAGCAACGCACGTGAAGCAGGATGCCTTCGAAGCGAAATACGCGGATGACTGGACCAGGCTCGCCGAATGGACTGACGCCCTGTCGCGACCGCGCAAGGCCCGCGTCGACATCGAGACGATCGCGGGTGAATTTCCGGCGTTGTACCGCAGGGTTTGCCACCACCTCGCGCTCGCACGCGCCCGACGCTATAGCGGTGACCTCCAGTCACATTTGAACCGGCTGGCCCTGGCCGGGCACCAGCATCTGTACCGAACGCGTTTGCCGGTGTTCTCGGCAATACTTCGCTTCTTTGCGCGTGATTTTCCGCGCGCAGTGCGCAGGCACTGGCGTTATATGGCCGTCGCCGCCGGCCTGCTGTTCGGACCTTTGCTGACCCTGATCGTTGCCATACACATGCAGCCCGCCCTCGTCTACTCGGTGCTGGATGCGCGCTCGGTCGCCAGCATGGAGGCTATGTACGATCCGGCAAACCAGGTTCTGGGCCGGGAACGGGAATCTGACACCGATCTCGCGATGTTCGGGTATTACATTTTCAATAACGTCGGAATCGGTTTTCGTACCTTCGCCGGTGGCCTGTTGTTCGGGATTGGCAGTATTTTTTTCCTGTCCTTCAACGGCGCCGTAATCGGCGCCGTTGCCGGCCACCTGACGCAGGTGGGCTACGGCGAGACGTTCTGGCAATTCGTCGCGGCGCACAGTTCGTTCGAGTTGATTGCCATTGCGATCTTCGGTGCGGCTGGCCTGATGCTTGGCATGGGTGCTTTGTCGCCGGGCCGTCGCAAACGCTGGCATGCAATCCAGGGCCAGGCCAGGGCGGCGCTGCCGCTGGTCTACGGCGGCACGGCATTTCTTGTCGTCGCTGCCTTCGTCGAGGCGTTCTGGTCTTCGTCGACGTGGCCACCCGTTACCACGAAGTACGCCGTGGGGCTTCTCCTGTGGTTGCTGGTTCTGATCTACCTGCTGGCATTCGGACGCAACGATGAAGCTTGATCGGGTCACCGCGGAGCTGCGTCCTCGCGAAACCTGGGAGGCTTCCGACTTCGGCGCCCGGCTGATTCGCCGGGATGCCGGCAAGATCTACTTCGTGTGGTTCGCGGTAACGCTGCCGTTTGTTGCCGCGGCGATCGCGGCAATCTGGCTGACGCCCTGGGCAGCGTTCATCGCGCCACTCTACTGGTGGTTCGAACCCATTGCCGACGGTCCGATTCTGCACCTGATCTCGCGCCGGCTGTTCGGCGAAAACGTAACCGGCAAAGATGCATTAAAGCAAACACTCGGACTGGCCTGGCAGAACCGCCTGTTCCTGTTGACGCCATATCGATTTCACGCTGCCCGATCGGTGGCGATGCCGGTAACTCAACTGGAAGGTCTCACCGGCGGTGAACGACGTAAACGCGCGGCCATCATCAATAATCACGCTTTCCGCCACGGTATGGGTTTGACGCTTGTTTACCAGCACGTCGCGCTGGCTGTTTACCTCGGCCTTATCGTCATGGTTTTCCTGTTTATACCGGAGCAGTACCAGGACAGTCTCGGCGATAGCTGGTTTTCGATGTTTGCGATGGATTCCACGCCGTTGAGCGCAACCGTTGGTTTGTTGCTGGTCTACATGGCGCAAAGCGCCCTGCAACCGTGGTTTGTCGGCGCGGGATTCGGCCTCTACATCAACTGCCGGACGCGGCTCGAGGCCTGGGATATCGAGGTCGCGTTCCGGCGCATGGTCGAACGGCGTGCGCAACGCCTGCGGAACGGCAGAATCGCAGCAACCCTGGCAGCCGTCGCCATCATTGCAGCAATGACGCCGCTGCGGGAAGCCCGGGCGCAAACGGAGGAGTTGCCCGACGAGATACCGCCGATCGAGGAAACCGATTATTCGACCCGGGTGATTGCCGACCCCGGCCTGGCCGGGTACTGGAGCGAAGCGGATATCCTTCCGGCACTCGAGGTACTCGAAGCAGACGAACGGTTCGAGCAGTGGGAGGAACAGGAGGTCTGGGTACCGAAACGCGAACAGGAACAGGAAATCGACGACCAGGGGTCCGGGGTGTGGGACGTGCTTCGATCCATGGGCGAGATTATCGCGGTGCTGATCGAGTTCAGCCTGTGGATCGGCATCGGCCTGCTGTTGCTGGCTCTGTACGCGATACGCGATCGGTGGCTGCCCTACCTGCAGCGTGGCCGGGTCGTCCAGCGAACGCACCGGCGCGTCATCCTGGCCGGTGGCGAGGTAACGAAGGAATCGCTTCCGGACGACTTGCCGGGTGAGGTCAGGCGCCTGTGGTCCGACGGCAAACGGCGCGAGGCGATGTCGCTGTTGTACCGCGGCTCGGTGTTTGCCGCCGTGCGGCGACACGGCGTTCGCCTGCCCACCAGTGCCACGGAGGGTGACTGCCTCCGCGCCGTTGACCTGCAGGGACATCAGGCACAACGTGAACATTTTCGGCGCCTTGTTGCCGCGTGGCTGCCCTGTGCCTACGGCGGCAGCAATCCCGACGACGCACTGGTGTTTTCGTTATGCGATGAATGGCCGGCCGTATACGGTGAAACGTCTTGAAACGCGTCTTGCTTACCGTGGCGCTCTTGTTGGCTGGTGCCGCGCTCTATTCGTGGTTTATCAGCACACACGAAAAAGGCGTCGAAAACGTGTACGTCGGCTACAAGGGCGAAGCTCGCCTTAATAATTTTCTCGCCGCCGAATTGCTGTTGAACGAAGTCGGCATCGAGGTCGAATCGCAGCAACATATTCGTGCCAGCGAATGGCTGCCGCCGGAAACGGACACGCTCGTGATGTTGCTGGCCGCGGAAATAGCCGTACCCGAGGAGAGTGAATTGTTGCTCCAGTGGGTGAACGATGGCGGACACCTGTTGTTGCTGCCAACGCGCGACGAGACGCGCGATGTCGTTACCTTTCTGGAACGCCTTAACCTGCGGCTTGCGCGCGAGATATCGATAGTTTCCGACGCAAGCGAGGAGGCGGGCGCGAGCGAGTTGCCGGAAGACTACGACTATCGCCTGGCCCGCAGCGCCTGGCACCGCATCGAGCTACTCAGTAGTGCCGTCGCACCGGTCACGCTGACGGACGAGTCCGGAATCGTTGCCGTTCGGCAGAAGCAGGGCGACGGGCACGTTACCGTGTTTGCCTCGGGCAACTGGTTCCTCAACAATACACTTGCGGAACAGGATCATGCGCGACTGTTCCTCGACGCGGTCGCCGGTTTCATCGTGCCGGGCAAGGTGTGGATTGTCTACGATGCCGCGTTTGCGCCATTGTGGCGGCTCATCTGGGACTCGGCGCGTTATCTCGTCGTCGGCCTTTTGCTGGCATTCGTATTGTGGCTGTGGTCGCGCATGCCGCGTATGGGTCCGCTGCTGCCGGTGCCCGAGGGAGCGCGCCGTTCGATCATCGAACACGTAAGCGCCGCCGGGCGATTTGTCTGGGACAACAATTCACCGGCTTCGCTGGTAGCCGCCAGCGTCGCCGCCGTGATTCACAAGGCGGAGCGGCGACACCCGGGTATCGGGCGCCTGCCCGCGGAGAAACAGGCAGTCGCCATAGGCCATCTCGTCGACGAAGATGCACAGGACATCCTGGAGGCTCTCATGAACACAGCGGACGATCGCCCGCGGGAGTTCGCGCGGCATATGAAATTCTTGCAGAAAATAAGGAACAAGCTATGACGGAGCAGACGGCCGACGTCGTTGCACTGAGAAACAAGGTTGCCACCATGGGCGAGTCGATAGGCCGCGCGTTTATTGGCCAGGCTGAAATCATCGAGGGGGTCATCGTTGCGCTGCTCGCAGGGGGTCATGTGCTGCTCGAGGGCGTTCCCGGGCTTGGCAAGACGCTGCTGGTGCGGGCGATTGCGCGAACCTTCGACGGCAGCTTTGCACGCATCCAGTTCACGCCGGATCTCATGCCGAGCGACGTGACCGGCCACGCGGTCTACGACCCGAAAACCGAAACGTTTCGCATTCGTCGCGGGCCCGTATTCGCCAACCTGCTGCTCGCCGATGAAATCAATCGGGCACCGGCCAAGACGCAGGCGGCACTCCTTGAAGTCATGCAGGAACAGCAGGTGACGATCGAAGGCCGTTCGACGACCGTGCCACTGCCTTTCATGACCATTGCGACACAGAATCCGATCGAACAGGAAGGCACCTACCCGCTGCCGGAGGCGCAGCTGGACCGCTTCCTGTTAAAGGTGCTCATCGACTATCCCGATCATGAATCCGAGCTGCGCCTCGTAACCTCCGTGACCGACTCCCGTGTCGGCGATTCACTCAACGTGGATGCCGTCAGCCAGGTCCTGAATACAGCCGAACTGCGAAGTGCGCAGCAGCTTGTGGCGGCGACACGCATGGATCCGAGCGTCGTCGACTATGCCGTCCGCATCGTACGCGAAACGCGCGAATCGTCGGGCATCCGCGTCGGTGCCGGGCCTCGCGGATCGATCTCGATCGTGCGTGCCGCGCGTGCGCGCGCCGTTTTGCAACAACGCGATTTCGTGACGCCGGACGACATCAAGTCCGTTGCGATTCCCGCGCTGCGCCACCGTATTCTCCTCGCGCCTGAGCTCGAGATCGAGGCCTACAGTCCCGATGACGTATTGCGCGACGTCATCGATCACGTGAGCGCACCGCGACAGTGATACCGCATGCCAGACTGATTGGCGTTGCGCTGGCGCTCGCTGCGGTCGGTATCCCGGTTATCTGGCTGCCGGCACTGGCGCCAGCCTGGTCAGTGCTCGCGGCAGCTGCGGCCATCGTGGCCGCGGTCGATGCTCTTGTGTGTCGCGGCATCGCTGTTCCGACAATCGAGCGCAAGACGCCCGGCTCATTGTCGCTGGGCAACTGGTCGACGATTCGCTTGTTGCTGCAGAACGATCACGCATTTACAAGATTGCGTTTGCGGGTCTTCGATCACTATCCGCCCGAGTTTCGCTTTCGTGACCTGCCGCAGGAGCTCGCGATCGAGAAACGGCACTTCGCGGAGTTGGCGTATGAAGTGTGCCCCGCCGAGCGCGGACTGTTCGAGTTTCCCGGCTGCGAGCTGTTGCTTCGCTCGCCGCTCGGTCTGTGGTGGCGGCGGCGCAAGGTCCCGCTGCGAACGGCCATCCGGGTGTATCCCAACTACTCCACAATCGCGAAATTGTTGATGCATGAAGCTGACAATCCGCTCTCGACGTCCGGCGTGCGACTGCGACGCCGGCGCGGCCAGGGAACCGAGTTCGAACAACTGCGAGATTACCGCGACGGGGATCCCCTGCGCTCGATTGACTGGAAAGCGACGGCTCGATTATCGCGTCTCATCTCGCGCGAATACCAGGACGAGCGCGACCAGCAGGTCGTCTTCCTGCTGGACACCGGGCGCCGCATGCTGGCGAAAGATGCGCAGCTCTCGCATTTCGATCATGCGCTGAATGCCATGATTCTGCTGTCGTACGTGGCGCTGCGCCACGGCGACGCCGTCGGAATCATGACGGCGGGGGCGGAACGTCGCTGGCTGCCGCCACGCAAAGGAATGCAATCGGTGAACGCGCTGCTCAACCATGTTTACGACGTACAACCACAGCCGATCGAGATCGACTACATCGCTGCGGCGACGGAGCTATCTGTCAAGCAACGGCGACGGTCGCTTATCGTGATCCTGACCAATATTCGTGAAGAGGATTCGGACGACCTGCGCTCTTCGATGCTGTTGCTGAGGCGGCGGCACCTGGTGATCCTCGCCAGTTTGCGCGAGCGCGCGCTCGATGAAACCATTCAACGACCGTTGCGCCGCTTCCGCGATGCCCTGGACTACGCTTCTACCGATCTCTACCTGGAATCACGGCGCGCGTCGCAGGACATTCTTCGAGCGAGCGGCGTGCTCGTCGAAGACTGTCTGTGCGAAGAGCTGCCCGCCGCGATCACCAACCAGTACCTGGCGGTCAAACGCGCCGGCGCGCTCTAACAGCTGGGCGCAACCGGTTTTCCCGTAGGAGCGGCGCCCTCGCCGCGACAACCGACATGCATCACAGTCGCGG
>JAHHOT010000005.1 GCA_018677555.1 Gammaproteobacteria bacterium | reverse complement strand
CCAGCCGTTGAGACAGGTCCTCCCCCAAGGGGAAGATCCCCAATTCCAGCCCCCTGAGAAAGAACGCAAGCCCGATAGCGACGAGCATCAAACCGATGAACATGTCGGGCAGGTCTTCCGGAACGGTCTGCAGGATCGCAAACTGGTAGAAAGCGATGATGCCGATGATGATCGACAGATCCGTCAAAGATCCTCGAAGATCCTCGAAAAACGAGAAGGCGTACGTTTTTAAGTGATGGGAGATCGGCAAGGTCATGCTTTCGCGCCGATAGCTATACAGTTCTTCATTCGGTTTTCATCTTATTCGCTGATCCCAGCACTTGAGAATTTCAAGCCAGAAGAAGCAATTTTGCGGCCGCTCGTTTCAAATAATAATAAGAATTATTACGTAGTTACCACGAAATAACCTTGTTTTGATTCCGCCGGTATATTGCGCGAAAGCGAGCCAATCCAGTATTTTTGCGTGAATGCTACTCTCTATTGTGGATACCAGAACCCTGGAGATGCCTCATGAGCCTCGATATTCGTATAGAGCAGCAACCGCCGTTGCACGCGCTCGAGATCGCGACGAATGCGCCGATGTGGAAGATCCCCAAGGTGCTCGGTGACGCATTCCCACGTATCGACAAGCACATCATCGCACAGGGCGGCACTCGTGCCGGCGCGCCCTACGTGCGCTACATGGATATCGACTGGCAGCAGATGCGACATTGCGGGCCGCTCAGGATGCTGTGGCTGATGTTGACGTCGAAACAGCCGATGCGCATCGGCATGGCGGTCGAAACGCCGGTTGAGGGCGGTGGTGAAATCGAGGCAGTCGCGATCGAATCGCTGACGTGCGTAAATACAATTCACAGGGGCCCGTACCAGAAGGTCGGCGATACCTACAAGAAAATCGTCGACTGGGCCGAGGCCAATGACGTAAAACTCGCCAACTACACGATGGAAAACTACATCAACGACCCGACGACAGTGGCGAAAGAGGACATCGAGACGCTGATCCTGATTCCCGTTGTTGGTTCCCCGGCGAGCACGGAAGATCGGGTCGGTTAGGCTGTCGTGACGACCCGGATTGTCGGCGACCGGATAACCCGGCCGGTACTCCTGAGTGACGGCACGCGGAGCCCGTTTTGGGCTCCAGAGTGGGCTCAAGGAATACTGGAAATTCTGGTTGATGCCTTAACCACAATTCGCTCGCACACTCTGATTGTCGGCGGGCGCGTAGATTTTTAACAACACGTCTCGTACCGCTTGGGACCAACCTCGCAATTCAGGTCTGTCCGGCCCCGCATTTGACGCTGCAACCACAACCACGTCGGCCTGATCGACAACATACACCAGCGCATTCCCACCTCTTTCGTCGGACCCTCGCATCCACCGCATTTCGCGGCCAGCGTCGTCAGTTTCGCGAAACCAACCCATGCCAACGCCCAGGCCACTACTCAGCGTAAAGTGGGATTTGTGCATAGTCACCAGGCTTTCCTCGCTAATTATCTTTCTGTCCAACAGCCCTCTAGTCAGCGTATAGAGCTCATCGACTGAAAGACGGGCACCGTGGCCACCACGAAAGCCCCAATCAACATCCAATTGCGACGGCTCGTAAGGACTGAGCATTTCCGGAATGAACTCGTCGGCGCGCTTTGCGGCCGGCAAAAAAGCAATGTCATCCAGGCCCAGGGGCTTCATTATCGTCGAGGAAACATATTCCTCGTACGGAAGACTCGATGCAATCTCGATAATAATCGCCAGTAGCGAATAGCCATCATTTGAATAGTTGAATTGTGCTCCGGGCAAATCGTTTAGTGGCTGCGCCAGGATGGCCGCTGCGGCGTCGGACCGTTTTGCATGTCCCTCAGCGGCGTAGTTTTGCGGCAGCCCGGACCCGTGTACCAACAAGTTAGCGATCGTAATATTTTGTTTGTCGCTCGGTGCATCCGGAAAGAATTTGGAAATTGGATCATCCAATTGCAACTTGCCTTGCTCGACCAAGGCCATTACGGCGGCGGCGGTAATACCCTTGGTCACAGAGCCAACCCAGTAGCGAACCTTTGGCTCTTCGTGAGCCCCGATACCGAATTCTTGATTCAGAACCACATTGTGGTTGCAGGCGACGAGAACGGAGCCTCTGAACCCCTCTTCAACCAATTCCGCCATTGCAGCGTTTGCGGCGGATTCGGGGTTTTGCACTGAATCGAAAGAGCTGTAAACATTGTCGTCACTGTCACAAGCAACGAGTACCATCAACAATACGGCGATGCCAACATTGTTCATTGCCGGTAGCTCCCAATTTCTAAAGTAATAAAATCGACAGCATTTCCTATCCTTTATGCGCTGCCGGGCGAATCGTGAAAAAGTGCGCGCATTACTACCATGGCGCTGCGATGTTGCCTCATTCGTCAACTGACGCTACCGACCGTCGATTCCGACGATGCCTGCAAGCTCCTGGAACTCTGGCCTCTCTCGATGCGCCGCCAGTATCGGATCTGCCAGCAGGAACAGTGCGCCACGGTCACGTTCCCGTACAGCTTCAGCAAGATATTCGAATCCCCGTTCGACATCGTTCGCGGCAAACATCACGGTAGCCAGCGACGACGGCGAAACGTAGGAGCCTGTTGCCTGTAATTCACTCAACAGCACGTCCGCCGCCTCTGTCTCGCCGTGCGCGTACTTCGCCACTGCAAGATTGGCGATACGATAAGGATTCCGACCATGTCGCTCGATCGCGCGGCTGAAGGCGTCCACAGCCAGCTCGCTTTTTTGCATCCGAAGATAGGTGAACCCTGCGGCTGCCTCGGCATCCGGGTGCCCGTCCGCCAGCTCGGCGGCCCGGAGCGCCCGCTCGTAAAACCCGGCCGTCAGATACCGCCACGCCGCATTAACTTGCACGTACACGTCACTGGGATGTGCACTCAGGCGACGTTCGACGAGCTCAATAGATTCGTCATTGCGGCCCTGTATGGATAGGAACAGCGCATAGCCGAGTACGTCGAGTGGATCGAGCTCCATCGCCCTTCGATAGGAGTGTTCCGCCGCGGCAAAATCCCAGTCGTACCAGGTGAGTATGTCGGCATACAGTGAATGTGCATTACCGAGGTTTCCGTCCAGTGCCAGCGCTTTGAGCGCGGCGTCCTTGGCCAGCGGGAATACCTCGCTTGGTCTGCGAGTGCCGTAGCTCGTGCCCATGAACGACCACGCCCAACCCAGCGTCGCCCACGCCTCGGCGAATTGCGGATCGATCCGGGTGGCATTTTGCAGGTGGGTGACAGCCTGCTCCAGGTCCTCAGGCGTCTGCCGAAATGTGTGGTAGCGGCCCAGCAGGTATGCGTCGAAAGCAGCAAGGTTGTCCGTTGGTAATGCGCCCGGCGACGTATGACTGTATTCGACTTCCAGCGCGCGGGCGACTTGCTCGGCAACCTCCTGCTGAATCGCGAAGATATTGGACACATTCAGTTCGCGGTTGAATGAGTCTGACCAGATATGCATGCCACTATCGCCGTCAACCAGCTGAACCGAAACGCGTACGTGATTGCCGTCGATCTTGGCGCTACCCTCAACGATCGCGTCAACTTCGAGAGACGTGGCGATTGTTGCCACCGGCACGCTGGTCTGCCGATATCGCTCGACGGAAGTGCGCGACACAATGTCGACGCCACGCAATTGCGACAGGCGCGCAAGCAGCTCTTCCTGCAAGCCATCGGCAAAGTACTGCCTGGACTCGCCCGAGCTCAAGTCCGCGAAAGGCAGAACCGCAAGTGATTGCACTTGCTGCCCGCTTGTCGTTGGATCGACGACGGCACCGAAATACACGGCCGCCGCAAGCAGCACTGTCGCAACCGCGGCAGCGACCCGCCAGTTCCGTTTCCGCCTCGCGCCGGCGTGCACCGGGCACAGCATTCGGTAACCGCGGCCGCGGACAGCGGCGATGTAGCGAGGATTCTTGCCGTCGTCACCGATTGACTGGCGCAGCAGCTTGATCCGTTGCGCCAGCGTTTCGTCGCTGGCCACCCCGCCGCTCCAGGCCTCTTTGATCAGATCGTCCTTCGATACGACATCCGGTGCGCGGGAAACGAGTGATTGCAGCAATAGATACGTGAGTTCCGGCAATTCAATCGGCTCGGATCCCTTCCAGAGCTGCCGACGGTCAGCGTCCAGCACAAACTCGCCGAAATATAGGCGCGTAGCCGGGCCCGCCGGTTCTCCGCCGCGCTTCGCTGCCGCGAGGCTATTGGACCGTAGGCGATTGAAAAACCTCATCTTCAGCAAGTCATCAGCTTTTTTCAGCCGTATTTCAAGCAGTTTTCGGAGGCTGCCGGCAGGCTTTGCTCTGCATCCACCACACACATCTCGGAGAACATTATGCACAAGCTGCCAAGAAGCATTTTATTGATCGTAGTGCTGTTGACTGGTTTCGTAAGCGTAGCCAGTGCGGAGCACGATTTCTACGTGGGCGGCACGATCGGGTCCGCGAGGCTCGACGACCGACTCGACACATTCGAGTTTGACAGCACGTCAGTAGCATTCCGAATCTTCGCCGGCTGGCAATTCAGTGATCATCTCTCGGTCGAAGTCGGCTACCTCGATTTTGGCGACTTCGAGCAGGACTTTGACATCGTTGGCAACATCGTCCCCGCGACGGTCAGTGCAAACGGTTTCACGGTCGGTTTGAACGGTGCACTGCCGCTGGGCGGCCGGTTCGCGCTAACGGGACGCGCCGGCATGTTTTTCTGGAACGGCACAGCGAGCCTGGGCGGCATCCTTGAGGCGAGCCCGGACGACGTAAACCCGTATTTCGGAGCCGGTGCACGCTATCAGTTCACGGATCGCTTTGCAGCGACGGCCGACTTCACCCACTACGACCTGGAAGAAACCGACAGCGGCGTTCTGGCTGCCGGCTTCGATTTCCGCTTTTAGACATTCATGAATCTGCGAGGCATATCATGAAAACTTCAAACAGACTCATTGCGCTGCTCCTTATTGCCGCGTGCACAGCGTGCGGTGGTGGTGGCAGCGGCAACGACGTACAGATAATCGACCCACCGCCGACCAACTCTGCACAGCGAGTAATCGAATACGGCATCAACGATTTTACCGGTATTGAGATCAATGGCTCCTTCGTAACGACTGTGACGGAAGCCGCGAACTACCGTGTCGAGATTACGATTGACTCGACCGAAGCCAGCAAACTCGACGTGCGGCGTGATGGCAGCAACCTGTCGATCGGATTCCTCCCCGGGTCTGACGTTCGCGCGGACACGCTGCGCGCCGTCGTCCAGATGCCCGTGCTTGAGGAACTCATCCTGATCGGCTCCAATAATGTAGAGACTTCCGGCTTTTCGGGATCCGTGCTCAGGGTTTCGAGCAACGGCAGCAACGTGCTCGACAGCGCTGGCCTCGAGTTCGACCTCATCATGGCTGACGCATTCGGCGATTCGCTGCTGGACTTCACGAATATTTCGCCGGCGCCGGGTGCGCACTTCGAGCTCTCGGGTTCTACAACTGCAGTCATCAACCTGATGAATTCGGCAAACGTCACCGGCACGCTGGCAGGAACGTCTGCACTCTCCTACTACGGCTCGGACATTTTCTTCGACTTGACTCTGGCACCAACCGCCAGCGTAACGAGACTCGGGGACACCCGGTAAGCAGGGGAGCGGTTCTCATGTCATTCGAGCAAGTGCTGGCGTCCACGTTTCGCATGACCGATGACGTCTGGGCGCGACATGCCAACCCGTGGAGCGTCTGGACTCGCTTCTCCTGCCTGCCGTTGCTGGCGCTGTCCATCTGGAGCCGGGCCTGGATAGGAGGCTGGGCCTGGGTTCCGGTCGTGTTGACGCTGCTTTGGGCGTGGGGCAACCCGCGCGCATTTGCCAGGCCGGAGTCAACCGACAACTGGGCGTCCAGGGCCGTGCTGGGCGAACGTGTTTGGCTGAATCGGGGAAGCGTTCCAATACCCGCACATCACCAGGTGGTCGTAAGGGTCCTGAACAGCCTGACCGCTGTTGGCATGGCCATCGGCATCTTTGGTCTCGTCTACCTACGACCTTACGAAACCGCAGCGGGTGTGATTCTGGCCATGCTGCTGAAGGGCTGGTTTCTGGATCGCATGGTATGGCTCTACGACGAGATGCGAACGGCCAATTCAACCTACCGTGCCTGGCTGTATGACTGACAAAAGTACCGGCCGAGAGGTGTAAGTCGAACGCGGTAACATGCGTTACGAACACTGAGCTTGACCAGCGTATTGGGCAACTCCCTATTGTTTGGTAGGATCTTCCGGAACGAATTCAGGTTGCGGTCGATCGCTGTGCGACGGAATTTCGGCAAGATCGTTCCTGGACGATCATGCACTGACACGGCTGGTGATTCACACCTGTTATGTAGTAGATAGATCCAGATCGAATTGTTGTTGAGTCGCCTGGCTCCAGTACCACTTCCGAACCCGGCCGCCTCGTGCGGATGCTGACGATTCCGTTCATGCAATATATTGTGTCGGGCGGTGAGCCGTCGCAAACCCAGTTTGACCACTGCCCTGTGCCAAGGCTTAGTTGTCGCACAATGTGTCGGCCGGCCCTAGTTGACATCACCGCTTTTCCAGGCTTGGCTGAACACACGAACCAGCGTATTGCGAAGCAACCTGTTCGGTACACAGACTCGGCGGATTGCCGGGCTGCTTTCGGGTTCAAGTGAACTGGCCAACGCTGGAGCCGCCTCGACCGCGGCACTCGTCAATTGATTCTTGAAGCGCGCCTGGTAACGACAACATTCACTCATTTGAAATACCTCGCAATCGCCGCATCGAGACTGGCCTTGCCGGGACCGGCGAGCAATAATGGGATCAGCATCATCAGGTAGATCAGCGGCAGCTTGAAACCGTTGTTGCATACGTTGTAGCCGTTGTCGGCATGCACACTGACCAGTGCAACGATGTCCAGGATAATCAAGGAAACAGCGGCGAAGCGTGTCCCCAACCCGAGAACCAGCGCGACGGCTCCGGCCAACTCTGCCCAGGTCGCGATGAACCAGCTGATTTCCGTTGGGATGACGTTTAAGGGAAAAGGAAAATCGTCCTGAATTCGGGCGAACCAGTTTTCGCCATTGAATTTTTTGACGCCGGCACCCCAGAATTCCCAGGCGAGCAACAGGCGGAGTGACAGAAGTGCCACCCAGGCGCCGATGTCGTCCAACTTTTCAAATGTCGTGCGCCCCAGTGCAAAAATCGTGTTCATTCTCGAATCCTCTTGTTGTGCATGACCTTCACTGAATTAGTCGGGCAACATTTCCGTTGCCGGATGACTAATCCCTGCCGGTTCGTCATACACCTGGTCCAGCGGAAGTGAGCGGCCGGATTCCGTGACGATGCGCGCATGGTGTCGCCGCAACTCTCGTGGTTCCCGAACTCCACAGGAATGTGCGATTGCGCCGACCTCGTAAACCATGTTCGTGACGTAGTTTTTTACGCGCACTGCTTTGACGGTGGCGTCCAGTCCTTTCTGCAAACGCTTGTTGTGGGTCGTGATGCCGGTTGGGCAGGTGTTGCGATCGCACTGCAATGCCTGAATGCAGCCCAGTGCGAACATGAAGCCCCTGGCCGAGCTGACGAAGTCGGCGCCCATGCAGAGCGCCCAGGCAACCTCGGCCGGCGTCACCAATTTTCCCGAGACATTTATTTTGATTCGATCCTTCAAGCCGTACTTGGTCAGGTGGTTTACGACAATTGGCAGGCTTTCGCGAATCGGCAATCCCATGTAGTCAATCAGGCTCATCGGCGCAGCGCCTGTACCGCCGTCTGCGCTATCGATCGTTATGAAGTCCGGTGCGCTGTCGATGCCGCGTTCAACAATTGCCTGGCAGAGATTGTCGACCCAGCCATACGCGCCAATCACCGCTTTGAATCCAACAGGCTTGCCTGTCTCGGAGCGGACGTGTGCGATTACGTCCAGCAGGTCATTCTCAACATTTATTTCGGGATGACGGTTCGGGCTGATCGAGTCCTGCCCTTCCGGGATGCCGCGAATTGCGGCAATTTCTGCAGTGACTTTTCGGCCCGGCAAAATGCCGCCCTTGCCGGGCTTGGCTCCCTGACTGAGCTTGATCTCGAACATCCGGACCTGCTCGTGCGCCGCGATCGCGCGGAGTTTCTCATCATCCAGTTTGCCATCGGCATCTCGCACGCCGTATTTGGCCGTACCGATCTGGAAAACGATGTCAGCACCGCCTTCCAGGTGGTGCGGAGACAGCCCTCCCTCGCCGGTGTTCATCCAGCAACCCGCCATTCTCGCGCCGTTCGACAGCGCCAGCGCCGCAGGCTTCGAGATCGCACCGTAGCTCATACCAGAGATATTGAATAAGGAGGCCGTCTCGTAAGGCTTGTTGCAGTTCGGGCCAATCGTTACCGGGGCGACCTCGGCAGCATCTTCACCGAGTGTCGGGTACGGACAATTTACGAAAAGCACGGTACCGGTCGAACGCAGGTCTCGCGTCGAACCAAACGGCGTCACATTGCTTACGTTTTTCGCCGCACGATAGACCCACGAGCGTTCGGCCCTGTTGAACGGCAGTTCTTCACGATCCATTGCAAAGAAATACTGACGGAAGAATTTCCCCATCTCTTCGAACAGGTACCTGAAGCGCCCTATAACCGGGTAGTTGCGGCGAATCGCCTGCTTCGTCTGTGACACATCCAGCACGAAGATCACCAACGTCGCGAGAATGCACAGACCAACTACGAATACGAACGAGTAGGTCAGGATTTCCAGAACAGTTATGACGAACTCTGTGTTCACTTGTCCACCCTCCTCGCTAAAGCCCGCTTGAGCGCAGCACCGTCATTTTCTCGACCTGCATATCGCGAAAGGTGTATGGAATCCCACCGGTACCGAGACCGGACTCGCGCAGGCCCGCGAACGGCATCCAGTCGGTGCGGAACGCCGTATGGTCATTGACCATTACCGCCGAGGCCGCGAGCTTTGCAGAGGCATCGAGTGCAAAATCCAGGTTGCGTGTGAACACGGATGCCTGAAACGCATACGGCAACGAGTTGGCCCGGCGAATAGCATCCTCCATGTCGCTGCACGCGTATACGCAGACGACGGGGCCAAAAATTTCACGGCGCGAAACAGATGTATGGTCCGGCGGATTGAAAAGGACCGTAGGCGAATAGCAGCTATCGGCCAGCGTGTTGCCGCCGGTCAACACCTGTGCGCCGGCCCTGCGTGCCTCGAGAACCCAATCATGAACCCGATTGACTTCGCGTGGCCGGATCAGTGGGCCAACGTCCGTAGTTTCGAACAACGGATCGCCAACATGCAGATGCTCTGCGACATACGCAAGGCGCGCCGCGACATCATCGGCAATGTCTTCGTGGCAGAATATGCGCTGCACGGATACGCACACCTGGCCGGCGTGATAGAAGCCTCCCTTCGTCAGCAGCGGAATTGCATCATCGATATCCGCATCCGAGTCGACGACAACGGGAGCGGCACCACCATGCTCCAGTGCACAACGCGTGCCGGCTGACAGTTTCGAACGCAGCATCCAGCCGACCTTGCTGCTACCGATAAAGCTAAGAAACGCCACGCGCGGATCCGTGACGAGTTGCGTCGCCAGGTTCACGTCCCGGACAACGAGCGCCTGGCACCAGCCTTGCGGCAATCCGGCCTCCTGCAGAATCTGCACAAACCGGTAACAGGACAGCGGGGTATCTTCCGCAGGTTTGACGATCACCGGATTGCCGGCCGCGATGGCCGGTGCTACCTGGTGCACGATCAGGTTCAACGGATGATTGAACGCGCTTATTGCGACGACAGGCCCGATCGGCTCGTGGTGTGTGAACGCCCGTCGCCCGGCCGAATCGGCACTGAGACCCATCGGTATTTCACGGCCGGCGTGAGTGCGCAGGCACTCAACGCAACTTCTTACGCCGTCGATGGCGCGCGCAACTTCTACGCGGGAATCCGCCAGAGGTTTACCGCCCTCCTGTGCCGCCAGCCGCGCGAGCACCGGCGCTTGCTGCTGCATGATCTCGGCCGCCCGCGACAGGATTTCGATTCGTGCGTGCTTTGAGAGCCAACGGCTGCGGTCCCGAAACAGGCGGTGTGCGGTCGCCAGCGCGTTCTCGACAACGTCAGTGTCGGCAGCATCGAGTGTCGCGATTATCTCGCCGTCAAACGGTGCGCGTACTTCAACGACGCCGTCATAACCGCTTGCCTCGGGAACCATCAGTGTGAGGTTTGCCAGCATCGTCAACGCACCGTCAGATCGGGCAAACGAGCTTGCCGAGCTTTTCGGTGAGCTTCATGTTCTCGGAGTAGTCGACCGGGCAATCGATGACTACGACCGTGTCGTCGGAGATAGCCTGCTTGAGGATCGGCAGCAATTCATCCGCGGCCTCGACCCGGTAGCCGTTCGCGCCGTAACTTTCTGCGTGCCTGACAAGGTCCGGGTTTTTGAACTTGATGTGGCTTTCGCGGCCATATCGACGCATCTGGTGCCATTTGATCAGCCCGTACTCGCTG
>JAHHOT010000133.1 GCA_018677555.1 Gammaproteobacteria bacterium | reverse complement strand
ACCCACGACTGAGCCGACCAGGGCACAGCGCGGGGCGCGAATTGTATATAGGAGACCCGGAAATCACAAGAAATATTGCGCAGTTCCGGTGGTGGGCGATGGTGGTTTCGAACCACCGACCTCCACGATGTCAACGTGGCGCTCTACCCCTGAGCTAATCGCCCTCGGATTCCGGATGCCGCCCCCGGAAAAGCCATTATTCAATGTCCCGGCGCGAGCGGCGGACAACGATACTGAAGCGCCGTGCCGATCGCAATAGCGAAATTGCGGCTAGCCGGCGAGCCGGTCGCTGAGCCCCAGCCCCGCCTCGCGAATCCGCTGAATTTCGTCCCGCAGCCTTGCTGCCTCCTCGAATTCGAGGTCGCGAGCATGCTTCAGCATCTTCTTTTCCAGCTTCTGGGCTTTCTTCAACAACTGCTCCGGCGACATCGATTCGTACGGCGTCGCATCCTCCGCCACCCGTCGCCGACCGCGGCCCGGCACCGGATACGCCGCTTCCATGATGTCTGCGACCTGTTTGACGATGGTCGCCGGCTTGATCCCGTGCTCACGATTGAATTCGATCTGCTTGTCACGCCGCCGGCGGGTCTCGTCGATGGCGCGCTCCATGGAGCCGGTGACCCGGTCGGCATACAGGAGCGCTGTGCCGTTGAGATTGCGCGCGGCGCGTCCTATCGTCTGGATGAGCGAACGTTCAGACCTCAGGAATCCCTCCTTGTCGGCATCGAGAATCGCAACCAGCGAGACTTCCGGCATATCCAGCCCTTCGCGTAGCAGATTGATGCCGACCAGGACGTCGAATGCACCCAGCCGCAGATCACGGATGATTTCCGTACGCTCCACCGTGCCGATGTCGGAATGCAGATAGCGTACCCGCACCTGGTGCTCCTGGAGATAATCGGTCAGGTCTTCCGCCATGCGCTTCGTCAGGGTGGTTATCAGCACTCGTTCGTCGACATCCACCCGTTTGCCGATCTCGGACAGCACGTCGTCGACCTGGGTCCTGGCCGGCCGTATCTCGACCTGCGGGTCGACCAGGCCTGTCGGCCGGACCAGCTGTTCGACCGTGTTGTCCGAATGCTCGCCTTCGTAATCGCCCGGAGTTGCCGACACGTAAATGGTCTGCGGCGACATGCGATCGAATTCATCAAAGCGCAGCGGCCGGTTGTCCAGCGCGGATGGCAGCCGAAAGCCGTATTGAACCAGCGTCTCCTTGCGCGAACGGTCGCCGCGGTACATGCCACCCAGCTGGGGCACGGTGACGTGGCTCTCGTCGATGATCAGAAGTGCATTCTCCGGCAAATAGTCGAACAGGCACGGCGGTGGCTCGCCCTCCTCGCGGCCGGACAGGTAGCGCGAATAATTCTCGATACCCTGGCAATAGCCGAGTTCGCGTATCATCTCGAGATCAAATAAAGTTCTCTGCTCAAGTCTCTGAGCTTCAAGGAGTTTTTCGTTCTTACGCAGATACGCCAAGCGCTCCCTGAGTTCGACCTTGATGAACTCCACCGCCTCCAGGAGCCGTTCGCGCGGCGTCACGTAGTGCGTCTTGGGAAATATCGTGAGGCGCGGGACCCGCCGCAATACTTCGCCAGTGAGCGGATCGAAGTACGACAAAGATTCGATCTCGTCGTCGAAGAGTTCGATACGCATGGCATCGCGCTCGGATTCAGCGGGAAACACATCGATGACGTCGCCGCGTACGCGATAGTTGCCCTGCGCCAGCTCCAGCTCATTGCGCTTGTACTGCATTTCGGCCAGTCGCCGCAGAATCGTTCGCTGGTCGATGCGGTCGCCCCGCACGAGGTGCAACACCATGGCAAAATACGCTTCCGGATCGCCAAGGCCGTAAATTGCCGACACCGTCGCCACGATGATGGCATCCGGTCGCTCGATCAGGGCCTTGGTCGCAGACAAGCGCATCTGCTCGATGTGCTGGTTAATGGACGCGTCTTTCTCGATGTAGGTGTCCGAACTCGGGACGTAGGCCTCGGGCTGGTAGTAGTCATAATAGGAGACGAAATACTCGACAGAGTTGCGCGGGAAGTACTCGCGCATTTCGCCGTACAGCTGAGCTGCAAGTGTCTTGTTCGGTGCGAGGATGATGGCGGGGCGCTGCACTTCGTTGATCACGCTTGCTATCGTGAATGTCTTGCCGGAACCGGTGACGCCGAGCAGCGTCTGGCGCGCAAGGCCGTCCCCGAGGCCCTCGACCAAACCTGCGATCGCGGTGGGCTGGTCCCCGGCGGGGCTGTACTTCGAGACCAGGGTCAACCGGTCACGTTCGTCGACTTCCGTCTTCTTGGGCAGTTGCGTGCTTTCACGTACCATCGTTCGCTGCAAATCGGAGGCAATCGGATGAGTTTATCAGTTTCGGAAAGAATGGGCCGGGTCATGCCCTCCGCGACCAGCGCCGTGCTGGGCCTCGCCGCGCAGCTCCGTGAAGACGGAGCAGACGTTATCAGCCTCGGCGCAGGCGAGCCCGATTTCGACACGCCGGAACACATCAAGGAAGCGGCGATCCGGGCAATTCACGATGGACATACGAAATACACGGCGATAGACGGCACGGCCATGCTGAAAGCAGCGATTCAGCGAAAATTCGAGCGCGACAACCAGCTTTCCTACGCCCCCGACGAGATCCTCGTTTCTTGCGGCGCCAAGCACACGCTGTTCAATCTGTGCATGGGACTGCTGGGCGCAGGCGACGAGGCCATCATCCCCGTGCCCTACTGGGTTTCCTATCCCGACATGGTGCGCGTCGCCGATGGCACGCCGGTCTTCGTACATACCGGCATCGACACAGATTTCAAGATAAGCGCCGATCAGCTTGCGGACGCCATCACCGACAAGACGCGCCTGCTGTTTCTCAATAGCCCGTCCAATCCCAGTGGCAGCTGTTATACCCGCGAGGAGCTGCAGGCGCTGGGCGACGTTTTGCTGGGACATCCGCAAATCGTCGTCGCCGCCGACGACATTTATGAACACATTCACTGGGGCGAGTCGCCCTTTTGCAGTCTCGCCACTGCCGTGCCGGAGCTCAGGGAGCAAACGGTAACAATTAATGGAGTTTCCAAATGCTACGCCATGACGGGGTGGCGGATCGGCTACGCGGGAGGCCCGAGGAGCGTGATCAAGGCCATGAAGACGATTCAGAGCCAGTGCACCTCCAATCCCTGCAGCATTTCCCAGTACGCATCTGCTGCTGCGCTGGACGGCGATCAGCGCTGCCTCGAGGACATGGTGTCGGCCTACCGGGAGCGCAGCGACTTCGTGGTCGAGGCCCTCAATTCCATCCCCGGCTTCGAATGTCGCCAGGGCGAAGGCGCATTTTATGCGTTTCCGCGGGTGACCGGCGCGCTCGAGGCAAAAGGCCTGAAAGACGATGTCGCGCTGGTCGAGCTGCTGCTCAAGGAGGCGATCGTCGTCATGGTGCCCGGGACACCATTCGGCTCGCCCGGCTACGTGCGGATTTCCTTCGCTTGCTCTGTGGGCGAGCTCCGGGAAGCCGTGGACCGCATACGTTCAGTGCTGGCCTGAGGGCTGTCGGGCCGTCCCTTGACTTGCCCGGGACCCTGAACGAGAATGCCGCCCCGCGAGGAATCGCCACCATTTTTCCCCGGTAGCTCAGTTGGTAGAGCGGTTGACTGTTAATCAATTGGTCGCTGGTTCGAGTCCGGCCCGGGGAGCCAAACACCCAAAGGCCCCACTCCGGGGCCTTGTACGTTCGCCAGCCGGTCAATCAACGGCAAGATTGACCTGACGCAACACTGCTGACGCGCTGTAGCCAGGGTCGCATGGTCCCGCGACGGACAGTCAAAAGCGCGGTCAAGGAATCTGCAGCTGCTTCGCAAGCGCGTCAAGCTCGCCCCGATTCGATGGCTTACCGACACGCCGCATGCCGAATTCATCGCCCGGGTGCCTTGGGACAACATGGAAGTGGACGTGAGGCACCTCCTGGCCCGCGGCCTCCCCATCCGACAGCATCAGGTTGAATCCCTGGCAGTTTGGCAGCCGGTCTTTCTGAACTTGCGCCACGCGCTGCGCCACCGACAGGGCTGACGCGATCTCCGTTGGCGTTAACTCGTTAAAAGAGCTTGCGTGCCGTGTCGGGCAGACAAGCACATGACCCGGGTTGATGGGCTGAATGTCCAGGAACGCGACGCAATCGTCATCACGATAAATTTCGCTGGATTCTGCTGACCCGCCGATTATCCGGCAGAAAATGCATGAGGCGGGAGATTCGTCCATCACCGGAATGTAGCACGTGTGCTTGAGTTGTTTGGCCGGCGCACGTTGGCCGCGCTATTCGCCGTGTTCGAAGGGTCTGGGAGCAGTGTTACGAGAAAGCCGTCGCTGCAATCTGACCCACCTTCCTGAGAACCGCATTATCCCGGTCTCGCACGCGATCAAAAGTACCGTCCGCTTCGTAGAAGGCAGCAACAACGAATTCCGGCGTGCCGTCGTCGGGCCATGCGGCGGCGACGTCGTTGTACCTGTTCGGCATACCCTCCGCAATCGCGGTGCCGGTTTTGTCGCCGGCGCGCCAGCTGCTTGGAAATCCTGCACGTAAACGCTGTAACCCCGTCTGCGTCGATTCCATCCACGTCCGCAGCTGTTTGGCGTGTTCGGCCGACAACAAGGACCCGGAAAGTAAGTGACGAACGGTCGAAGCCATGGCGGCCGGCGTTGTGGTGTCCCGCAACTCGCCGGGCGGCACGAGGTTGAGGTCGGGTTCGTAGCGATCCAGGCGTGTCGTGTCGTCGCCGATAGCGCGCAGCTCTTTGGTGAAGCCCGAGGGTCCTCCGATGAGATCCAGCAAAAGATTCGCGGCCACGTTGTCGCTCGTCGTTTGTGCAGCTTCGGCAAGCTCTGCCACTGTCATGAACCCGCGTTCCAGGTAACGCTCAGTGACCGGCGCGTAGGTCACCATGTCTTGTTGCGTGTAATGCACGGCTGCATCGAGTTCTATACTGCCCTGCTCCGCTTTTCTCAGAACTATCGCGGCGAGCGCAAGCTTGAACGTAGAGCACATGCCAAATCGTTCGTTGCCACGGTGACCGAACGCCTGGCCCGTTTGCATATTAATCATTCCAACGCCCAGGCGGCCTCCGCACTGGCGCTCTAGCTCCGCCAGTGCCGGGCCGACATCGCCTGGACGTCCTTTTGCCATTGCCGGCAGGCTGAAAGCAAACGTGCTTCCAACTGCCAGCTTCAACAGATTGCGGCGATCAATCAGTCGTCTCGACGGTCCGTTTCTGCGCCCCATGAGTCTTGTGTACCAGCCTTGTTTTTTCGGATCCCTGGCGAAATTCTGTAGCGGAATTGTGACGATACGGTGGCACAGTGACAATGAGCGGCGGTAGCCTGCGACCCCACGGCGGCACGAAAAATCATGAGACAGGCGCTATCGACTCAACGCCGTGAGTCAGGCCTGCTCAGACTTCCTTGATCAGGTCCGACTCGTCCAGCCGCACCCGGGGACCCGACAAGCCTTTCGCCTTGCCGCGACCGGCTGCGATGACCATGGTTACCTCTGCCTTTCCTGGCAATCCGAGCGTGCGTCGAATGCGGCGCGGATCCAGACCGCCAATCGGACAGGACTCGTAGCCGTGCGCTGCAAGAGACAGCATCAGGGTTTGCGCCGCCAGCGACGCCTGGATATGCCCATAGACCCGGTGATCGCCGCGGTTGACCGGGGAACGTATGAACGGTCCCCTGAGCCCCCTGTACCAAAAGACACATCGTCGCAGGATATTGTTGAAACCTAATGGATCGTTTCGCATAAGCAACGGGACGATACGGCCGTAGTAGTCGTTCAAGAGGGGTGTCAGCGGTCGCGCGCCCCCCTGCGTCATGACGTCGACAAGTTTCTCCAGATTTCTGCGCCACAGGTCGACGCGCGAGACCACCACGACGAGTTCGCCAGCCGTTTCCGCCATCGGTTGCTCCAGGCAGGCATCGCCCACAGCACTCCGTTTCTGCGGATCACGCAGCCAATACAGCTCATAAGTTTGCAGGTTCGACGAACTGGGAGCCAGCGTCGCATCGCGCAGGCAATCCCGCATTACAGCCTCAGGAATCCGCGAGCCGTCGAATAAACGCATGGCGCGACGCGCTTCGAGAGCCTTTTTGAACCCCGGTAGAGCTGTGTACACAAAGCTGGTGTCTGGCCGTAGCTGATCATCGCTGCCTGTGTGCGACGCGCCCGTTACATCGGCCAGTGGATTGGAGCTGGTCGGCACTGGTTTTTTCCGTTTCAAGAAACTCAAGCCAGACTAGGGCTCCAATAACTAGCCAGCAATAAGGGCATACACGCATGTCCGCGCGCGACGCGGCGGCAACAAAAAGGCTTACAATAGCCAGGTCCCACTGCTTTGCTACTGCGATAATCGCGGGAGGTTCCCATGCGCATTTCCGTTTCCTGGCGAAAGGTATTGCCGGTCGTTGCTACATCCCTGATGCTGGCGGCATGCTCTAACAAAGACGAGCTGGCTGCCACGAGTCCGGCAGCAGATGCCGAGATGGACTCACTAATATCTGCGGAATGGCTCGCTGATCATCTGCACGATCCGGACCTGGTCGTACTCGACTGTTCTGTGCTGATCGATGTGGATGCCGACGGCAATTTCCAGACGCGGAGTGGCAGAACGCAGTACGAAAAAGGCCATATTCCGACCGCCGGTTTCGCGGACCTGACTGCAGAGCTGTCCGACAAGGACAGCCGGCTCCAGTACGCCGTACCCGCACCCGAGGTCTTCGCAGCTACCATGGCAAAGCTCGGCGTTGACGACGGTTCCCGCGTCGTTTTATACGATTCCCTCGGATCGACCTGGGCGGCCCGCGTATGGTGGATGCTTCGCTGGATCGGGTTTGACCGTGCAGCGCTGCTGGATGGCGGTCTGGATGCGTGGACCGCGGCGGGATACGAGCTTTCCACCGACATACCGAACCGCAACGCCGGGGTGCTGACGCCGCGTGTCCGCCCGGGCCTGATCGTTGACAAGTCCGCCGTGCATGCGGCCATCGGCGACGACTCGGCAACCTTGATTGACGCGCTGCCGGAATCGAGTTTCCGCGGCGAACGGCAGATGTATGCCAGGCCCGGGCACATCAAAGGTGCGATAAATATCCCGGTTTTTTCGATGCGCACCGAAGACGGCCGTTACAAGTCGGCAGAAGAGCTAAAGGAAATTTTTTCGGGCGTTGATGACGGCCGCAACATCACCTATTGCGGTGGCGGGATTGCCGCCTCGTCCACGGCGTTCGTCATGACGCGCCTCGGATACTCCGACGTGGCGGTGTACACGGCGTCATTACAGGAATGGGCCGCGGATCCGGCCAACCCCATGGAGGTCTCGCCCGCGCCGCAGGAAAACACGCAGTAATCAAGTTGATCGGACTGATCGTAAATCCCGTTGCCGGGATGGGTGGAACCGTCGGGCTCAAGGGAACCGACGGCGAGATGTTCGAAAGAGCAGTCGAGCTCGGAGCGGAGCCGGTAAGCCCGGGACGGGTAGCGGAGTTCCTTGCCCACACCGGCAGCCTCGAGTCGGAGGAACTGGTCGCCGCTCCGGGCGCGATGGGCGCCGACCATTTGAAGGAGGCAGGACTCGCTCACTTTGTCGTGGGCAAATTGCCGGGTCATCCGACCGCCGAAGACACGAGGATTATCGCCAGCGCCATGGTCGATCTCGGCGTCGATCTCATCGTGTTTGCGGGCGGGGACGGCACCGCCCGCGATATGGCGGACGCCATCGGTACGCGCATCCCTGTCGTCGCCATCCCGTCCGGTGTAAAGGTCTACAGCTCTGTATTCGCATACAGCCCGCGGGCAGCCGCTGAGCTGCTCGATGCATTCGTTCAGGGTGCCGACCTGGCCGAAGAAGAAGTCCTGGATATTGACGAGAAAGCATTCCGCGAGGGTCGGGTCGATGCCCGGCACTATGGCTACCTGATAGTCCCGCAGGACAACAGGCTGCTGCAAGGCGGCAAGGAGTCCTCAGGCATTGGTCGCATGACTGCCGAAGCACGCGCCGCCCTGGCTGGCGCGATTATCGACAGCATGTCAGCCGATACGCTTTACCTACTGGGGTCCGGCACCACTATGCGCATGCTGGCCAATGAACTCGGCATTGAGAAAACATTGCTGGGCATCGATGCTGTCGTCAACCGGCAATTGATCGAGCGTGACCTCAATGAACAAGGGATTCTCGAGCTCCTCGAGCAATACGGAAAAGCGGCAATCGTGGTCACTCCGCTGGGCGGCAATGGCTTCATATTCGGACGGGGAAACAAGCAGTTTACCCCCGCCGTACTGCGCAGGGTCGGGCTGGAGAATATCCTGATACTCGCCGACAGGAACAAGCTGCAGAAGCTCAAGGCTCTGCATGTCGATACAGGCGATCCGGCCCTGGACGACGAAATGACGGGTTATATCGATGTCTACGTCGGACCAGACCATCGCAAGATGATGCGCGTGAAATAAGCAATATCAATTGGCGGCCGGCATCACTATAATCCGCGCCACTTCGCCGTTTACCACTATTTTCCGATGTCCGATCTCGAGCGATTACGCAATATCGCCATTATTGCCCATGTGGACCATGGCAAGACCACCCTGGTCGACCAGTTGCTGCAACAGTCCGGCACGCTCGGACCGCGCGCCGCTGTGCCGGAACGCATCATGGATTCGAACGACCAGGAGCGCGAGCGTGGCATAACGATCCTCGCGAAGAACACGGCGATTCGCTGGAATGACTATCGCATCAATATTGTCGATACGCCCGGTCACGCGGACTTCGGCGGCGAAGTCGAGCGCGTGCTGTCCATGGTGGACAGTGTGTTGCTGCTGGTCGACGCCGTGGAAGGACCGATGCCGCAAACGCGGTTCGTCACGCAGAAAGCATTCGCCCGCGGCCTTTCGCCGATTGTGGTCATTAACAAGATTGACAGGGACGGTGCCCGTCCGGACTGGGTCCTGGATCAGACTTTCGACCTGTTCGATCGCCTCGGTGCGACCGACGAACAACTGGATTTTCCGGTGATTTACGCTTCTGCGCTGAACGGCTACGCCAGCGTGGATTCGGCACAGCGAGATGGCGACATGACCGCCCTGTTCGAGGCTATTGTCGCAGAGGTTTCGCCACCGTCCGTCGATACCGATGGCCCACTGCAACTGCAGGTGTCCAGCCTTGACTACGACCCCTATGTAGGCGTTCTGGGTATCGGCCGGATTCAGCGCGGCTCGATCACAGCAAATGCGCCAGTCAGTATCGTCGACGCGAATGGCAAGACACGCAATGGCCGGGTGCTGGAGCTGTTTGGCTACCATGGCCTCGAACGCCGTAAGCGCGAATCGGCCAGTGCCGGGGACATTGTGGTGTTCAGCGGAATCGACGAACTCGCGATCTCTGACACCCTGTGCCCACGGGACCACCCGGAGGCCCTCCCACCACTTGCTGTCGACGAACCGACAATCAGCATGACGTTCCAGGTCAACAAATCGCCGTTCGCCGGTCAGGACGGGAAGTTTCTGACCAGTCGCCAGATCCGCGAACGACTCGAGCAGGAACTCAAACACAACGTTGCGTTGCGCGTTGAAGCAACCGATGACCCCGACAAATTTCGTGTATCCGGCCGCGGCGAACTGCACCTGTCGGTGCTGATCGAATCCATGCGGCGGGAAGGATTCGAACTGGCTGTGTCGCGGCCTGAGGTCATTTTTCACGAGGAAAACGGCGTCCGCCTCGAACCCTGGGAACAGCTGACCGTCGACTTCGAGGAACAGTACCAGGGTGCGGTCATGACCCGCCTCGCCAGCCGCAAAGCTGAGCTGCTGGAAATGCATCCCGACGGCCAGGGACGTGTACGCCTCGACTACCGCATCCCGACACGCGGGCTTATCGGGTTTCGCACCGAATATTTGACGGCGTCGTCGGGCACCGGCCTTATCTACCATGTGTTTGACCGGTACGATCGCTATGTGGCGGGGGCGATCGGACAGAGAAACAACGGCGTCCATGTATCCATGGTTGCCGGGAAGGCACTGGCTTACGCTCTGTTCAATTTGCAGGACCGTGGTCGACTGCTGATTGGGCATGGACAACCGGTCTACGAAGGGATGATTACCGGCATCAACAGCCGTCAGAGCGATATGATCGTCAATCCGACCAAGGCCAAACAACTGACGAATATTCGCGCGGCGGGCAGCGACGAAAACATCGTATTGACACCGCCCATCCGTTTTTCGCTGGAACAGGCGATCGAGTTCATCGACGATGACGAGCTACTGGAAGTGACGCCACAGCACTTGCGGCTAAGAAAAAAACTGCTCAGGGAAGCGGAGCGGCGGCGCGAATCCCGCATGCGCGCGTAGCGATTTTCGGAGAGACCGGTCCGAGCGCGATCCCTCAGTGAAAGTGATAGAAACGAAATACGACCACGTCGATCAAATTGACCATGACCATTATCGTGACGCCGAGAATTGCGATAGACAACGCGAAGCCCAGCGAGATGTCGGTAAAAATGGCAAGCAATGCCAGCAGCACCCCGGCGGTTGCAACAGAATTTGCGACGAGCGACGCGACGCCTGCCGCCCAGCGAAATCGCCACTTGGCGGGAACTGAAGAATTAGTACGCATAAATCTCTCCTGGTATTTTCCAGGTTGTTCACGGTGCCGCGTTGTCAAAAGCTTCGCGTCTGTGCGCTGAAACTTGTGGACCGCCACCTTTTTCTTGCAGTCAAAAGCCGACCGCGCGACTCCAGGCTTCGTGCATCATGACAGGGTCATTGCCCGCCAGATCCGCACCGTCAGTTGACTGACCTTTTTTCGGTCTTCGACCAGTTGGTCCGGCCTTCGTCCTGCCCCCGGCACAGCCCCTCTTCAAGCCGCCGGGTCACCGTGCAATTTACCTGCTAATCGCCGCAACTAACACCCCGATTCTCGTTGATCGGATCATTGTCGTCCCGAACCCGCCGCTCGCCTGCATCATCTGGTCATCGGCGACCGTAAGTGCCGCGAATCCGTAGCCTCGCGAGGCCGCGGCCGCGATCCGTTGCGCAGGATGTGCCCCATCTTGTGCTTGCAGTGGTTGAGGGGGGGCGTGGCCCTGCCGCTCTGACCGCGCGATATTCTGCCTGCCGTTGCCGCGGGACAATATTACCCAGTTGACATAAGCTGCTTTTGCGTAGTTTTCCCAGCTGCAAAACTGTCTTACTATGTTCAACAGATAGGCCACAGTATTCGCGTTTACTGGCGCGGCATACCGTTGGCAAAATCGAGAATAACGAGAGCCTGTTACAGGCCGGTAAGGTTTCTTGGGTACCAGGGGGGAACCCCGGATGGAAAAGACGACGCGGGGTTTCACATTGATCGAGCTGATGATCGTGGTCGCGATCATCGGCATTCTTGCGGCGATCGCCATTCCCGCATATCAGGACTACACCATTCGCACCCAGGTATCCGAGGGACTCCGGCTTTCGGCTGGCGCCAAAACCGCAATTGGCACCTATTACGTCGACTGGGGAGCCTGGCCCGCCGACAACACGCAGGCCGGCATCGCCGCACCCGCACAGATCACCGGGAAATACACAACCGAGGTATCAATTGCCAACAACGTAATCACGATGGTGTACGGTAATGACGCGCACACCGCGATCAATGGTCAGACCATCACGCTCACTGCGGTCGACAACTCAGGCAGCATCGAATGGAGCTGCGCCAGCACGGGCGTGATCGAGGCGAAGCACCTGCCCAGCGCCTGCCGCTAATCGCGATTTCGATAATCCCTTGCCAGCCGGTCAAAGGCGAACGCAGCGTGCTGATTCGTAGTCGAGTCTGCCGGGATTCGACAACGGTGACGTCCGCATGCGCATCGCGCCACCGGCCTGCCGACACGATTGCTTTTTGAGCAGAAATTCTTCCTTCGCGATATTGAACCGGTTGTCGCGTTCGAATTGCTGATTTTCGCTGAGCGGCACACAGCCCGTGAACGAGCAGGATGCGAAGACCACGGCGAGCAAGTAGTGGCCACTTTCGTTGCGCCTTGCGCGACGCACGGACGGACCCGTCAGACACGACCGCTCGTTATTCCCAATTGACATATCAGATTCCCCAATGCATCTGGCCTGACGTGATTGGGTCGCGTGCAGGCTTGTTGTGGCAGTGCCGTTCCGTCTTGCGCGGCTGCGGCTCTGCCCCTTCATTCCGCTGTGTTAGCAGAACAGCGCTTATTATGCCTGATCAGAATATCGCAAAGGCAAGATATAACTTTTTCGAATAAGCTGAAGCAGTGCAGGGAAAACCGCGCGTAGCGGTGCGTCGCTAGCGGCGATATTTGTCGTTGAGCCCGACGCCCCTGACGATCATTGGCAGGACCTTGTCCACTCTGCGTTGCCTTGTAGCGTCTCGCTTTGCGTCTGCAATATAGTCCGCGTATTCGCGCCGCAGTCCGGGCCGCATGTGCCTGAACGCGTCTCCCGCCCCTTTGTCGGCTGCCAGTGCCTTTTTCAACGCCAGCGGAACAACGAGCGGTTTCCCTCGTTGGGCGGTTATTTCGCGTCCTGTCTTCGCATGCATGATCGACTCGTCGACGTAGCTCCTGATCAACCTGGGCCTGATGTCCGCAGCCGAATGCATTCGCCATTGCCGCATGGCGCGGGTCTTGCCTTCCTGTGCATTGACGAGTTTCTTGCTCTTATCGGCGAGTAATGCACCCTGGTAAAACCAGAGCCCGAAGTAGGATTTGAAGGCGCCGATGCCGACGATATTCTTGCCATCGAGCATGTAGCAAGGCGCGCCCCACTTGACGCCCTCCTCCAGCTCGGTCGACTGCAAGATGCTGCGCAGCTGCTCAAGCTCGCCGGACCAGGCTTTCGACCTGGCAATGTAGTCTTCGACTGTCCTGGTGCGTTTCACCGCACAATCCTGACCTGCTACTCGACGTGCAAAGTGTAGCAAATCGACCGGAGGCCTTGATGCCGTGCCGTGTCAGAGGTCCTTCAAATGTTCGGCAAACTGGGCACCGATTTCCTCGTGGGCCAACCCGTAAGCTACCGTCGCTTTGAGGTAGCCAAGCTTGCTGCCACAGTCATAGCGGTCACCGCTAAACTCGTACGCGTGCACCGGTGACTCGCGCAGCAAGTCGGCGATTGCGTCGGTCAGCTGAATTTCACCGCCAGCCCCCCGGCCGGTTGTTTCCAGCTTGTCGAAGATCGCGGGATCCAGCAAATAGCGCCCGACCACGGCCAGGTTTGACGGTGCGTCTTCAGGCGCAGGTTTCTCCACAATTTCTGTCATGACGTTCGAGTCATCTATCGCAACGACTCCGTAGCTCGATGTCTTCTCAGGCGGGACCGGCTCGACCGCAACCACGCTGCCACCGTGGGATTCATACTCATCGGCCATCTGCCGCAAACAGCCGGGATCGCCGTGAATCAAGTCGTCGCAGAGGTGCACGAAAAACGGCTCGTCGCCGACCGCTGGTCGCGCGCACAGCACGGCATGCCCGAGGCCGAGCGGTTCACCCTGCCGTATGTATACACAGGAAACGCCCGCGGGCAACACACCCCGGATCGAATCGAGCAGAGCTTCCTTCCCGGGTACGTCCAGCGCCCGCTCCAGTTCCGGATCGCTGTCGAAATGGTCCTCGATCGCTTTTTTCGAACTGCCGGTCACGAAAACCAGCTTGGTCGCTCCGGCCGCCACGGCTTCCTCGACTGCATACTGAATAAGCGGCTTGTCCACTATCGGCAGCATCTCTTTCGGACATGCTTTGGTTGCTGGTAGAAATCGTGTGCCTCGTCCGGCTACCGGAAACACAGCGGATCGAATTTGCTTTGGCAAGGCGAGCCTCCGAATTTATTCGGGAAAACAGCATCATAGCCAAAGTTCACCGCCTTCTGCATGGGCAACTTGCGCCTTTGTGAAACTCGTCTCATCGCGCACCCGAAAAAATGCCGCATTGGACTACCCAATGCGGCTGGCGCGGGCCGGGCGCGGCCTATTTCTTCGAACGCTCTTTGCTCCCGTCGAGCAGGATGTTGTCCCTGTTGATCTCCACCGTACGCGCGCCGATTCCCTTGACGGCCGTTAATTCGGCCCGGGTCTTGAATGGACCGTGCTGCTTGCGGTAGGCCACGATCGCCTGTGCCTTCGCAAGACCGACGCCCTTCAGTTCAGCCGAAATTGTCTCGGCATCCGCCGTATTGATGTTGACCGGCCCGGCAAGGGCCAGAGTCGGACAGGACAAGGCAATAATCGCCAGGAAAATATAACGTCGCAGTGTGTTCATAGCTCACTCCTTTTGCTCACTTTTTGCGTCATGATCGAGCCACAGGCCTGCAGCGGCAGGCGCGTGTAACTTTCATGAGGAAGGCTATGTGATAGCAGCCGGATTGGCCGCAGCTATTACTGGGCGAAGCTCGCGGAAATGGCCGGTTGCGATGCGCGGGCTACAGACTGCGCTGCAATAGCGAATCGAATTTTACGCGCGAAGACGGACGCTGGGTTTCCCAGTCTTTACAGCTCGGACACTGCCACAGGAGGCGCTGGCTCGAGAAGCCGCATTCCTTGCACTGATAGCGCGGAGTGGCAGCGGCCAGCTTGCTTAGCGCTGCGCGCACACGTGCAAGCGCTTTCTCCCGGTCTTCGGGGGTTTCCTCCAACAGGTGCTGCAGGTCGATAAACTCGCCGAGTGTCGGGTCGTTGAGCATGAATTCCTCGACACACTCGTCAATTGCCGCGATACCGCCTATGTTGTTGACGATGGCCGTGTAAGCCACATCCGAACGCATTTCCGGCTGCTTCTGGAACAGGCTGCGAAGCTCGGATTCGAGCTTGTCGACTGCGTTCGTTGAGCGATAGATTTCAACAAGGCGTGGCAACGCCTCCGTCATCAGGTAATTGTTCTCATCAATAATTCGCCGATAAAGCCGCAGTGCGGTTTTGCTATCGTCTGAATCGCGCGCAATTGCGGCCCGTGCCAGAGCACCGCGATGCGTTCGGGGACGACCGCTTTGTGCCTTTTTGATATAGGCGCGCGCCGCGACGAAGTCTTTTTGTTCCGCGGATTGCTCCGCCAGCTCGCAATAATAGTGCGCAATGGTCAATGCGAGCGATTTACCGCTCAGCATCTCGAGTTTTTGGCCCGCATCGATTGCCTTTTGCCACTCGTGTTCCTGCTCATAGATGCGGCACAGCTGCTCGAGTGCCTCGACCTGGTAACGGGAGCCTTCGGCGAGACGACCGAACAATTTCTCCGCACGGTCCAACAACCCGGCCCGCAGGTAATCTTTGGCCAGGGAAAAAAGCGCCTGGTCGCGTTGCTCGGTGCCGAGGTCCGGACGCGCGATGATGTTCTGGTGAATTCGAATGGCCCGGTCAATTTCACCCCGCCGGCGAAACAGGCTTCCGAGCGCGAAGTGGGTCTCTATCGTCCGGTCGTCGACGCGAACCATCTTCAGAAAATGCTCGAGCGCCTGATCGGTTTGCTCGTTCAGCAGGAAATTCAGCCCCTTCAGGTAATCGATATTGAGCGGTTGAGGTTGTTCCTCCAGATCCCTTTCGCCGAATCGTCCCAGTGCCCATCCGGCCGCGGCCAGCAGCAGAAACAACCCGGCAAGAAGAAAGGTCGATTCAGTCGGCATCGGCGATCGGCAGATTTCGCAGGCTGGTGACTTCAGACTCGGCGACGCGCAGGGATTTGCGCAGTTGACGGCGCTCGTTGATCAGTCGAATGATGAAGATCCCGGTGCAGGCCAGACCGAATAGCCAGCCGATGACAAAGGTCGCACTGATTGCAAGCGGTATGCTCGCCTCGACCTTTGCGAACGCAAGATCCAGCTCCAGGGACCCCGGATTGATTTTCGTAAACCAGAGGATGAGCCCGAAGATCGTCAATACGAGCACAACCAGGCCGATTTTCTTCAGCATTTGTCGACTCCTCCGAGTGCCTGGCAGCAAACCGGTACGGCAAAGCTAGTGTATTGCTTTATCTGGAATATGGTAAGCGGCGTAGCGCGCATAACGTAGCCCGGCGACAAGCCCCGTTGTCGCAGCAATGGATGGTCGATCGGTTCGTTAGCTTTTGATCGGGAAGTCGCGGCTGGCGTTGACACGCTCGCGCAGGTCCTTACCCGGCTTGAAATGCGGTACGTACTTGCCGGAAAGCGCAACGGCCTCGCCCGTTTTCGGGTTTCGGCCAATCCTGGGTGGACGAAAATGCAGCGAAAAGCTTCCAAATCCCCGGATCTCGATGCGTTCTCCGCGCGCCAGGGAGTCACTCATCAAATCCAGCAGATGCTTGACGGCCAACTCGACGTCCTTGGCTGGCAAATGCTTCTGCTTGCGGGCAATCATCTCAATGAGCTCTGATTTTGTCATAATGCGCTTCGCCTATTTCCCCAGCTGCTTGACCGCCTAAGCTGCCGATTATAAAGGAAATATAGCCCGGACCGGGGGTCCGGGCAAAGTTTTTTTTACTGCTTGGCGCCGCCCGACATTTTTTCCTTCAAAAGTTCGCCCAGTGTCGTTCCCGACGATGCCGCTGCGTTTTCGGATTTGTAGCTCGATAGCGCCTCGGCTTCCTCGTGCACCTCTTTTGCCTTGATCGACAATGCGACGCTGCGATTTTTCCGATCCACGTTTGTGAACTTCGCCTCGACCTCCTCGCCAACCTTGAGCACCGTGCGCGCATCCTCGACGCGGCCGCGTGCAAGCTCGGAGGCCCGCAGCGTGCCGGTCACGCCATCGCCCAGGTCGACCACGGCACCGCGAGCGTCTACTTCCGTAACGACGCCCTTGACCGTCGAGTTCTTGGGATGCTCAGCCAGCCAGCCCGAGAACGGATCCTTGTCGAGCTGCTTGATACCGAGCGAGATACGCTCACGCTCGGAATCGATGGCAAGCACGGCCGCTTCGATTTCCTGGCCCTTCTTGTAATTGCGCACCGCGTCCTCTCCCGCTACGTCCCAGGAGATATCCGACAAGTGCACAAGACCATCGATGCCGCCATCAAGCCCGATAAAGATACCGAAGTCGGTAATCGACTTGATCTGTCCCGATACTTTGTCACCACGATTGACGGTGGCAGAGAATTCAGCCCATGGATTGGTCTTGCATTGCTTGATGCCAAGCGAAATGCGGCGGCGTTCTTCGTCGATCTCGATGACCATGACTTCGACTTCTTCGCCAACCTGAACCACCCGTGACGGATTTACATTCTTGTTGGTCCAGTCCATTTCAGAGACGTGCACCAGGCCTTCCACGCCTTCCTCGATTTCAACGAAGCAACCGTAGTCCGCGATATTGGTGATCTTGCCAAACAGACGCGTCTGCGGCGGGTAACGCCGCGCCAGGTCGTGCCAGGGATCGTCTCCAAGTTGCTTGATGCCCAGGGACACACGTTGCCGCTCGCGATCGAATTTCAGTATTTTCACGTCAATTTCGTCACCGACATTGACCACCTCGGACGGGTGCTTCACGCGCTTCCACGCCATGTCAGTAATGTGCAGCAGGCCGTCAATACCACCGAGGTCGACGAACGCACCGTAGTCGGTCAGGTTCTTCACAATACCCTTGACCGTGTTGCCTTCCTGCAGGGTCTCGAGCAGCGCGTCACGCTCAGCACTGTATTCCTGCTCCACAACCGCACGACGAGACACCACAACGTTGTTGCGGCGCTGATCGAGTTTGATCACCTTGAATTCGAGACTCTTGCCTTCGAGGTAGGCCGGATCGCGCACCGGCCTGACATCGACCAGCGATCCGGGCAGGAATGCCCGCACATTGTCGATCTCAACCGTGAAGCCACCCTTCACCCGGCCGTTGATGACGCCATTGACAACCTCGCCCTTTTCGAATGCTTTTTCGAGCTCCGTCCAGGTGCGGGCGCGAATGGCTTTCTCGCGCGAGAGACGTGTCTCTCCGAAGCCATCTTCGACGGTATCGAGCGCCACCTCGACCTCGTCACCGATAGAAATATCGGCAGCGCCTTTGTCGTTCTGAAACTGTTCGATTGGGATGACGGCCTCGGATTTGAGGCCTGCGCTGACGAGCACTACGTCATCATTTACTGCCACAACGGTTCCGGTGATGATCGAACCGGGCTTTATGTGTTGACTGGCAAAACTCTCTTCAAATAACTCTGCAAAACTTTCTGTCATTAGATTAAACCAAGAGAGTCACTATGACTCTCGACCCTTTCGTTGCATCGGTTCCTTCGATGAACGACTCATTAAAAAAAATCGAACGATCCTGTTCGATTCGGTTCAGTATTCCGTTTCTTCGGGATAACGCTGGCGCGTCCAATCCAGCACGATGTCGACGACTTCGTCGATGCTGAGATCGCTGGAATCCAGCACCCTAGCGTCTGCAGCAGGCTTGAGCGGCGCCACCGATCGTTCGGCGTCCCGCCTGTCCCTTTCCTCGATGTCCCGAGAAAGGGCCGGAAGGCTAACATCAATACCCTTGTCTTTCAACTGCTTATAACGCCTTCTCGCGCGCTCGTCCGGGCTCGCCGTGAGGAACACTTTGAGACCCGCATCCGGGAAAACCTGGGTACCCATATCGCGTCCGTCAGCGACCAGGCCCGGGGCCCTGCGGAAGCCCACTTGCAAAGCCAGCAGTGCCTCTCGCACGGCGGGCACCGCGGCCAGACGAGACGCATTGAGCCCTGTCTGTTCGTCGCGCACGGCGGCCGTGACATCGTTGCCAGCCATGATGATCCGTTCCTCGCCGTGGTCGTCGACCTCGAATTCGATCTCGAGGCTGCCGGCGATATCGGCCAGACGATCGTCATCTGCATTTTCAGCGCCGGCGTCGCTCACAGCCAGCGCCGCGAGCCTGTAGAGGGCGCCACTGTCGAGCAGGTGCCAGCCGAGTACCGACGCGACCCGCCGCGCGATTGTGCCCTTGCCGGAACCGCTCGGGCCGTCTATAGCAAGCACTGGCACCCCCGGCTGCATGCCCGTTTTTTCGCCCGTCGCGTGGATCTGCATGCCCAGGTTTTGCGAAAGCTCGACAAAACCCGGAAACGACGTATCGATATTCTCGGTTTCCAGTACCCTGACAGGTCCACCTGCGGCGCAACCGGCAACGGCAAGCGCCATGGCAATCCGGTGGTCTCCGAAACTCTCAACGGTGCCGCCTTGAACCCTGCCGCCTTCTATTTCCGCGCCGTCATCAAATTCGCGTATCTGAACGCCAAGTGCGGCCAGCCCGGCTGCCATTGCAGCAATACGATCGCTCTCCTTCACGCGCAGCTCGTCCAGGTGGCTGAACCGCGTGGTGCCATCGGCGAACGCGGCAGCGACGAAAAGGACAGGAAATTCATCGATCGCCAGCGGCACGAGTGACGGTTCGACGTCGATCCCCCGCAGCGTTGCGCTGCGGACGCGAATATCGGCTACTGGCTCACCTCCGCACTGTCGCTCACGCCCGATCGAAATGTCGGCACCCATTTTTTGAAGTATCTCGAGGACGCCGGTGCGTGTTGGATTGACGCCGACATTGTTCAAGAGCACATCGCTCTTTGGCGTAATGGTCGCAGCAAGAATCAGGAACGCAGCGGATGACAGGTCTCCCGGCACGTCAATCGCCATTGCCTGCAACTTCTGTCGTCCGGACAGCCGGATCACTCCGTCCTTGCACTGCAGGCGAACGCCCATTCCTTGCAGCATGCGCTCCGTATGATCGCGGGTGATCGCGGGCTCGGTGATGCGCGTTTCTCCGCTTGCAAAGAGTCCTGCCAAAAGGATGGCCGACTTGACCTGCGCACTCGCAACGGACAGGCCGTAATCGATGCCGCGCAATTCCGGGTTGCCGTGAATTTTCAGCGGCGGACGCCCACCGGTCGATTCGATTGCCGCGCCCATCGACTCCAACGGAGTAGTAACACGGTTCATCGGGCGCTTGCTCAGCGAGGCATCGCCAGTGAGTGTCGCTGTGAACGATTGTCCAGCAAGAAGCCCGCAAAACAAGCGCATGGCCGTGCCGGAGTTGCCCATGTCCAGGGGTTGATCAGGTGCACGCAGGGACGACAGCCCGGCGCCATGAACGCTTACGCGTTTTCGCGAGTGAGTCTCGATGTCCACGCCCATCTCACGCAAAGCACGAAGCGTCGCCAGGCAGTCTTCGCCCGGCAGAAAGTTTTCTATCGTCGTCGTGCCCTCCGCTATCGCCGCAAGCATCAATGCACGATGCGAAATGGACTTGTCGCCGGGTACAGAGACATTGCCGCGCAGTGGCGAGCCCGGCTTGACCTCGAGTTGCACGACCCCGACCTTTCAGTTCACCGCTTTCGGGTATGCACCGAGAATGCGGAACAGCGAGCTCTTCTGCTTGAGTTCTTCGAGTGCATTTACCAGCGGCGATTCGTCCGCGTGACCATCGAGATCAAGGAAAAAGACATACTCCCAGTTCTTTTTTCGCGATGGTCGTGATTCGATTCGTGTCATGTTGACGCCGTGGACCGCAAAAGGCTGCAACAATGCATGCAGAACACCAGCCCCACCCGCGGTGTCCTCCGTGGACACCAGGATTGTCGTTTTGTCTTCGCCGCTGGCGGCCAACAGGTGGCGACCAACCACCAGAAAACGCGTGGCGTTATCGGCGCGATCTTCGATATTGTTAACCATGATCCGCAGATCGTAGACTTCCGCGGCTGCGTCTCCGCCAATGGCCGCCGTCCCGGCCTCGTCCCGCGCGCGCCGCGCACCGACTGCATTGCTGCTGACACCGATAAGTTCGGCCTGCGGCATGTATTCGCGGAGCCAACCCCGGCACTGCGCCAGCGCCTGCTCATGCGCACAAACCCGCTCAATATTGTCCAGCGAGTCCATGCGCCCGAGCAGGTGTTGCTCGATCCGGAGTTCAATCTCGCCACCGATTTTGAGGGGCGAGGTCAGAAACATGTCCAGCGTGTTGTTGACGGTGCCCTCGGTGGAATTCTCGATTGGCACGACGCCGAAGTCGGCGGCTCCGGACTCCACTTCCTGGAACACCTCGTCAATCGTGCCGAAGGGCAGCGCCCTGACCGAGTGACCAAAATGCTTGTAGACCGCCGTTTGGGTAAAGGTCCCCTCCGGTCCGAGGAAGCCGACCTTGAGTGGCTCCTGCTGCGCAAGGCAGGCCGACATGATTTCGCGAAACAGCCGCAGCATCTCCTCGTCGCGCATCGGCCCTTCGTTGCGCGCAAGGACGCCGCGCAACACCTCCGCCTCGCGCTCCGGTCGATAGTAATCAACCGCCGCTGCGAGCTCCCCCTTGGACTGGCCGACGAGCTGGGCGATTGTCGCGCGCTCGTTGATCAGTGCCTGAATCTGCAGATCGATTTTATCGATGCGCTTGCGAATTTCCGCCAGGTCCCGCTTTTTCGCCGCGTCTCCGGCCCCTTTCGCCATTTCCTAACTCGTTTTTATCGCTTATTTATCCGATGCCTGGCAACGAAAGCTCAACCGCGGCCAGCATTCCTACGATCAGGATATCGGCTTGCCCAGATTTCGCAATGTCAGAACGCCGTCAATCGCGCGAATTGCCTCGACGGTTTCGTCCGGTACCGGGCCGTCCAGATCGACTACGGTGTATGCCAGGTCACCAAGTGACTTGTTCAGCAAATCCTCGATATTCAGGCTCGCCTGCGCCAGCAATGTCGAGATCTGACCGACCATGTTCGGTACGTTGGCGTTGGCTATGGTTATGCGCCAGCCGTCATTTCGCGGCATTACAGACTCCGGAAAGTTCACGGAATGCCGGATATTGCCGTTTTCCAGGTAGTCGCGAACGTTTTCAGCGACCATCACCGCGCAATTTTCTTCCGCCTCTTTGGTCGACGCGCCAAGATGCGGCAACGCAATCACATTCGGATGCGCAATCAACTCAGGCGTCGGAAAGTCGCACACGTAACTGAGCAGCTTGCCACTGTCCAGGGCTTCCAGCACAGCACTGTTGTCGACCACGCCACCGCGCGAAAAGTTGATCAGAATCGAGTCGTCCGGCATCACCCGGAGCCGATCCGCATTAACCATGTTACGTGTCGCTTCCACGAGGGGCACATGGATGGTGACCGCGTTGGATCGCTTGAACAGCCGATCCAGCGTATCGACCTGTTTCACGTCTGCCGACAGTTGCCAGGCACGTCTGACCGTAATTTGCGGGTCAAAGCCAACCGTCTTCATCCCCAGGGACAAGGCAACATTGGCAACCTCGACGCCGATTGCACCCAGGCCGACAACACCCAGCGTGCGCCCGGGCAGCTCGAAACCGACAAACTGTTTCTTGCCGGCCTCGATAGCCTTGTCGAGTTCCTCACCCTGCACGTTCAGACGACGCACGTACTCGCGTGCGTCGCAGAGATGCCTGGCTGCCACCAGCAAGCCCGCTACGGCCAGTTCCTTGACTGCGTTGGCATTGGCGCCCGGCGCATTGAATACGGGGACGCCACGCTTGCTCATTTCAACGATTGGAATATTGTTGACCCCGGCACCGGCTCTGCCGATGGCGGCAACGCTGCGGGGTATGTCCATGTCGTGCATATTGTATGAGCGGAGGATGATGGCGTCAGGGTCCGATATGCCCGACGCAACTTCGTAGAGATTTCTCGGCAAGCGGCGCAAGCCCGCCACGGCGATATTGTTGAGTGTAAGAATCTTGAACATCAGCTGTTCGTCCGTTCGAATTCGACCATGAACTCTAACAGCGCATCAACACCTTCTTCCGGCATTGCGTTGTAAATCGAGGCACGCATGCCGCCCACCGAGCGGTGGCCCTTCAGGTTTTTCAGGCCGGCAGCGTCCGCCTTTGCCAGAAAACCGGCGTCGAGCGCAGGATCTGCAAGCACGAATGGCACGTTCATCCAGGAACGGCACGCAGGATCGACGGGGTTACTGTAGAACGACGATTCGTCGATCGCCGCGTACAATTTCGCCGCCTTGCGCTCGTTGATCGCGGCCATCGCCTCCAGGCCACCTTCAGCCTTGAGATGCGCAAACACCAGCCCGGCGACATACCAGGCGAAGGTTGGCGGCGTGTTGGTCATCGAGCCCGACTCGGCAAAGGCCTCGTAGGTCAGCAACGTCGGCGTATCGACGCGCGCCCGGCCGACAAGGTCCTTGCGCACTATCACCAGCGTAATCCCGGCCGGCCCGATATTTTTCTGTGCGCCGGCATAGATCAGACCAAAGCGGCTGACGTCGATGGGCCGCGACAGGATCGTGCTCGACATGTCCGCAACCAGCGGAACATCGCCGGTCTCCGGTATAAAATGAAACTCCACCCCGCCAATCGTCTCGTTTGGCGTGTAGTGCAGGTAGGCCGCGTCACTACTCACTCGCCAGGTATCAACCGGCGGAATGGTCGTAAAACTGCTTTCCGCACTGTCTGCCGCCACGTTCATGGCACAGAAGCGGGCGGCCTCGGCAATCGCTTTTTTCGACCAGCTACCCGTCTGTACATAGTCGACCGTCTGGCCGCTTTGCGACAAATTCAGCGGCACCATGGCGAATTGCAGGGTCGCCCCACCCTGCAGGAACAACACGGCGTAGTCGTCAGAAATGCCCAGCAGCTCACGCACGTCCTGCTCGGCCTTACGTGCGATTTCGTCGAAGTCCTTGCCACGGTGACTGACCTCCATCACCGACATGCCGGTGCCGCGCCACGACGGGATATCGGCTCGGACCTGCTCGAGGACCGCGCCCGGGAGCACCGCCGGACCGGCGCTGAAATTAAATATTCTGGACATCGTTCAGATTTGCTCGGAGCTATTGCGGCACGGGCGCCGCTCAAGTGACACTGTCAGGGTCTTTTATTCGCTTTCCTCGATGGATGCAATCCTTGCAAGCCCGACGAGGCGCTGGCCGGCTTCCACACGAATGAGGCGCACACCCTGTGTGTTACGTCCGATGATCGAAATATCGCTGACCGGCGTCCGCACCAGGGTGCCGCTCGAACTGATCAGCATGATTTCGTCGTCGTCATCGACCTGTATTGCACCGACCGTGCGGCCGTTTCGTTCCGAGGTCTGGATCGCGATGACACCCTGCCCGCCACGGCCCTGCACCGGAAACTCGTCGATGGCCGTCCGCTTGCCGTAGCCATTCTCGGTAGCGGACAGCAGCAAGCCGTCTCCAACGAGCGTGAGCGCGATTACTTCGTGCCCTGCCGGGAGCTTGATGCCGCGCACGCCGGCTGCGCCGCGACCCATGGGCCTGACGTCCTGCTCACGGAAACGAATGGCCTTGCCACTGCTGGCAACCAGGACGATTTCCTGGTTGCCGTCGGTGATGGCTACGTCGACGAGAAGGTCATCATTGCGCAGATCGATCGCGATGATGCCGCTGGCGCGTGGCCGGGAGAACATGCTCAGCGGCGTCTTCTTGACCGTGCCCCCGCTGGTGGCCATCAGCACGAAACTGTCTTCCGCGTAGTCACGAATCGGCAACACCGCGTTGATTCGCTCGCCCTCTTCGAGAGGCAGCAGATTGACGATCGGTTTGCCGCGCGCCCCGCGGCTCGCCTGCGGCACCTGGTAGACCTTGAGCCAGTACATCTTGCCGCGACTGGAAAAGCACAGAATGGTGTCGTGGGTGTTTGCGACAAAGAGCTTGTCGATAAAGTCCTCATCCTTGACCTTGGCCGCCGATCGCCCGACGCCGCCACGCCGCTGCGCCTGGTACACGTCGATCGGCTGCGCCTTGGCGTAGCCGCCATGCGACAGCGTCACCACGACCTCCTCTTCGGGGATCAGGTCTTCGGTCTGCAGGTCACTGTGGTCCTGCACGATCTCCGTGCGACGCTCGTCGGCGTAGGATTCACGAATCGCCAGGAGTTCCTCGCGGATGACCTGCAGCAGCTCGTCCGGGTCGGACAGTATACTAGACAATTCATTAATTTTATCTAATATCTCTTTGTATTCATTAATTATTTTATCTTGCTCGAGGCCGGTCAGGCGGTGCAGCTGCAAATTCAGGATTGCCTGCGCCTGTACCTCGGAGAGGCGATATTCACCGTCGATCAGGCCGAAGCCGTCGGCCAGCCCGTCCGGGCGCGTGTCCGTGGCGCCGGCACGCTCCAGCATCGCGGTGACTTCGCCCGGTTGCCAGCCGCGCTGCATCAGCGCCTTACGGGCAACAGCAGGCGATTCCGACTCTTTGATCATGGCGATGACGTCATCGATGTTGGCCAGCGCTACCGACTGCCCTTCCAGCACGTGGGCCCGGTCCCGCGCCTTGCGCAGCTCGTAAATGGTGCGACGAGTGACTACCTCGCGCCGGTGGGACAGAAATGCTTCCAGCACCTGCTTGAGGTTCATCAGCTTCGGCTGGCCTTCGTGCAAGGCAACCATATTGATGCCGAAAACGCTTTGCAGCGGTGTCTGCTTGTACAGGTTGTTCAGAATCACGTCGCTGACTTCGCCACGCCGCAATTCAATGACGATACGCATGCCGTCCTTGTCGGATTCGTCACGCAGCTCGCTGATGCCCTCGATGCGCTTGTCGCGTACCAGATCGGCGATTTTCTCGATCAGGCGCGCCTTGTTGACCTGGTACGGCAATTCCGTGACGATGATGGCCTCGCGGCCCTTCTTGTCCATCGGCTCGACGCTGGTGCGGGCCCGGATGTGTACACGGCCTCGCCCGGTCCGGTAGGCAGCAAAGATTCCTGCAGCGCCGTTGATGATCCCGGCTGTCGGGAAATCGGGGCCAGGCACATGTTCGATCAGTTGCCGGATACTGATCGCCGGGTCGTCAATAAGGGCCATGCACGCATCGATAATCTCACCGAGATTGTGCGGCGGGATATTGGTTGCCATGCCAACGGCAATACCGGCGGACCCGTTGACCAGCAGGTTGGGCACGCGGGTCGGCATGACCGACGGCTCGCTTTCGGAACCGTCGTAATTCTCAACGAAATCAACCGTTTCCTTGTCGATATCCGCAAGAATCTCATGCGCAATCCGCGCCATACGGACTTCCGTATAGCGCATGGCGGCCGGCGCGTCGCCGTCCACCGAGCCGAAGTTGCCCTGCCCGTCGATCAGCATGTAGCGCATCGAAAAGGGCTGGGCCATCCGCACGATGGTGTCGTAAACCGCAGAATCCCCGTGCGGGTGGTACTTGCCGATGACGTCACCCACCACACGTGCCGACTTTTTGAACGGCTTGTTGTAGTCGTTGCCGAGTTCGCGCATCGCGTGCAGGACACGCCGGTGCACGGGCTTGAGCCCGTCACGAACATCGGGGAGCGCGCGGCCGACGATTACGCTCATCGCGTAGTCGAGATACGACTGCTGCATCTCCTCTTCGAGGCTGACGGACAGCAATTCCTGGGCGACTTCAGACATACAGACTCACACATCTTGCCCGCTGTCGCTTCCACGAGAGAAGCGAATGTCGGGCTCGGGTTACCGGGTACAATTCAAGAAAAAGCGTGATTCAAAGGGGCTGACAAGAGGCCTTCAGAAGCGCCATATCAGGGTCCAAATTCTACCACATGAGATAGCTCGGCAGCAGGCTTTCCGTCGATTTCCCGTGGCTTGTTTTTGCCCCAAAACTGCGCCATTTCCGCAACCTTCGGCGCTGGCGGAACGCAAAGGCAAATCGGCTCGAATTTACCCCACCGCCGTTGCCACAGTCAGGTCGCCGGCAGCCTCTTGATATTCGGGTATTGAGCCGCACAACCCAGTCTGATCTACTGCCTCGCAGCAGTCCCCGCAGCAACGGATGGCCGATGCCTTCATGAACGCAGCACACAGCAACGTCGACACCGACGAAATCGCAAAATTCGACGCTCTGGCATCCCGCTGGTGGGATCCGGAGGGCGAATTCCGGCCGCTGCACCAGATCAACCCGTTGCGCCTGGACTATATCCGCCAGCGGGTGAATCTGGCGGGCAGCAAGGTCATCGACATTGGTTGCGGCGGCGGGATTCTGGCGGAGTCGCTGGACAGCGCCGGTGCGACCGTTACGGGCATCGACATGGCCGAAGGTCCATTGTCGGTCGCCCGCCTGCACCAGGCCGAATCGGGTTCGGGAGTCGATTACCAACGGTCTACCGCCGAGGAGATGGCCGCAACGCATGCGGGCGCTTACGACGTCGTTACCTGTCTGGAAATGCTCGAGCACGTTCCCTCACCGGGCGACGTTGTGCGCTCCTGTTGCGATCTCGTGCGCGCCGGCGGTGACGTGTTCTTCTCCACCATCAATCGCAACCCGAAATCGTTTCTGTTTGCCATCGTCGGAGCTGAATACCTGTTGCGACTGCTTCCCGCCGGTACGCACGAATACGACAAGTTCATCAGGCCTTCGGAACTGGAGGCCTGGGCCCGGCACGCCGGGCTCGAGCTTCAGCACAGCATTGGCATGCACTACAACCCGCTGACCCGCGAGTACTCACTGGGCCCGAGCCTGGACGTAAATTATCTGATGCACTTCCGGCGGGCGGCGGACGCATGACGCCAGCCGATGCAGTTTTCGATGGCGGTAGTCGCGCCGTGCTGTTTGACCTGGACGGAACGTTGGTCGATACGGCGCCGGACATGGTGGCCATACTGCGCGACCTGCAGAAGGCGCGCGACATGGAGCCCGTTCATTACGCGGTCGCCCGCAACAGTGTTTCGAATGGCGCGCTGGGACTCATTCGCCTCGCGTTTCCACACGCGGACGAGAAGCTTGCCGCGACGCTGCACGCCGAATACCTGGAACGATATAGCAATCGGTTGTGCGTCGACTCCGTCGTGTTTCCGCATCTGCCCGAACTGTTAAGTGCAATGGATGATGCTGCGCGGCCCTGGGGCGTCGTCACCAACAAGCCGGAGCGCATGACCAAACCACTGATGCAACAGCTCGGACTACTGCAACGGGCGGCCTGCGCGGTAAGTGGCGACACCCTCGAGACGCGCAAGCCGGACCCCGCACCGCTCCTGCACGCAAGTGCGCTGATCGGCGTGGCGCCGGAGAGCTGCGTCTTTGTGGGGGATGCTGCCCGCGATATCGAAGCCGGGCGTAACGCTGGCATGGCCACGATCGCGGTGGGTTACGGCTACATCACGGACGACGATTCTCCGGACAGCTGGGGCGCGGACCGGGTGGTATCGGAAACGGCCGAACTCGCCACTTTGCTGGCAAAAGCGGTTAACCTGAGCACCTGATGTACTCGATCTCGATCGACCCCGTGTACCTGGAAGTTGGCGGTCCGGCGCTCCTCGCCGGCCTGCTGCTCGGTGCGCTTGTCATGTGGTTCATCGCACGGCGCCGACGCCATTCCCTGGTGCAGTCCATCGATACGCTGGAAACGCGAATCAAGGACCAGGATGCGCTGCAACTTGAGCGGGACGCCGCGTTCGAGGCCGCTACGAGCAAGCTCGCCACCGCGTTCTCCAATCTGGCCAATCAGTCGCTGCAATCGAACAGCGAGAATTTCCTGCGCCTGGCCGAACAGAATCTTAGCGCCCACCAGGAAAAGGCAAAGCGCGAGCTGGGCGCCCGTGAACAGGCCGTGGAAAACCTGGTGAAACCGATTCGCGATGCGCTGTCACAGTCGCAGCAGCAGATTTCGCAACTCGAAAAGGCTCGCAGTGAAGCTTACGGGAGCATTCGGACCCAACTCGAGGCCATGCAGAGCAGCCAGAAATCACTGGCACAGGAGACCCAGAACCTGGTCAAGGCGCTGCGACGACCGGAAGTCCGCGGTCGCTGGGGTGAAATTACGCTCCGGCGGCTCGTTGAACTCGCCGGCATGGTCGAGCACTGCGACTTCCAGGAGCAGGTGCACAGCACGGGCGACGACAAAGTGATTCGACCCGACATGATCGTGCGTATGCCAGATCAGCGTGAGCTCGTGGTGGACGTAAAGACCCCGCTCGACGCGTACCTCGAGGCGGTCGAGGCTCGAGATGACGCACAACGCAAGCTGGGCCTGGAGCGGCATGCCCGCAATGTCCGCGAACATGTCAGAAAACTTGCCACCAAGGGCTACTGGGAGCAGTTTTCACAAAGCCCCGAGTTCGTCATCCTGTTCATACCGGGCGATCAGTTCCTGAGTGCCGCGCTCAACGAGGATCCCGAGCTGATCGAATACGCGCTGTCGCAGCAGATCATTCTGGCGACACCGACAAGCCTGGTCGCGCTGCTCAAGGCGGTGGCCTATGGCTGGCGGCAACTGGCACTGGCGGACAACGCCCAGGAAATTCGGCAGTTGGCCGAAGACCTGTACGGCCGCCTGACGTCCTTTGTCGGACATCTCAACCGGGTTGGCAAACAGCTTGCCAGCAGCGTGGAAAACTACAATCGCGCCGTGGGCTCGCTCGAGCGCAAGGTGTTGCCCGGCGCCCGCAAATTCGTGGAGCTCGGCATACGGCCGAAGAAGGAAATGGAGAAAATCGAGCCGCTCGAGGCTATGCCGCGCAGCATTGTCGATAACACCAACGACGACGACGCGGACGAGAAGACGTTGCAGTAGCGCGAACACACCCCTGTCCCTACAAGGAATCCTGGATTGGACATTGACCCGACCAAGTACGACCCCCCGGCGGGCCTGCTGGACGACCGCGTCATTTTGATCACCGGCGCCTCCGACGGCATCGGCAAAGCGCTGGCTCTCGCCTGTGCCCGCCTCGGGGCGCACGTGATTCTGCACGGTCGGAATACCGGCAAGCTCGAGGCCACATACGACGAGATCGTCGCGCTGGAATCGGTGCAGCGGCCGTCGATCGCGGTTCTGGACCTGGCGACCGCCGACAGCGGCGCCTACCTGTCGCTGGCGAAAAGCGTCGAGTCCGAGTTCGGGCGCCTCGACGGACTGGTACACAACGCCAGCATTCTCGGGCAGCGGCTGTCGATCGAGCAGTATGACGCCGGCGAATGGCAACAGGTCCTGCACGTCAACCTCACGGCGGCGTTTGCCCTGACCCAGGTCCTGCTCCCGCCACTCCGGAGCGCCGCGGACCCTTCAATCATATTCACGAGCAGCGGCGTTGGCCGCGTCGGCAAGGCGTTCTGGGGGGCGTACGCCGTCTCGAAATTCGGCATCGAGGCGTTGTCGCAAATCCTGGCGAACGAACACGAACACACCGATCTGCGGGTGAATTGCATCAACCCCGGGCCCACGCGCACGAAAATGCGGTTGGCCGCGTATCCGGCGGAGGATCGTGATCTGCTGCCGACCCCGGCCGATGTGCTGCCGACGTACCTGTATCTGCTCGGGCCCGACAGCCGCGGCGTAACCGGTCAGAGCCTGGACGCATAATAACTATTTACATGAAGTAATAGATGGAAGTATTTGTTAAATACTATTTTTTTCGCCGTCGCTTGACCCTGGAGGGCGACTTGCGGCTGACCGGTGGTGGCGCCAGGCCTGCGGCCTGGTAGAGGATCCGTACCTGCCCGGGCGTTAGCGCCGTATAACGAC
>JAHHOT010000042.1 GCA_018677555.1 Gammaproteobacteria bacterium | reverse complement strand
ATCACGACAACACTAGTGTGCGAAGTCACATTTTTTCGGGCGCGGTGAAATTGAGCCTGTTATGGGAAGAGAGCACCATTTGCAGTATTAAAAGTGCCGGATTTATTTTCTTTTACGTACGGCGCCGCCCACGCCGCGTGCAAAATAGATCCGGCACTTTTTTCAGGCACTTTTTTCACGACGTGGTGGAAAAGCGGTTCGACCCCTTTTTCCAGAAAGTCAGTCAGATGGACGGGAAGAAATAATTTTCCGATGACTTTCCAATAAATGGGGAATCGCTTTGGTCCTCCAAAAATCGGCGCTTATGATTCCCCTGGACATACCTTGTGTCTGCGTGGCAAATCGCTCTATTCGATGATGCCCTTCAAAACCGGACCAATTTATCCGGGTCAACTGCTCAATAGTTCGTTGCAGTAAATCGCGGACATCCTCTGAATTTTCCGGCAGCGGAATATTCTTCAATTGCTCTGAAATCTCGTCCCACAGGCACGGATCGCCTCTCAGCCCCCATTGGGGCGGTTTTCTGCGAAAAATCGCAGACATCATGATTGGTTCTTCAGAAGGCAATGTTCGCGGGACCTGAGTTTGTGCCTAAAAAGGTGCCGTATAAAAAGGTGCCGGATTTATTTTCTTTCTTGTCCAGCGCCGCCCGAGTGGTGTGGAAAGGGAAGGAAAATAAATCCGGCACCATAAATATTTTAGAAAATAAATCCGGCACCATAAAAGATTTGATCGGGGTTTTACGTCTGTTTCGGCTGCCACAGCTCCACCTTGTTGCCGTCCGGATCGACGAACCAGCCGAAACTGCCGAAGTCATAGTGTTCGACGTCGCCGACGATTTCGGCACCGCCGGCGGCAACCTGCTCCAATGCGCCTTCGAGGTCGTCGACGATCAGGTTGAACATGAAGTCCTTCGTTGACGGATTGAAATATTCGGTTTCCTCCCGGAAGGGACCCCATACCGCGTAGCTGCCTTTTGGGAGAGCGGATTGGTGCAGCATGATGCCCGGTTCATCGCCGCGCTCAAAGCCAAGGTGTCTCGCATACCACTCGACCAGAGCCTCTGTGTCCGGACTCTTGAAGAAAATACCGCCAATGCCTAATGCTTTTGCCACTTAAACCTCCGCGTTCGAATCAGATGTAGCCCTCTTTCCTGTAAAAGTTGAAACCGTTCTTCGTGAGTCTGCCAAGCTCGCTGAATAATACTTTGTCAACTGACGTGAAGTTAAAGCAGCTTTTCCCCTGCATGCGTTTTTTGAGCTCGGCCGACGTGTCGTCGAGCAGCGCCGGATTCACGTACACCGGCATCAGGTGGTAGCTCACGTAGTTCTTCTTAATCTGAATGGCGCCGAAGAACAAGGGTTTCCTGTTCTTCATGATGTGCTGCGTGTCGAGATACAGCGAGCCCGGTTCGTCCTTCACGACAACCAGGTGTTTCGCGTACGGCAGCATCAGCTTGCGCAGCGCTGCATAAACCGCGTCGAAGTCGTCCTGCCTCGCCATCAGGATCGTCCGTTACTGTGCTTCGCCACCTTTCGGGCCGTAAAAAATCACCCAGGCGGCAAAGTCGTCTGAAAACTCCTCGAATCGGTGCTCAACCCCGGCGGGGACAAAAAGTGCCTCACCGGGCTCGAACTCCTGGCGCTCGCCACCTTGCATGAAGACACCGTGGCCGGACTGAACAACGTAGATCTCGTCCCGATCGTGCGGCTGTTGCGGGTCACTGCCCTGCGGACGGTAGTAGCCGAGCTGCAGCGTGCCATGTTCCAGCAGCACGCCGTAAATCCCCCGCTCGTCGTTTTTCAGGCTGGCGACCGCATTCTCGACGGTGTAACGATCTGTCATACGCTTCCCCCTGGCCATGCGTTTCTATTTCCTGACGAGGTCGTACTGGAATCCCGGGCTACCGACCTCGTGCTTGAATTCATCGAGCGTAATCAAACCATAGCAGCTTCTCGCGCCGCGGTCCGACAGGTCACCGGCCGCCAGCTTGCGTGCGACGATAACTGCGGGAATGGCCGGTATCTCGGGGCCGCGATTGTCCCTCGCCGTCAGAAACCAGCAACGCTCCATGGCTGCTCCACGCGCATCGCGACCACGGAGTCGGACGTGCATGGCGCCAACGTCCGAACCGAAACGCTGCAGCAAGTTGCCGAGTCGCAGGACGGGCCCTTGCATGCGGCTCCAGTGCGACACGATCCCCAGCCGCGTGAATGCCGCCATCGACCACAATGCGGCTTGCTCCCAGGGGGCTTCCAGCGCCGCGTGAAATCGCACGCTGAGGAGATCCGGATGCAACACAGGCAGCAGCGCGAGATCCGGGACGTCGCAGGCGCCGCCGATTCGCCTGCGCATGTGCGGATAGTGAAGAATGCGCCAGTCCTGCCAGCCGCAGACGCGTTGCCAACTGCCGTCTCGCAGGACGTCAAAAGCCTTGCCGCAATAGCTGAGCACCGCCGCGACAGTGCCAGGGCCACGCGGCGTGCGATGGCCCGGAGCAATCGAGATATCGATTGCCTCGAGCGTCGCAAATTCCGGTTTGTAGCGTTCGATCACGGCGCCCGACAGGCCGGGCAGGGTGCTGGCACCGGTCACGAGCAGCAAGTCACGGCGCTTCGCCTCGCCGTCAAGTTGGCTAAAGTTCACGACGAAATCGCGGCTGTCGGCAAGATCCACGTAGTGGCAGCCGCACTCGATGCACGCACGTGCTACGCGATAGTCCTGGCCCTGGTACGGCCCGGCCGTGTGGATTACAACGTTTGCTCCGGAGCGATCAATGTGCGATGCAAGGTCCTCGCAGGCTTGATCAATGGCGGTCGATTCCAGGGCCGCGGCCGGAAACCCGGCACGCAGACGCTGTGCGAATTCTTTTGCGCGCTCGCTGTCGCGGCTCGCGAGAATCAGCGTCGCGTCGTTGTGCAGTGCCAGGCGGCGCGCAATACGGCGACCAAAGTTGCCGGTCGCGCCAATAATCAGGATGCGCCGGGCCATACCGGAAAGACTAGAGGAGGGCGCTTCGGAAACGTGAGCCGATGCCCTCGAGCCTTTCGACAGGTTCGTTCGAATACACGAGGCGGACATAGTTGGCGCAATGTTCGCCACCCCAGTTGATCATTGCTGTTGCCGCGATCTTGCCTTTCTCGAGAAGCAACTTCGAAGCGGTCGGGCCGTCCATTCCGAGTTCGGAGACATCCACCAGCATCGACCAGCCGCCGTGCGGCGGTACGACCTTGAATTCGGCAAGTTCGGCGAGGATCAGGTCGCGGCGCCGTTGCAGTTCCGCTGCGCTGGCGGCAACACCATCGTTCGGTTCGTTGATTGCCGCAGCAACACCGCCCATGGCGATACCGGTCTGGCAGACTACGTTGCTGATGCTCACGCGCGCGACATCCGCGACGATGTCGGCGGGCCCGACCACCCAGCCGACGCGCCAGCCGATCATCCGGTATTCCTTCGAGGCGGAGCCAACGGAAATTACGCGTGTGCGCATGTCGGCGAACGATGCGGGATGCACGACCTGGCGCCCATCGAACAAAATACGCTCCATGGCGGTGTTGTCGATCAGCCAGCAATCCGCATCGTGGCAGAAATCGCTCAGCGCGCGCCAGTCGTCTTCCGTGAACACCGCGCCGGTCGGCATGGCGGGGCTCATGAGCAGCGCTGCAGCGATTGATTCCCTGTCCAGTTCCTGCAGGCTGTCGAGATCGAGGCGCCAGCCGTCGGCACCGGGGCGCAGCGGCAGGTATCGCGGCACGCCGCCCGCCAGCCGTACGCGGTTGATAAGCCCGACGTAAGTGGGGTCCGTCA
>JAHHOT010000028.1 GCA_018677555.1 Gammaproteobacteria bacterium | reverse complement strand
GTTTTCGGGCCGTTTCCTCGCTAACCGGTGTGAGGGGTACGCCGGCCTTGTCGGCGAGGTCGATCAATAGCTGCCGTTCGCCACCGGAGTCGTGCAGTGCGACCAGTCCGCCGCTGCCGATCGGGTGCATTGCCGCGAACAGGATGAGGGCCATCGCCATTTCCTCCATGTCGGCGACACGCTGCACGCCGTAACGATCGAACAATGCATCGTACGCTGCATCATCGCCTGCAATCGCACCGGAATGCGACATGGCCATCTCGGCTGCTTTCGCGGTTTTGCCGACCTTTATGGCAATTACCGGAATTCGCGAATCATTGGCTTTCTGCAGTGCGGCACGCAAACCGGCCGGGTTTCTGGCGGTTTCGATAAACAGGCCGACGACGCGCGTGTCCGGCAGGTCCAGCGCAAAGTCGAGGTACTCGTCCATCGTGACGCCAAGCTCGTTGCCGGTCGAGACTGCCAGGTTGAAGCGCAGCCGCCGGTCGCAATCGACGATTCCGCACATCCCCGAGCCGGAGTGGCTGATGAACGCAATATTCCCCGGCGGCTCGTGTTTGCGGCTGTCGAAGCCGCAGGCCCACAAGCGGTCCGTGACATTGTAGAACCCCATGCCGTTGGCGCCGCAGGCGATCACGCCACTTGCCGTTATCTTGCTGCGGACGCGCTCATTGAGAAACGGCCGGCGGTCGTTATCGAGGTACAACGTCGACATTATCGATACGGCGGGAACGCCGGCGGCAATAGCGGTGTCGAGTGCCGCTTCGATGCGTTCGTCGGAGACGCAGAAAATCGCCAGCTCCGGAACTTCCGGCAGCGCAGCGATCTCCGGGTAGCAACGTAGTCCCAGTAGTTCCTCGTAGCCCGGGTTGACCGGAAACACGGCACCGGGATAGCGGCCGCCGATCACATTCTGCATGACGTGATTGCCGATCGTCGACGGCCGGGCAGACGCGCCGACAATCGCGACGGAACGTGGCCGAAGCAGTGGGTCAAGTCTGTGTGACAAGGCACTGCCCACGATACGGGCCTCCGGGATTACGCGGGCGCGGGCGGTGTCGCGCGCCGCCGCGGCGGGTCCCAGAACGGGCCATCCACCACGGTGGCCTTGGCCATGACCCGCGACCAGTGCATCTCGCGCTGGTAGTAAATCTCGACCCACAGCGTATCGCCCGGTTTGCCGTGAGGCGTTTTGACCGAACCGAGAGCAATGTTCTGTTTGCAGACCGGTGACCACATCGCCGACGTGATGAAACCGATATTGATCATCCGCCCACCCTTCCTGGCGTAAACATAGGAGTGGTGCGCTTCCTTGTTTCCCTCGATGTCCAGCTTCACGAGCCGCCATGTCGATCCGCGTCGTTGCTCGTCCGCCAGCGCACGGCGGCCATTGAAGACAGGTTTGCTGAAGTCGACCAGCCAGTCCAGGCCGAGTTCGAAAGGCGAACGGGATCTTCCCGTGCGCACCGTTTCTTCGGCCGGAATGAACTCGAGGTAGGGTGCGAGATAGCCGGCCTCGATCCTCGCCATTTCCAGTGCGTATGTCCCAATTGGCCGGATGCCCAGAAATTTGCCGGCCTCGAACAATGCGTCCCACAATGCTTCTGCCTTCCCGGGCGCGATCCACAGTTCGTAGCCAAGATCGCCGGTGAAGCCGGTGCGCGACACCATCAGCTCCTCGCCGTGAAAGTCGAAGTGCATGAGACCGAACATCTTCAGGTTTTCGATGCCGTCGAGACCCAGGTTTTGCATCACGCTGAATGAAGTAGGCCCCTGCACCGCAAGGGCGGCGACGCGGGTCGTCTCTTCGTCAATGGTCACGTCAAAGCCAATCGCGGCGGCGGTGAACCATGCAAGGTGCCGCTCCTGCGAGCAGACGCGGTATTCGCCATCGCGTAGATGGAAGATGGTGCCGTCATCGATGACCTGGCCCTGATCGTCGCACCATACGGCATAGGCAACGCGACCAGGACGGATTTTTTTCATGTCACGTGTCACGAGACGATCGAGAAACGCCAGTGAATCGGGTCCGCTGATGCGATACTTGGTCATCGGCGACAGGTCGAAAACGCCGGTACTGTTGCGAATCGCGAAGTACTCCAGACCGCCTTCGAGATAGGCGTCCGCGCTCGCATAGCCCTTCCAGTCATGAGATTCGCTGAGGCGGTCGAATGCGCGCGTTTTTGGCCAGAATGGCGTGCGCAGTTTCCCCTGTTCGACTTCGAAAGCGCTCATGTCGTCTTCTCCCGATCCAGAATTGCGCGGGCCGCGTTACGTCCCGCCGCGCCGCTGATGCCGCCGCCCGGATGCGTTCCGGCCCCACAGAGATACAGGCCGTCCAGCGGCATCGCGTACTGCGCGGCGCCCGAGACAGGCCGCGTGAACAGGAACGCGTCCAGCGCCAGCTCACCGTGATGCCAGTGCCCGCCGCCGATGCGGAATTCACTTTCGAGATCCGCCGGCGTCAGCATTTCCGCAGCAATGATTCGTTGCCGTATATCCGGCGCATATGCCGCGATCTTGTCGATTGCATGATTCATCAATGTGTCGCGTGCCGCGTCCGACCACCCTTCGCGTAAACCGTACGGTGCGTATTGAACGATCGCGGACAATACGTGTTTGCCGGTCGGTGCCAGCGACGGATCGCGGAACGAAGGCACCGTAATCTCGAGTACGGGATCTGCGGACATCTCGCCGTACTTGGCCGGATTGAAAGCGCGTTCGACGTAGTCTGCGTCCGGTGCGATCAGCATCCGCTCTGCAAAATCCTTCTTGTCGATGCCCTTGATAACCGGCAGGCCATCGAGGGCAAGATGTAACTTCGCCGCATTGCCGCGCATGCGTATGTTGTCGATGCGACGAACGAATCCCGTTTCGAGGTAGCGCGGCGTCACCAGCTGCATGATCGTGGTTTTGGGGTCGGCGTTCGACGCCACGATCCAGCTCGAAAAGGTCTCGCCGTTGTCGGTTTCCACGCCGGTCGCGCGACCGTTATCGACGACAATGCGTTTGACCGGCATACTGGTGCGCAACGTCGCGCCGCTGTCGCGGGCCCGTTGCGCCAGCGCTTCCGTTACGCCGCTCATACCGCCCGTCGGCGTGCTCAATTTTCCGTGATTGCCGGCCAGACGATACAGGTAAGTGAGAATCGTGTTGGGAGACCGCGGGCCCAGGTGTGTGCCCAACACCGCATCCAGGCTGATGGCGCCTTTGAGCAGGGGGTTTTCGAATCGCTCTTCGACCTCGTCATAAATATTCATGCCGATCAGCCGCAGGAATGCACGCATCTCTTTCCTGCCGAGGCGACGCATGTCGAGGCCCAGCCTTGCGAGCGTAACGACGTCGGTTTTCGTGCCGTTCGCCAGCCGTGGCGGGGTCTTGTTCAGATAGGTACGCAACAGTTCCGAGAACCGCGCCATGCGCTTGTGGAAGGCGTGCAATTGCCGCGCGTCGGAATCGTTGAGTCCGGTCGCCGCGCCGTTGCGTATTCGCAGGTGTTGACCGGCGCTATCGAGCGCAATTGTCGCCATGTCGTCGGCAACCGTGTCAATCGACAAATCCAGGTCTTTGCACACCTGTGGCTGTAGCTGGTAGAGCAGGTGGGCGCAAGCCGAAACGGAAAAGCCATCCGCGAATTTGCGGGTGATCGCGGCACCACCGACCTGCTCCTGAGCTTCCAGGATCAGTACTTTCTTGCCTGCTTTGGCAAGCAGCGCCCCGCACACCAGTCCGTTGTGGCCGGCGCCAATGATGATTGCGTCGTAGCGGTCGGCCATTTCAGTCGTCTCCGAAGTTTTCGGGAACGACGTTGCTGCGCTTCAGATCCGAAAGAATCTCGCGTGCAGCATTGGCAGCAGGGGCTGCCATTACGCCGCCGCCCGGGTGGGTGCTTGAGCCACACATGTACAACCCGGCGACGGGACCACGGTATTGCGCGTAGCCGGGAATCGGCCTGTTGAACAGCAACTGGTCCATAGTGAGCTCGCCGTGAAAGATGTTGCCCTCGGTCAGGCCTGCCTCGTTCTCGATTTCTTTGGGTGTTCGCACTTCGACGTGCAGGATCAGGTCCTTGAAATCGGGGCTGAAACGCGCGATTTGTTCGATGCAGGTTTCCCCGAACTGGTCGCGCTCCTCGTCGGTCCATTCGCGCCCTTCGACCAGCGGCGGACAATACTGAATGAAACAACTCATGAAGTGCTTGCCGGGCGGTGCCATTGTCGGGTCGGTGAACGACGGAATCGTCATGTCGATATACGGGTCTTTGGACCAGGTGCCTTCCTTCCAGTCGTCATACGCACGCTCCATGCGCTCCATCGAATCGATGAAGTGTAAATCGCCGTCCATGACCGGACTGTTTTCAGGCAGTGCCGGGAACGTAGGCAGTCCATCGAGAGCGATGTTCAACTTGCCGGAAGAACCGCGGATCTTGAAGTGCCTGACCCGGTTGTAAAACTCTTCGTCGAGATCCGACCTGTCCATGCATTTCAGAAACGTACGCTTCACGTCCATGCCGGAAACGACGATGCGGGAACTGATCTCGTCGCCGTTTTCCAGCGCAACGCCGCGCACCTTGCCGTTTTTCACAATGATCTGGTCGACGCCCGAACCGGCCCGCAGCTCTCCGCCGTAGCCCTGAAAGGCGCCACACAGCGCGTCGGCGACCGCGCCCATGCCGCCGCGTGCGTAACCCCAGGCGCCGACATTGCCGTCGACATCCCCCATGTAATGGTGCAGCAGGACGTAGGCGGTGCCCGGCGAGTGAATGCCCAGGGCCGTGCCGATGATGCCGCTGCCGGACAGGGACGCCTTTATGACGTCGGATTCAAAGTACTCGTCGAGGTATTCGGCGACACTCATGGTCCAGAAACGGATTGTCTCGTACATCCGGTCTTCGCCCATCTCGAAAAACTTGCCGCCGATCTTTGCCAGGTTGCGCAGGTCTTTCGGCTTCAGTGACGTCGGATCGGGCGGGGTGGTCAACAGGAAATCGCGGATGAAGCGGCATTGCCGCATCACGTCGGCGGAGTAGCGCACATAAGCATCCGCATCGTGCTTCGAATGCCGAGCCATCTCGCGGTACGTCACTTCATGATCGGGGTAGGACGCGTAATAGTCGCCGTTCTCCATGAACGTGCAGGACCCGCCGTAGGGCGTTACCTGCAGACCGTGCTTGTGCAATTCGAGCGCGCGAAAAATCTCCGGACGCAACAGGCTGCAGACATACGAGCAGTTGGAGTAGTACCAGTCTTTGTACAGATTGCGACTGACCGTCGCGCCGCCGATGTAGTCGTTCTTTTCGATGCATACGACATCCAGGCCAGCCTTGGCGAGGAATGCGGCATTCGCCAGTCCGTTGTGTCCCGCACCGACGACGATTGCATCATATGTCTTCATTTTTTATCGCCTGATGATCCCGTCGCTGAAAATCCCGGCTCCGGAGTTCAGTTGCTGGCGTTTTTTCTTGATTTTTCGGACGACAGCTTGTGCAAAGTAATGTCCACCGCGCGCTCAAATTTGTCCAGTGTTTCCGTGAGACATTCCATATCATGAGCTTCGCAAATAAACCACGGTTCGCGAGAGTCCGGCTCGACGATGATACCGAGGTCGTGCAGCACCGGTGCCATGTTGTCGTAAAACTCATAGTCCGACGTCAACCACGCGCGATAGTCCTGCGGTGCCGTGCTGTCGAAAAAAAGCCCCATGAGCGCTGGATGACCAACGAAACTGTGCGGCATTTGCCGATCGCCGAGTATCTTGCCTATTCCGTCCTGCAAGGCCTGGCCGTAGCGGGCAATGCTGGCAAGCGCCTCCGTCTCGTCGAGTATTTGCAGCGTCTTGTTGGCGGCAGCCAGCGATACGGAATGCGCTGTATAGGTACCGCCGTGCGCGACGCCGTCACCGACCTTGCGCATGATGTCTTCGCGTCCGGCGACTACGGAAATCGGGTAACCGTTACCCATGGACTTCGCGAATGTGCACAAGTCGGCCCGCACGTCGAACAGCTCCTGCACGCCGCCCCTGGCCACCCGGAAACCTGTCTTGACTTCGTCGATAATCAGCACGACGTCATGCCTGTGGCACAGCTCGCGCACGTCATGCACGTATTCACGTGTAGCGGTTATGCCGCAGCAGTTGCCCATGATTGGCTCGATAAGAAACGCGGCGATATCGTTGCCGCTTTTCCTAAACAGATCTTCGACGCGATTGGCATCGTTCATCGGTACCGCATGAAACAGGGGCTTGATGAGCTCGGGCACACCCTCGGAATAGGGCAGTACCTGCGGCTCGCCGTCGCCGGGATCCCAGTCCTCGACATCGGCATACCACAGCACCTCGTTGAACAGGCCGTGGTATCCGCCCTCCATGACGACGTACGAGTCCCTGCCGGTCCAGGCACGCGCGATGCGCAGTGCGGCCATGACCGCTTCTGTGCCCGAGTTTGAATAGCGCACGAGTTCTGCGGCAGGCACCATCTTGCCGATGCGGCAGGCAACTTCGTACTCGAGCTCGGTCGCCAGTGCGAAGACGCCGCCAATTTGCATACCGTCGCGTGCGGCCTCATCGACCCGTTCGTCGGCGTAGCCGAGAATGGCCGGGCCGTAACCGAGCCGGTAATCGATGTATTCGTTGTCGTCGATGTCCCAGATGCGGCCACCTTTGCCGCGCTTGACGTAAAACGTCCGATTGTCGCCCCAGTAGCGAAAATTGGAGGCAACCCCCAGTGGCAGCCGGGTAATGGCCTTTGCAAAGTGTGCATTCGATTTGGCGAGGGACCGCATAGATCCTCCATGCCTGCAGGGAGCCGCAAGGATCTCACGGCGAGCCGCAGCAAGTCCAGAAAAATGAATGAATGATCATTCATTTTATGGCAGGATCGCGGATAAGGCCGGCGAGTGACCGGCATCACCGGGAGGAGGAGTGGCTTTGGCCGTCAGGACACAACCGGCAAAGCGCACTGAATCGCGCGCAAAGCGGCGCCGCCAGCTGATCAATGCGACGATCCGCTGCATAGCCCGCCGCGGCCTCAGCGGCACGACCATGGGCGAGGTGGCGCGTGTAGCCGGACTGTCGCAAGGCATCGTCAACCTGCACTTCCAGAGCAAGGACAACCTGCTCACCGAGACCTTGAGGTTTCTCTCGGACGAGTACAAAGCGCTGTTCGAGAGGACGCTGGCGCAATCCGGGCCTGGCGCCGCGGAAAAACTCCTGGCGTTGATGCAGCTCGATCTCAAGCCCTCGGTCTGCGACCGACAAAAGCTGGCAGTGTGGTTCGCTTTCTGGGGCGAGGCCAAATCGGTGCCCACGTATCAGAAAATCTGTGATGCCCACGATCGTGAATACGACGAAGTGATGCTGAAGCTGTGTGAGAGCATCATCAACGACGGGCGGTATAAAGGTGTCAACGCGCAACAGGTGGTCGATGCCCTGTCATCGATGACAGACGGGCTGTGGCTTGCGGCGCTGATCCGGCCAAAAAGCTGGGATCGTCACGAGGCATTCGACGCGGTTTACAGTTATCTCGGGGCGGTTTTTCCGCGCCACTACAGTTGAATCGTTGCGGCCGGGTCAGGGCGGTGCGTCCGGCTGGCGGGACGGGTGCGCGGCCGCGACGGCATCGATGCCCGAACAATGGCTGACGATGGATTCGATCGTCGTGAACCGCGACGTATCCAGGCCGAAGCGCTGGGCATTGTAGTACTGCGGCATGAGCCAGGCATCGGCGTAACTGAGGCTGTTGCCGAACGAAAACAGGCCGTCGGTGGAGCGTTCCTTCGCCCTGGCCTCGAATGCCTCGAAACCGCGCGCAATCCAGCGCTGGCACCAGCGATCGATGCCCTCGTCATCCTGCCCGAATTCCGCACGCAGGTGTTGCAGGACGCGCAGATTCGTCAGCGGCTGCACGCCGCTGCCGATAATGTGCTGCATCTCGCGAACCTGCGCGCGAGCTATCGGGTCGGACGGGTAGAGCGGGGGTTCGGGATAGATGAGTTCAAGGTGCTCTGCGATTGCGGCCGACTCGACCAGCTGCGCATCGCCGGTGTCCAGCATCGGGACGAAACCCATCGGGTTCCTGGCCAGGTAGTCGGGGTCGTGCTGCTGCCCTTTGTCCAGGCGAATGCTGACGTAATCCCACTCAATGCGCTTGGCATTCAGAGCAATGCGAATGCGATACGACGCGCTGCTGCGGTAGTAGCCATACAGTTTCATAGTTGGACTCCCGGGTTTTGTGCGCTGACCAATGTACCAGCTTCAGGTAACATTGGCGGCCCGCAAACGTTTCGCACAACAAAAGGATATTCAACAATGCGCCTGGTCATAGCGACGCTAGCCTGTTTTTCATGCCTCACGGTGGCCGCCCAGGAAAATGCCGTAGCCGACAAGATTCGAGCCGCAATGGCATCGGACATCCGGAGCGAAGCCGATACCGACCGGGACCGCAACCGCAAGCCGGTGGAGACGCTCGAGTTTTTCGGCCTCGAGGACGACATGCGGGTACTCGAGCTGTTGCCGGGCGGCGGATGGTATACGAAGCTGCTGGCGCCTGCCCTGCGTGAAAACGGCGAACTGTATGTTGCCATCGGCACCAACAACGTTTCGACCAATCTGCTCGGGCAGGACGGTTTCGATCATGTAAAAGTCATCGATATCGGCAAGCCGCTCGAACGAACGGGGCCGTTCCGGACCGTCAACGTTGACGCGTTTTCCTTCGGTGTCGACGATTTTGACCTGGTGCTCACATTTCGAAACATGCACAACTTTGCGCCGGAAGGTCGCGCGAACATCAACGCGGCTTCGTTCGCTGCGTTGCGTTCTGGCGGTCACTACGGCGTCGTCGATCATTCGCGTCGTCACATGGAGCCAATGACCATGGAAAATCGTCGCCGGGCTGACGTGGTCGAGATCATCCGGGAGGTCACCGACGCCGGCTTCGAGTTTGTCGACTACAGCGATTTGCACTACCGCCCGGACGACGAGTTGCGCTACGAAGTCGGCCGCAAGACCGTGACCGGAAATACCGACCGGTTCACCCTGTTATTTCGCAAGCCCTGAAAAATGAGCCGCCGGCCGGTCATTGGAGTGCCCGCGGATCGGCGTATCGTCGATCCGCATCCGTTTCACATGGTCGGCGAGAAATACATCAATGCGTTAATCGACGGTGCCGCCGGTTTGCCCCTGCTGGTGCCGGCGCGCGGCCACAGTCTCGGGTTGCAGGACGTACTGGATTCGGTAGACGGGCTGTTGCTTACCGGAAGTCCGTCCAACGTCGAGCCCCATCACTATGGCGGTGAGAGTTCGAGGCCAGGTACCCTGCACGATCCGCAGCGCGACGAGACGACGCTGCCGTTGATCGAGGCTGCGCTCGAAGCAGGTGTTCCCGTCTTTGCCGTATGCCGCGGTTTCCAGGAAATGAACGTTGTGCTCGGCGGTACTCTGCATCAGCTGGTGCACGAAGTGCCCGGCTACCGAATGCACAAGGAAAATCCGGACGATCCGCTCGATGCGCAGTACGGGCCGGCACACGACGTGACCCTGGTCGAGGGCGGTTTGCTGCACCGGCTGGCCGGCAGCACGGTCGCAACGGTCAACTCGCTGCACGCGCAGGGTGTCGCGAGGCTGGCCGATGGCGTCACCGTGGAGGCGGTCGCCGAGGACGGCCTGATCGAGGGATTCACCGTGGACGGCGCGCCCGGTTTCGCGCTTGCGGTGCAATGGCATCCGGAGTGGAAGGTGACTGAAAATCCTTTCTCGATGGCGATATTCGCTGCGTTCGGCGATGCCTGCCGCGAGTATGCGACCCGTCGGCGATGCTAGACTTCCGGCAAAACTTTGTAGAACCAGCCACCATCCGGCTGATTGACAGGTGATTTGTGAGTGATGACGGCGTTATACAAAACTGGTTGCAAGACCACCAGATAGAAGACGTCGAGGCTTTCGTGCCCGATATGGCCGGTGCAGCCCGTGGAAAGCTCATTCCCGCCGACAAATTCGGCACCGGTGAAATCAAGTTGCCGGAAGGCATTTTCGCGCAAACCGTTTCCGGCGACTACGTCGACAACAAGGATAACGTCGAGGATCGGGACATGCTGCTGGTACCCGACGCGGACACGCTGAGGCCCGTGCCCTGGGCAACGGATCCCGCGGCATCGGTGTTCATGGATTGTTTCCACAGGAACGGCCAACCCGTCGAGACGTCGCCGCGGCACGTGCTGCGCAAGGTCCTGCAATTGTTTGACGACCAGGGCTGGACGCCGGTCGTTGCTCCCGAGGTCGAATTCTATCTGATCAGTTCGCAAAACGACCCCTGGGAGGAGGTCGAACCGCCGGAAGGCCGCCTCGGGCGAACGGAAGCAGCCAAGCAGCCATACAGTATCGATTCCATGAACGACTACGACCCGTTCATCAACCAGGTTTATCACTATTGCGAGACGCAGGACATTCGCGTCGACACGCTGTCCCAGGAAATGGGCCCGGCACAGTTTGAAATCAACTTTCTGCACGGCGATTCGGTGCGTCTCGCGGACCAGGTGTTCTTGTTCAAGCGCAGCGTTAAGGAAGCGGCGATAGAGCACGAAATGCACGCCACGTTCATGGCGCGGCCAATGTCCGGAGAAGCAGGCAGCGCGCTGCATATTCACCAGAGCGTCATCGACCGTGACGGTCACAACATATTCTCGAACCAGGACGGCAGTCCGAGCGAGCATTTCATGCACTATATCGGTGGTCTGCAGAGGTACATGAACGACGCGCTCCTGCTGTTTGCACCGTACGCAAACTCGTTCCGTCGATTCCTCAGCTACTGGGCGTCGCCGGTCAATCTCGAATGGGCCATCGACAACCGCACGGTGGGCCTGCGGGTTCCCGATTCCGGCCCCGAAGCGCGGCGCGTGGAAAACCGGCTGGCAGGGGCGGACGTTAATCCCTACCTGGTACTGGCGGCATCGCTGGCATGCGGGTTCCTGGGAATGGAGGAAAAGGTCAAGCCGCGAGATCCTGTCGAAGGCAGCGCCTACGACCTGCCGTTCAGTTTGCACCGGCACATGTTCGTGGCCATCGAGGCGATGCACGACAGCAAGGCCATGCGCAGAACGCTCGGCGACAAATTCGTGGACCTTTACTGTCTCGTCAAGCATGACGAGTACTACAAGTTTCAGGAACTCGTTACGCCGTGGGAGCGCGAGGTGCTGATGTACAACGTCTGAGCGACCGGCCGCGGAACGGAATGCCCCGGGTTGCCGACGGATAATTCTTCCACGGGTTCACCTAATGGTTGCCGGGTGACTCGTTTTACGTGCTCGGCTAACATGTCCACGAGTCCGGGTTGCGCGCGCCACCGCTCGGTGGGTCAGGAGTCAAAGTTATGGCAGTTCGACAAAACCGCTCGTCATCGGAGTGGCAGAAACTCGACCGTGAGCATTACCTGCACCCGTTCACCGACCACAAGCAGCTGGGCGAGAAGAAAAGCCGCATCATTACGCGTGCCGACGGTGTCTATATCTACGATGCCGACGGCAACAAGATTCTTGACGGCATGTCGGGGCTGTGGTGCGTCAATGCCGGTTACGGTCGCGAGGAAATTGTCGAGGCGGCCACCCGGCAGCTGCAGGAATTGCCCTACTACAACAGTTTTTTCCAGTGCGCCCATCCACCGTCGATCGAACTCTCCAGGTTGCTCCAGGAAGTGACGCAGCCGCAGTTCAATCGCGTCTTCTATACCGGGTCGGGTTCCGAATCGATCGATACGATGATTCGCATGGTGCGGCGTTACTGGGAGCTCATGGATCAGCCCGATCGACAGGTCATCATTGCCCGCAAGAACGCATACCACGGGTCGACCATTGCCGGTTCCAGCCTGGGCGGCATGAAGGCAATGCATGCGCAGGGCGGTTTTCTGCTGCCGGGAATCGAACACATCGAGCAGCCATACTGGTTCGGCAGCGATCGAAGTATGAGCCTGGAAGACTTCGGTATCGCGTCAGCTCGATTGCTCGAAAAGAAGATCGACGAAGTCGGTGCAGATAAAGTGGCGGCGTTCGTCGGTGAACCGGTGCAGGGCGCCGGTGGCGTGATAATCCCGCCCGACAGTTACTGGCCCGAGATCGAGAGAATCTGTCGCGACCACGGCATCCTGATGGTCACCGACGAAGTGATTTGCGGCTTCGGCCGGCTCGGTCGCTGGTTCGGTGCCGACTATTACGGTGTGCAGCCCGACCTGATGACCTTTGCCAAAGGAGTGACCTCAGGTTACCTGCCTTTGGGCGGCGTCATGGTCAGTGACCGGGTCGGCTCCGTGATCATCGAAAAGGGCGGTGAGTTCTTCCACGGCTTTACCTACTCGGGACATCCGGCGTCCTGCGCGGTGGCTCTTGCCAACATCCGCATCCTGCAACGAGAAAACCTGGTCGAGTACGTGGCGAACGACATCGGCCCGTATCTGCAGAAAAAGTGGCGCAAGCTGGCGGAGCACCCGCTGGTCGGAGAGACGCGCATGGTCGGATTGATGGGTGCACTGGAGTTGGTCAGGGACAAGAAAACCCTGGAACGTTTCGATGAAGACGATAGTGTAGGTACGGTGTGCCGCGACATCCTGGTGAATAACGGCCTGGTCATGCGTGCGGTCGGCGACACGATTGTTGTGGCACCGCCGCTAACCCTGAGCCACGCCGAAGCCGACGAACTCATCGACAAGGCATGGAAGTGCCTCGACCTGACGCAGGCAGCCGTGAAATAGGGGGTAGCGCATGTC
>JAHHOT010000016.1 GCA_018677555.1 Gammaproteobacteria bacterium | reverse complement strand
ATGTATTTGTCCTTAGGCTTCGTCCTGTACGCCAAAAAGGACGCAGTTGCCCCACTGCCACAACCCTGGTCGGGTGGCGGCGTCGCTGCTGCTCGGGTTTCTGCGAATCTTGTCGTTGAGTACGTTTCGAATAGCTGTTTACTGTTGCTTTTTTTCAGTCGGGCGAAATTACGCAGACACTGTCAAGGGATCAATAAGCAATGCCGGACTATGGCGGACATTGTGGGACACGGCAGTGGCAGGCCTTGAATGGCCGTGGATTTTTACATAAGTGGTCAAAATGACCGCTTATGTGCTGTCAAGCCGGAATTTGCGCAATGTCACACAAGTATTTGTGAGCCGTTCGGTCAAATCGCACGCCATAAACATTTAGAATGCGTCAAACTTATCGCCAATAAGAACAGTATTTCGGTACAGGGAGTGTCCGGAAATCCGATGAGCGAGATCCAGACCGACAACAACATTCCGATGCGGCGGCGAACCGACCATCAGACCCTCGAGTCATGGAAGTCTATCGCCAACTATCTGAACCGTAGCGTGCGGACCGTGCGTCGATGGGAGACCTACGAGGGCTTGCCCGTACATCGCCACAAGCATACCCGCGGCGCGTCCGTTTACGCCTACCGTTCGGAACTCGACGAATGGCGTGGCCGCAAACGCCTGCCACAGTCGCCGGAACCCTCTGCCGCTGAAACACGCCGGCCGGTCTACTCCTATGCCGCCGCGGTCGTCGCCGCGCTCGGCCTGGCGCTGGCTGCCTGGCTGTATCTCGATGATTTCGCCCGCGATCCTGCACGCACGAACATTGCCTGGATCATCGTTGCTGAACCGCAAGTCGACGAGCCGGCGACCGGTATCAGCGAGAATTTCAAAGCGAGCCTCATGCGCGAGATCAGCGATATCGACTACAACCGAATCGTGCCACGCAAGCGCATTCGCAACGCCTTGTCATTGCTGCGTCGGCCGCCAACGACACCGCTCGACGCGCAGCTCGCCCGGGATGTAGCGCTGCGCGACGGCAATGTCGCTGCGCTGCTCATCCCGCACCTCGAGCAGGTCGGTGAGGTAATCGTCCTGTCGGTCGAAATCGTCGACCCCCACAGCGGTGCACTCATCGCGTATCCGATAGAACATGCGGATTCACTGCGCGACGCTTTTCCCGCCATCGAAGAAATTACCGCCCGGGTCGCGAATGAGCTCGCCGACCTCCCGGACCTCGCTTCGCCGATGCCGCTGACGCCGGTGACCACTGAATCCATGCATGCGCTGCAACTGTACATGCAGCCAGAAACGCTACTGCTGGAGGACCTGCCGTCGGCAGCGCACGAATTGCTGCGGCTTGCCGTGCAGGCAGACCCGAAGTTTGCTTCCGCGCTGGCACTGCAGGCCTGGGCGGCAATGCGTGCGGGAAGCCCGTTCGACGACCAGCTTCGCCTGACCGAAAGGGCTACCAGGCTCGCTGACGGCGTGTCGATGCGGGAACGGCACTTTATTAATGGCAGCCACTGGATGCTGACCGGCAACCTCGATCGGGCGGCAGCCGACTTCCGTGCGATCGCCGAGATCGAACCCGACAATTTGCTCGCCGCAGAGGGCCTCGTTGAAATTTGCGGGCGGCGTCAGCCTGCTGTCGACTGCGCGGCGCCGCTATTGCGGCTTGCCGAAATTCGGCCTGAGCATTTCGAAAGCAACATGCAGGCAGCCTGGGCCCTGGCCGCAACCGGTTCTGCGAGCGCGGCCGCTCGCGAGCTGGCAAGTCATGCGAAGGAACTGATGCAGACGAACGGCACGGGAATCTCGGCCGAAAGCGCCGCGCGCGCTTACATGTTCCCGGCGCTGGCTGCGTGGACAGCGCGCGACGTGCCGACAACAATCGACGAGTTACAGGCAGTGCGCGCCGAACTGGGCTCGATGTCGCGTGCTGTTCGGGAAGAAGTGCTGCGCAACATGATCGCCGTGTCGCTGACCCTGGGACAGGTTCGGCAGGCGCGGGAGCTGGTCGAAGAGCTGGATGATCCGGCCAATAGACACGAGATTCGTGCGGCGGTGATTTTCGCCTCCGGCGACAAGCAGGGCATGAAATCGCATCTTGCGGCAGGCGGCAATTACGACGAACGTCTTACGCCTTTGCTGCTGTCGATGGCCGGCTTTCCGGAACGGGCGGTCGCACTGCAAGACGAACTCGAGAAGAGCGGCGCGACCAGCCGGAGTCAGGGTGAGGTCGTTCGCGCCATTGTCGCACTGGGCGCGGGACAACCGGATGTTGCCAAGGCCGGGCTGAGCCGCGTCGTCGACCGGCTAACCGCGAGCGACGAGGCGTTCTATTTCGTCGGGCCCGACATGCTTGCCGGCATTCTCAAGGGTGAGGGCAATCTGGTCGCGGCCCTGAGCATGCTCGAGACAACCGCGCCGCGACGCATCGAAGCGGCGTACCATAATTCGTCGTTGTTCTGGATGATGTGTCAGCGACAACTTGCAAACCTGTATCGCGAAGCCGGTCGTGAGACCGAGGCGTTACGCATCGAAGACGAACTGCGCGACCTTCTCATCCTCGCGGACGAGCAGTTCCCGCTTGCGCAGAGTCTCAAGGGCGCTTGAACAGCAGCGCGTAGCCGGGTGCCGGCGGGCTAGTCGCCTCTGCCGTTCAGCCGAAACCGAAACTGCACGAAAAAGACGCCGCCGATGTCGGGATTACTGACATTCGACTGTACGAGTTCCCGAGACGCGAACGCCGGCAGGTAGGTCAGGTTGATGCCGAGGTTGCGCGTACCGGTTGAGATGGTCGGCAGAATGCCGGGAAACGGCAGGTAGTCATTCACGTCCTTTCGGGCCATCAAAAACGCATTGACACCAACGTCGAAATAGATGCCGTGCTGGCCGCCGGATTCGAACAGTCGACGCCGCAGTCCGCCACCCGCCATGTAGGACATGTTCTCGACGCTGTCGATGAAGGCGTTCGCATTGGCAGACCAGATCCAGGGCGAGTCGCTGTCGAAGTGATATTCGACGCCGAGCCCGTAGTTACTTTCGTTCCATTCATGGTCCGTATCGGCGTGGTACGAGCGTCCGTTGACAATCAGGTCGAGTTGACCTGCCGTGGCAGTGCCGGCGAGCAACGAGGCCGTCGCTGCCAGCACGCAAGTCCATTTGCGTGTAAGAGTCATACACTCCTGTAAGCAAACGCCGTGCCAATGTTTGCTTCACAGGAAATCAGTGACTTGCAACGGGCGACTTCTCTAACCGTAAATCTCCCCGACGCCCGATGCCGCGGGCGTGAGATGCGGTTCACGGTTTGCCGCAGATCTGTGGATTTGGTAAAGCGTCCAAAGGTTACTGCAAAGAAAATTGTGTTGAGGATCGCACCGGGTTGTAAGAAATTCCGACTCGACGCCCAATCAGCGACTGCAGGCGTTTATTGCGCTCGCCCGTCGCAGCCCTGCAAGTAAAGCCGCAAGTCACACGGCGGCGTCAGTCCGAGCCAAAGCGTGGCGCGCGTTTTTCGACGAATGAGCGAATGCTTTCCTGCCCGTCACTCGACTGTGATGTACTGGCCATTGCCTTTGTCGCCACCTTGTATGCGCCAGCGGTATCGAGCTCCGCTTGCTGGTAAAACGTGCGCTTGCCTTCAGCCTTGGACCAACAACTGCCTCTGGTTGCGCGCTCAAGCAGTGCAAGTGCCTCGGCTGCAACATCTGCATCCGGCACGACCCGGTTAACGAGCCCCCAACTTGCCGCCGTGTGTGCGTCTATCGGATCGCCAGTGAGCAGCATTTCGAGCGCACGTTTACGGCCGACTGCACGAACCAATGCAACGCCTGGCGTGTGGCAAAACCAGCCACTCTTGCCACCCGGCGTCTGGAACTGCACTGATTCGCCGGCAACGGCCAGATCGCAGGATGCAACGAGCTGACAACCGGCAGCAGTGGCAAGTCCTTCTACTTGCGCGATTACAGGTTGCGGCATTCGTTGCAAGAGCTGCATCAGTTCACTGCATACCTCGAGAAGCGTCGTCATCTCGTCGAGACCACGGCCTTGCATGTCATTGAAATCGTGCCCGCTGGAAAACACGGAACCTTCGGCCGCGAGCACCACACCGCGCGAGTTGCCGTCCGCGATCTGCCCAAAAGCGCTCAAGAGTTCCCGCAAGTGATCTTCCGACAACGAATTGCGGCGCTGTGGACGGCGCATCGTAACGGTTGCAATGCCGTCTGATTCATCAAGCGTGATGTGCTGATAGTCCATTGCCTAGCCCTTCCGTCCGACCGTAAGAATTTCTTTCAGTGCGCGGAACATGCGATTTCGGGCCGTTTCCATACTAATCCGCGTCCCATACTAGCCGTAGACCAACCGTTCTCGGTCGATTCACCGACGGATCCCAGAATCCCCTGCAACAAACGAGATCGGCCTGCTCATCAAAAAGATTGATTATGAACAGTTCAGCCTGCCAGTCACGCAGCCGCGTACCGACACGCACACTGGAAAGCGTATACGCATCGAGCCGCGTCAGCAATTCAGGCGGTGGCGACTGATCGAAACTGGTCGTGCGCGACCCGACGTACTGCACATCGGAACAAAAGGTGCCGGGTTTATTTTTGTTAGTCTTTGAGGATACGGAAAATAAATCCGGCACCTTAGTTTGAAAATAAATCCGGCACCTTAGTGGCACCTTAGTTTCCTTAGTCTGGCACCTTTGGTCTTAATAATCCCTACGGGGCACGAATATCTGTCTTGAAACAGCGCTTCTCTGCACGTCGCGCAGGCGCTGACGGATATCGTAAGAATCATTCGTCAGCCAACGTCCGAGAATATTCGCATACAGCGGACTGCCAAGCACGCCACTCGCGCCGCCAGGCAATGACGTGCGTCCTCGAATGCCACGCCCCCATCGCATCGCCTCACCCACATAGCGGCGTGACGGACCGCTGCCGAACATGAAATCGTTACTGCTGTCTGCGCGCGCTGAGTGACTCGAAGCATCAACGACACCAAAGCCGCCATCGACCGATAGACCCGCAAGATCCGGGAAGGACGGCGGAAACGCTCCGCCCGCCGGCGGCGTATCAAACGGCGGACCCAATGGATGATTTAGCACGATTCGGTGCAGACGGCCCCACCGATAGTCTCGCTGATCGGTCGAACCACCAAATGCTGCATCGAATTCTGCACCGGCCAGAAGATCCAACGCATCCTGCAGACTCTTGAGAACCAGAATGTCACGCCGGGCATAAGGATCGGCAACTCCCGGCACGTTGAAGAAGTCGAGCCCGGATGCGCCGACTCCGAATCGCGTGTCGTACTGATCAAATAGATTCCTTAGTGCTGTCATCGACAGACTGCTCGGCGGCCGAGGCAAACCAATCGTATCCAGCACCGTATCGATCGTGTTGCCGATCATCTGGCCGCGCCAAACCGAATAGATGGTTGCGGCAATGCTGTGTTTGACTTCCGCTCTGGACGGCACGGCGCGGTTGCCGTTTTTATCACTGGCGTCATAGCCCTCTCGCACGCCCGTGGGTGTCGAGTAATTCCAGCGGTAAAGCCGATGGACCGCTTGGGTGACACGTGGGTCATGGGCAATTGCGGTTAACGCTGGATGAGCGCCACCCGACTTAGCGTTCTTGAACGCCTGCAGGATGAGCGGCGTGAACACCTGCGCATCGAGCAGAACGACGTCGGCCTGGATCTGCTGCATGTCATCGAGGCTCACGGGTCCCTTTGCGAGTCGGTTTTCGAAGAGCTGCGTAATTCGCCCTGCGCGGGTGCCGATCGCGTAGCCGGGATTGAGGTAAAAAATTCCGCCGCCGGGTCTCAACTCGTTGAATGCATCGTTGTCCCGCGTGTTCCCGGTGGGATCGTTGTTGGCGTTTATGAAATAGCCGCTGGCCGGATTGATCAGTTTTGGCATCTCGCTGAACGGCAAGATCTCGAACGGTACGGCTTGCTGCGGTTGTGGGTTGCTAACCGGCAGCCATTCGTTGCCGCCGAGGCCGTTGCGAACGATATACGGCGGCACGCCGTTGATCGTATTCGCTTGCAGGTCTTCCCTAATCGGCAGCTCGGCACTGGCGAAATATGCAATGTTGCCGCGCGAATCCATGTAGGCGAAATTCTGCGAGCCAAAGTCGAAGAACTGCAGACCGGCGACGAAATCATCGAGGTCTTTGGCGAAATTGAACGATCGGAATGCATCGAATTCGCGGGTAGGACTGAAACCCGTGTATTGGACGCTGAGCGCTACTCCTGTCGCAAAATCGATACTGAGGATCGGCCCGTTGTTGCGCCGCGGTACGATCAGCGTGGCTGCTGGGATGAAAACACCACCGACCGTACCGCCGGGCGGCGCTGTCGTCAGGTTATCGGGCGTCGCGTCGCCCACGTTGTTATAGCGGAACAGCTCCGGTACCGGGATGATCGGTTCCGGGTTGCCGAGGTAAATCGTGCTGAAACCACTGGGCGAACTCGGATCGGAGACCACCTGTTCCTGATACGTATCGGTCACGTCCATCGGATTGACCGTCGCTCCCCAGGTGATGTGACGGTTCTGCCCAAGCACGACGTATGGCACGCCGGCAAAGCTGCTGCCCACCACGTCGACACCGTCAGGAATGGCGCGTAGGTGGTTTTGATACCAGGTTGCGGGCGTGTCCAGCGCAAGATGCGGGTCACTGGCGAGCAGAGCTCGCCCGCTCTTGCTTCGATGTGGCGCCACTGCCCATTCATTGCTGCCTTGTGGCTTGTTGCGCGGCTCGAGCGCGTTTTTCAATACGGGAATGTCTGCAATCCGTGACATGTAATCGGCGACGAGTCCCGCAATGGCGGGATCGAGTTTCTCAATCGACGCGTTGGTACCACGCTCCAAGACCATCGTTTCAACTGCGCTCGATGCAGGCCCGGCTGGATTTGTTGAGGCTCGCACCTGCGCGGAACTGTGCGGCGATGCCGCAGCCAGGGAATCAGGGATTGTCGCCGCTGGATCGAACGGTTGAGTTCGGAACAGATCTTGAAAGAACAGTGCCGTGCCGTCGAAACCGAGCACCGCGCCGGCACCCTGATAACTGAGCAACGCCTGCGTGTTTCCAATGTCGAGGTCGAATGACAAGCTAAATGCGATCAGCTTTCCAATCACGACGCTATCGAGGGGCGTCCACGGCTCAAACTGCGTAATCTCCAGCACAGGGTATTCCGGTGGCAACGCGTGATTCGCCAAAAAGAAATTCACGCCATCCGCATAGGCCTGAAATCCAGCTCGGGTTTCCGGTGACAACGCTGCCAACGATAATTCCGCAGCGCGCCGGAGCCCGATTGTGCGCAGCTGGACATCGCTCCCCAACGCCGCTTGGCCCACAAGTTCGGCCAGGGTCCCACTTCCGGTCCGTCGTGAGACATCCATTTGGAATAAACGATCCTGCGCGTGCATATAGCCCTGCACGAATAGCAAATCATGTTCGTTGCTCGCGATAATGTGTGGAATGCCGTCTACATCCCGGATGACTTTCACCGCGGATTTCAGGCCTGGGGCTTTCACGGGGTTGGCGAGGGCTGTTGCAGCGACCGTAAAAACTAAAAACGCAACGGCGAGGCGAGTACGATTTAGCATAATGTTAATCCCTTCGGTCGGAGGTTCGAAGTCCGGAATGGTTTTGCGCTACGTGCACGCAGGCTTTTTTGTTGGTCTCTCGTTTGAGCTTAGCTAAATGGGGGGGACCTGCAAGACGCGCACATCCCGCGGCAAAAAAACCCTGACGCATATACGACGTCAAGGTACTCCGGCCCGCAGGTTGCCGGAGGAAAAAGATGCCGGATTTATATTTCGATTGATTTTTCGCAAAAGATACCGGGAAAAAGTGTGCGGTAAAAGGTGCCGGGTTTATTTCTTAGCAGAACAACGTCCAAGGCATTGATTAAGTGCTAGACCAATTGTGTTGGTGGGCCCCCGGGGACTCGAACCCCGAACCAATGGATTAAGAGTCCACTGCTCTGCCAAATTGAGCTAGAGGCCCTGCGTTGTGTTAATTGGCCAAGCACCTGCTAACGGGTCGCGCGGCTGACCAATTCCGTTCTTGCGGCCGATCACTAAAGATCAATCCTCACCGATCGGGAGCGCTCATATTCGATACGAGGGAGGATTGGGGTGGACGATGGGACTCGAACCCACGACGACCGGGATCACAACCCGGGGCTCTACCAACTGAGCTACGCCCACCACAGTAGTTTTTTCTCATCTACGCGGCTGGTCGCCGCGGTTCTAACGTTTCCCCGCTAACGATAAATTTTCACCTGCCAATGCCCCCTGACCACAGGTCATTCGAGAATCTGGCGCGCCCGGCAGGACTCGAACCTGCAACCCTCGGCTTAGAAGGCCGATGCTCTATCCGGTTGAGCTACGGGCGCGAATTCCGGTCTCCGCAAGCCACACCCGCAAATTCTAACCTGTCGGAAGGTGGTCGGGGCAGACGGATTCGAACCGCCGACCCTCTGCTCCCAAAGCAGATGCGCTACCAGACTGCGCCATGCCCCGCTGCCAGCCTCCCTACCGCAGAGGCCGGGCCTCGCGGGGGCACGATAATACGACCGGCACCGGGGTCAGTCAATTTCACCGGTCGCATTAATCCATGCGCTGTCAGCGCTTTAGCGCGTCTCGCCGCTCTGGTATCGTGCGCACGAGCACCAAACATCGAGAGCCGTCAACCATGAAGCATGCTGTAGTCACCGCCTTTCTTCTCGGTATCGCAGTCCTGGTCAGCGCTGCCGACCGGGTGCCCGCGCATCCGCACTACCGTATCTCCACCACGGAAGGCGACATCATCGTCGAACTGGACGGACGCCGCGCACCGATCACCGTCGCCAACTTCATGAAGCTGGCGGACGGCGGCTACTACAACGGCACGGTGTTCCACCGCGTTATGCCCGGCTTCATGATCCAGGCCGGGGGCTATACGACGAGCCTGGAGTCCAAAGAGCCGAACGAAATGATTCCCAATGAATCGGGCAACGGCCTGACCAATATGCGCGGAACCATCGCGATGGCGCGCCAGGAACAGCCGCATACCGCTGCCGCCCAGTTCTATATCAACCTGGTCGACAACCGTGGCCTGGACCCGAGCCCCAATCGCTGGGGCTATGCCGTGTTCGGCTCGGTGATCGACGGCATGGACGTCGTCGACAAGATCGCGGCGATCGAAACAGGCCCGGGCGGCCGCTTCCGGCAGGACGTACCGGCCAAACCGATTATCATCAACAAACTCGAACGCGAAACCTACGACTGACGAGCCGACGCGTGACTACTCTGTTTATTTCTGACCTGCACCTCGAGGCCGCGCGGCCGGACATCGGCGATCAGTTCCTCGAGTTTCTCGAAACGGAGGCCGCCCACGCCGACGCGCTTTACATCTTGGGTGACCTGTTCGAATCCTGGATCGGCGACGACGATCCGAACACGCACTATGCCGAGATGAAGTCCGCTATTCGACGGCTGTCCGACAGTGGCGTCCCGGTGTACTTCATGCACGGCAACCGGGATTTCATGATCGGCGAGCAATTTGCCCGGGATACCGGCGTTACGATTCTGCCCGATCCGGTCGTCGTCGATATGTACGGCGAGGAGGTACTGCTGAGCCACGGTGACGCGTGGTGCACCGACGATGTCCAGTATCAGCAAATGCGCAAAATGACGCGCAATCCGGAATGGCAATCGATGATGCGCCAAAAGCCGCTTGCCGAACGCCAGGCGATCGCGGCCGCCGCGCGCGCAGAAAGCGTGCAGCACGGCAAGGAGATAGACGACACCATTTCCGACGTCAATGCAGGCGCCGTGGAGCAGGCCTTCGTCGAGAGCGGCGTGACCACGATGCTGCACGGCCACACACACCGCCCTGCGGTGCACGAATTGACCGTCGACGGCCGGCCGGCCATGCGCATCGTCCTCGGCGACTGGTACGAACACGGTAGCGTCGTGCGCTGGGACGACAACGGACCCGACCTGGTAGTTATCGAACGCTAGCGGTCAGGCCGGCGGGCCGGAGTGAAACCGGAACTGGGGGTCAGGCTCACGAATCAGCGCGCATTCGATATCGCGGATTTCGGCGACCCGCTCCTCGAGTTCATCCTGGCCGATATCGCATTCGCTGCGCGCGAAACGGAGGTACTGCTCGAAGTGCCGCGCCTCTGATGCAAGCAAGCCACGGTAGTAGCGCGCCAGTGCAGGCGGTAGCCGTGGTGCAAGCGCCGCGAAGCGCTCACAGGAGCGTGCTTCTATGAACGCGCCCGTTATCAACATGTCGAGCAAGCGATAGGGCTCCTGGTCGCGCACCGCATCGCGCAACGTGCCGGCATAGCGCGAAGCCGACACGCGCTCGAACTGCACTGCCATTTCCTGCATGATCTTTCGCACCTGTTCGAAATGCCGCAGTTCTTCGCGCGCCAGGCGAGACATTTGTTGCGTCAGCGCGCTGCGCTGTGGATAGCGGTAGATAAATCCAAGCGCCGTGGACGCTGCCTTCAGCTCGCAGTTTGCATGATCCAGCAGCAATTCCGGCAGCCGCTTGCAGGCTTCCTGTACCCATTCTTGCGGCGACGGCGCATCCAGGAAATCCTTAATCGACGCGGGCAGCGAATCGCTCATAGCCACTCGGACACTTCGTCGGCACGCTGCAAGCGATTCTCCGGCTGTTTCGCTAACATGCGATTGACCAGCTCCTGGTATTGCGCGAATCGTTTCGGCAGCACGGGAATGGGCGCATGCCGGTGCTTGACGATGATGCCCATGGCATTGCTCGCCGTGTACAGCTTTTCACCGGTCAACATCTCGTAGAAGATAACGCCGAGACTGTAAATGTCGCTACGCGCGTCGACGTCGTTCGCATGGCCCTGCTCCGGGCTCATGTAATAAGGTGTGCCGAAAATCTGGCCGCTGCCGGTGATTTCCTGTTTCAGCCGCATGCGCTTGGCAAGCCCGAAATCGATCAGTGCGATGCTGTCATCCGCTCGCAGCATGATATTCCCGGGCTTGAGGTCACGATGGAGTATTCCAACCTCATGAATCTCTGCAAGGGCGCTCGCAATTTCCTGCAGGTAGCGGACTGCATCGGGCTCCGCGATGCCTGCAGTAATGCGTTGACGGAGATCGCCACCGGACAGGTATTCCATGGCGATGTGCGCGTGATCGTCGCTGACGCCCAGATCGTAAATCTGCACGATGTTCGGGTGTTCCAGCTCGGCGATCATCTCGTATTCCTGCAGGAAGCGGTCGAATTCGCCGATACCGTCGGTCAGGTCCGGTACCTGGCGCATCACCTTCAGCACTACCCGGATGTCCGCAGATTCCTTCTCCGCGAGATACACGGCCGAATGCTCGTTGATGGCGAGCCGCTTGATGTGGCGATATCCCTTGACCAGCGGATGAATACCCGTTCGGTTGTCGCCGACGAACAGTGAGCCCGTCGAAGCAATACGCTTGCGGTCGCGCAGAACCTCGGTCATGCGGACGACCAGCGCGTCGTGCGAGATGTCGTCGCGCCAAAAGAATGCATCGGCGCCGAATTTTTCCGCCGTTTCCTGTGTTTCCTTGTCTTTGCCGAAATAGAATACCGGTGGCATCGTCTCCCGCCGCAGGAATTGCCGCAGGGTTTTTATGCCATCGCGATCGCCTTGTTGATCGCCAAGAAGAATGATGTCGTTGCCCGCGCCGGAAAATTCCTCGGGAAGGTGACCCGCTGTCGTTGGATCGTAGGCCGTAATGATCGCATCCGACCAGTGCGTCGTTACGTGATGCATGAGCAACGTGCGGAAGTCCGCATGTCCGTCAGTGATCATGACTTTAATACTCATGAGGGCGGTTAGCGGTTACTTAGCAGTGACCTGCCTGGCGGCGCAATGCGTTTGTCGCAACGAATGTATACATCGCAGTGCGCCCTGTGCGGCAATAACTCAGACGACCGCCGGCTTGCGCGCATCGCCACGCGAAGTTGAGTCAGCGGTTTCAAGGAACTCGCGGTCGCGACGCGACTTTGCATCGTCGTTGCGCACCTCCGCAAGCTCACGCAAGTAGTCATCGGTGACGTCATCGGTGACGTACGTGCCGGAGAAACAGGATGTATCGAATTCCGTGATTTCGGAATTGTCGTGACGGACAGAACGGATCAGACCGTGCAAATCGAGATAGATCAACCGGTCGGCACCGATGATCTCGCGTATCTCGTCGACCTCGCGTCCGTTAGCGATCAGCTCCGACGATGCAGGCATATCAATGCCATACACGTTGGGGAAACGGACCGGCGGTGCCGCTGACGCAAAGTAGACCTTGCGTGCACCCGCTTCCCTGGCGATGCGGATTATTTGCCGCGACGTCGTGCCGCGCACGATTGAGTCGTCGACAAGAAGAACGTTTTTACCGCGAAACTCGAGATCGATGGCATTCAGCTTGCGCCGCACCGACTGCGCACGTTCCGCCTGACCCGGCATGATAAACGTGCGGCCGATGTAGCGATTCTTGATGAATCCTTCACGGTACTTTACGCCCAGGTGGTAGGCCACCTGGACCGCGGAGGTGCGGCTGGTATCCGGGATAGGGATAACTACGTCGATGTCGTGGTCAGGCCACTCACGCACGATCTGACCAGCCAGCTGCTCACCCATGCGCAGTCGCGCCTTGTACACCGACAGGTTGTCGATAATCGAGTCCGGTCGAGCAAAGTAGACGAACTCGAAGATACACGGCGAGTAGCCACTTGCGTCCTTGTATTCCCGCGTATGCAAGACACCGCTGCTGGCAATGAAAACGGCCTCTCCCGGCCTCACGTCTCTCATTCGTTCGAATCGCAGCACGTCCAGCGCGACGCTCTCCGACGCCACCATGAATTCGGAACCTTCATCGCTTTCGCGGCATCCCAGAACCAGCGGACGTATGCCGTTAGGGTCACGAAACGCGACTATCCCGTAACCAATGATCATCGCAACCACGGCGTAACCACCGGAACAGCGCCGATGCACAGCTTCGACGGCGTCGAATATTTGTTCCGCGGTTGGTCGCCCGTTCGATCGTGTCTGCAGCTCGTGCGCAAAGACGTTCAACAGGACCTCTGTATCCGACCCGGTATTCAGGTGACGCCGATCCTCGCGAATCAGGAGTTCCGAGAGGTCATCATGATTGGTCAGATTGCCGTTATGTGCCAGGCAGATCCCGTACGGTGAATTTACGTAAAACGGTTGCGCTTCAGCGGACTGCGACGTACCGGCGGTTGGATAGCGAATATGACCTATGCCGACATTGCCGGCGAGACGCACCATATGGCGGTGATGAAACACGTCGCGAACAAGCCCGTTTTTCTTGCGGATATTGAGCCGATTGCCGTCGCAGGTAGCGATGCCTGCGGCGTCCTGGCCGCGATGCTGCAACACCGTCAACGCGTCATAAATAGCCTGGTTCACCGCGCCGCTGGCAACGATTCCCACCACACCGCACATCGTCAGCGTTCCCCCTCGATACAGAATTTCATGTCAGGTCCTCTACCGGTATCGACTCCAGCAACTCGCCGGGTTGCAGCGCTTCCATGCCCTTGGGTGCCATTATGCGGATCCAGTCGGCGACTTGTTCGCCATACGGAATCAGGTGCGAGCCGTCCCACCAGCTATCGTTGTCGAAACCTGCGAACTGCCCGCCCAATACCGCAACGCCCATTAGCACGGCGCCACGGCAAAACCCGAATACGAGGCCGAGCAGACGATCCGTGCCGCTAAGCACGGAAAGGCGCACGAGCTTGGACACGCCCCAACCCAGCAATCCGCCCACGCTGAGGATTACGACGAACACAATGCCCCAGCCCAGCCATTTCTGAATATCATCGGACGCCAGCCAATCCCCGGCGGATGACCCGACCCGCGGACCGAAGTGCAGGGCCGCCCATATCGCGATCAACAACGAGGCGATCGAAATCGCCTCCTTGACGAAGCCGCGCACGAAGCCTACGGCCACAGAGATTGCGATCGCAATAGCAATGACGATGTCGGCAACGGGCATCAGGAGGGCTGTTGTTTTGCTGGACGTGCCAGGCGCGAGGTTCGAGTTGGCGGCATTCTAACAGAACATCACGGATGCGGGACGACCTGGCCCTTGTGTCCCGCGGCCGCCAGCCTGGCGGCCACCGCTTCCGCGTCGGCACGATTTTTCTGCGGCCCGACGCGGACCCGATGCAGGGAGCTGCCGGCGGATTCCAGTTTACTGAGAAATGCCGCATACCCGCTCTTGCGAAGATTCGCCGCCAGTCGATCGGCATTTTGTTTGTTGCCAAAACTGCCGAGCTGCACGGCCCACATGCCGGTCTCGGAAGCGGGTTCCGGCGCAGCGGCAACGTTTGCGGCACGGTCGTCCGTCGGCGCGGACGTCGAAACTTTTTGCGGCACAGGCTCGACAGTGCCGGCGGAACCGGACTCGGCGGGTGCGGCTCTTTGCGGGGCAGCCGCCGGCTCGTCCGTGGGCACTTCCACGGTCTCTCGCTGCGGCGTCTCCAGCGGGTCGCCGGGCGACGGCGCCGCCGGGAGCGGTTCGCTGCGGTCGCGATTCAGCACGATACGCTGTGTTCGCGTGGCAGTCCCGTTCTGGCCCGGCAGGGTAATCGACTCCGCCACCTGGGCGTCCTGGCGCGACGGTCCGTCCAGGAACACCGGCACGACCAGCACCGCGAATACGACCAGCACAATCGCGCCAATGATGCGTTCCTTGAGTGCCCGATCCATCAATTCCGGCAATTTCCATCCCTCCTCGCGGCGCGAGTATAGCCCAAGCCGTCAGGCCGATGTGCTGCGAATCCACTCCAGTGCAGGACCGACCACGTAAAAGGAACCGGTCACGAGAATACTGTCGTCTTCGCCAGAGGTCGAGGTAGCGAATTCCAGGGCCTCTTCCAGCGAATCTGCCGCGAGGCAGGGCTTGCCGCAGACCGCAGCAATTCGCGCCGCGAGCTGGTTCGCCGGTATGGCGCGCGCGGCCGCTGCGGACACGGCAATCCAGCGGTCGACCAGTGGTGCCAGTTCGGCCACGATGCCCTCGGGGTCCTTGTCGAGCAACGCGCCAATGATAGCGATCCGTTCCCGCGGAGCACCGTCCTCGCGGAGATTGGCAGCGAGCGCATGCGCCGCATGCGGATTGTGGGCAACGTCGAGAACCCAGTGGCGCGCCGACGATATCCGCTGAAAACGACCCGCCAGGCTCAGGCCGGCGAAAACGTCGTTGATGGTTGCCGCGCACAGTTCATACCCCATCGACAGCGTTTCGAGTACCGCCAGCACCGCCGCGGCGTTACCAAGCTGAGATTGTCCGAACAATGCTGGCGCGGCCAGATGCGGAATACGCGTACGCAGGCCGCGGTAGCTCCAGCTGCCGCCGGCGGCGCTTTCCACCGCGAAATCCCGGCCAGCACAATAAAGCCGTGCGCCCGTGGCGTCCGCCGCCTCATCAATCGCCACAGGTCGTTCCAGCGCGCCGAATACGAGCGGTTTTCCGTGCCGCATGATGCCGGCCTTTTCACGCGCGATGGTCTCGACATCGTTGCCGAGCCAGTCGCAATGGTCCAGGGCCACGTTGGTGATCAGGCCCGCCAGCGGCTCGATCGCATTGACAGCATCCAGCCTGCCGCCCATGCCGATCTCCAGCACCAGTGCCGAGCAATCGTTGTCGGCAAACAAACACAGCGCGGCAAGTGTCGAATATTCGAAATACGTCAGCGGCACCCCATCGCGCGCTGACTCGACGGTTTCCAGTGCCTGCACAATGGCAGCGTCGGTGGCATTCCTGCCGTCCACGCGAATTCGCTCATTGAATTCGAAAACATGCGGAGACGTATAGCAGCCCACACGATCGCCGCCGGCGATAAGAAGACCCTCGAGCATCGCCGCACAGGAGCCTTTGCCATTGGTCCCGGCAACGTGCACGACACGCTCGGTCAGTTCGAGGCACAGTCTCGCCAGAACTGCGTCAACGCGCTCGAGCCCCAGCTCGATTTCATTCGGGGACAGCGTCTCGAGCCAGGCGAGCCATTCGGCCAGCGTCTGGAATGAACCCGGATGGCTCACTGGCTGCGGTTGGTCAGGCGGCGGGTCGCGGCTGATGCGCAAACTTCGCCAGCAGATCGGCGATCTGCTCGCGCATTTCCCGCCGGTCCACGATCATGTCAACGGCACCGTGCGCCAACAGAAACTCGCTGCGCTGGAAACCCTCCGGCAGTTTCTGCCGGACTGTCTGTTCGATGACGCGCGGACCCGCAAATCCGATCAGCGCTCTGGGTTCCGCTACGTTGACGTCACCCAGCATCGCGAGGCTGGCCGATACGCCGCCAGTGGTCGGATCGGTCAGCACGGACACGAACGGAATTCGTTTTTCACCGAGCACGGCGAGCGCGGCGGACGTTTTCGCCATTTGCAGCAGGGAGAACAAGGCCTCCTGCATACGCGCCCCACCACTTGCCGAAAACGAGATCAGCGGAATTTCGTGTTCGGCGCTGTGACGCGCCGCCCGGGCGAATCGCTCGCCAACGACCGACCCCATCGATCCACCCATGAACTTGAACTCGAACGCGCACACGACCACAGGGCGGCCCAGTAACTTGCCGGCAATCGCGACCAGGGCATCTTTTTCACCGGTGCTTTTTTGCGCTTGCGAAAGCCGATCGCGATATCGCTTGCTGTCACGAAACTTCAACGGATCCAGGGGCTCCAGGTTGGCGCCAATCTCCTCCTGACTTTCATCGTCAAGAAACACCTCGATCCGCTCGCGCGCACCGATGCGCATGTGATGATCGCATTTGGGGCACACGTACAGGTTGCGCTCCAGTTCCGTGCGGTACAGCTGCGCATCGCATTTCGCGCACTTGATCCACACGCCTTGCGGCACGGAGCGCGTACGCTTTTCCGTGCTGATGCGCGACGGCATCAGTTTCTCGAACCAGCTCATAGTGGCAAATCATAAACGATATGATGCGACGATCACGAATTTTAAGCCCGCGGCGGGAGATGCCGGACCGGCCGGACCTATGCCGGTCCGTCGGGGGACAGGAAATCCGCAGTGTCCGGCAGGGCAAATTGGGCGGGATAGTCAACCGAAACCAGGGTGAGTCCATGCGCCGGTGCCGCAACCCCGCCGGCAGTTCGGTCACGACTCGCCAGCACCCTCGCCGCCCAGTCCGGTTTTTCGCCACCGTTGCCGATGGCCGTCAGCAACCCGGCGATATTGCGGACCATATGCTGCAGGAAGGCGTTGGCCGTGAGGGTAATGCTGACCCAATCGTGCTGTCGCCTGACGGTGACCGCGAAAATTTTGCGCACGGCTGTTGATGCCTGGCAGCCAGCCGCCCGAAACGCCGAGAAATCGTGCTCACCGAGCAGGTACCCGGCGCCGTGCTGCATCAATCCCTCGTCGAGCGGCTGATGCACCCACCACGCGCGGTGGCGGTAGAGCGCGGAACGCGTCAGGCGATTCAGGATCAGGTAGCGATAGGTCCGCGAGGTCGCGGCATAGCGGGCATGAAAATCCTCGCCGACCAGGCTCACCCAGCGTGCATTGATATCCGCCGGCAGGTTGCTGTTGGCGCCCAGCAGCCAGCCCCGCTCGCTGCGGCTGATTCGCGTATCGAAGTGAATGACCTGGCCGGTCGCGTGCACCCCGGCATCCGTACGCCCCGCACATACGACTTCAACGGCCTCATTGGCCACGCTCGACAACGCATTTTCAACCAGCTCCTGCACGCCGGTACCGGTTTTTTGCCGTTGCCAGCCGTTATACGCAGTACCGTCGTATTCTATGCCGATTGCGATTCGCATGCGGTTGACTGATGGTCCAATGCCGGGACCGGCAAGTCAGGGCTTCGGGCGGCAGGCTGCGATCAGGACGGTAAGGTGTCCAGAAGCTGCTGGGCCTGCTGTCGTTGCGCTTCGTCGCCTTCTTCCAGCACTTCCTGCAGGATGCTGCGCGCACCTTCCGGATCGCCCATATCGACGTAGGCTCGCGCCAGATCGAGTTTGGTGCCAACCTCGGTCATGGTCCGCGCATCGTGCAGGTCACCGGATACCTCGTCCGGCGACATCGCCTGGGTCGGGTCGTCTTGCAGCGCTCCGAGGTCGCCAACGTCCAGGTCGACATCGCGATTGCCGGCAAAGCGAGGGTGTTCGACCGTGGCGTCATCGCGCGGCTGATCGACCGTATCGCCGAGCGCACTGACCTTGAGAGCCGCGGTAAGGTCATCCAGGTCAAGATCCATGTCGGTTACACCCGCCATGCCAGGCGACTCTGCGGTTTCGTCGTCGCCGGAAAAGCTGTCTTTGGGCAGCGCTTCCGTCTTGGCGAAGTCGAAATCCGCATCTGCATCCTCATCCTCATCGTCCATCGAGGCAAGCAGCGTTTCCGCGTCGCCCGCCGCATCATCCGGACCCGGCGCCATCATGGTTTGCTCGTCATCCGAGAGGGAGTCGACGATCATGTCCTCACTGAGCACCTGCGTTTGACCCGTGGCGTCGAGCAGGCTCTGGTCGACCGTAACGTCGCCGTCGTCGTCGTCGAACATCGTGTTCTCGCCGGTACGATCCCGCAGGCCAGGCATCTCGCTGGTTGATTGCAGGGCCGACGCGACATCGTCCTCGGAATGAATACCGGTCGATTCCGGCAAATCGTCGACCTGCGGATTCTTGCCGGTCGTGTCCAGTCCTTCTCCCTCCATTGCGATGTCGTCATCGTCAATGATGTCGCCGACCAGGTCGGAATCCGCCAGCTCATCGAGATTGAGGCCCAGGTCATCCAGGTTGATCTCTGCCGTGGCATCGGCGGGCGACTTGTCGTCGTCGAAGTTGGCAAATTCCGCGAGACCCTCGTCATTTTCACTCAGTGCCGGCAACTCGGACGTCGATTCCAGGCTTTCGAACTGCTGCTCGATGGTGGGTGTCTCGATTGTGCTGTCGGAACCGCTTATTGACGGCGCCTCCGCCGTCTCGTCTGCACCGTCCATCGCAAACTGATCCAGCGTGGGGGCATTGCTGGTTTCCTCCGCGCCGGACGGATTGGGCATCTCGGCAGTGACCGATGCCGAGGTCGTGTCATCACCGAACGGGAAATCGATACCGCTGGCCTCGAGGTCAACGCCCTCGACTTCGCCGCTTTCGGCAGTGAGGTCGATGACGTCGCTGACGCTGCCGTCGGGCCCACTGCCGGCGAAGTCGATGTCCAGCGCACTCGGCTCATCCATCGCTCCGTCGAAAGACAGGTCGACCGCCGTGGCACTTCCGGCGACCGCGCCCTCAAACAATTCGTGATCGCCGGCAATTTGCTGTCCCATGATGACAACCTTGTCCCATGCCGGGTCCCGGTCGTCATTGACCGCCGCACGCAGGCGCTGCGCAGCCTCGATGAAGCCGTCCCGATTGCCCCACACAAAATAGATTTCGCTGAGCTTTGCCAGCAAGTCCTGCCTTTCCGGCTCGATCGACAGCGCGCCATTGATCAGGTCGGCCGCCTGGTCGTAAAGCCCGTAGGCCATGTGAAAATCCGCTTCTGCAATCGGATCGGACTGGTCGAGATTGATCGCGGTATCGCTGCTGAACGTATCCTCGAGCGAACGGCTGGTGTCGGTGTCCCCGGAAGCCGCGACGTCTATTGGCGGCGCTTCTGCCGGCGCTTCTGCTTCAAATGTGCCGGACAGCTCGGGCTCAATGGTCGGTTCACGCGGTGTCGTGCCCTGTTCGACCACGACGATCGCCTCGTCGTCCTCACGTGCGAGTGCGCGCAGGCGCTCGGTCGAATCGAGATTTTCGTCCGCAACCTCGTCAGCATCGAGCGCGTCCCACACGCCGGTCGACTCGATATCGTCGCGGCCCGCGCGTTTCGCGAACCATACCAGGATGCCGAGAACGACCAGCAATGCAGCGCCGATCAGCCCCCAGGTACTGGTAAGAAAACCGAGAATCTTGTCGACGATACCCTCGTCGCGGCTCGGCCGTGTAGAAACCACCGTCGGCGCGGGCGTCGTGTCCTGCGCCGGCTCGGCCGGCTGTTCCTCGCCCGCATCGGCAACCGGATCCTGCCCGGCGCCGAATTCATCGGGGTCCTCGGCAAATATTCCGTCTATATCGTCGACCGGTTCTTCCGCCATGTCGGTTTCGTCGATGTCGGTCGGTGCGGTATCCGGCGCCGTTAGGCCCTCATTGCGGATGCGGGCCAGCTCTTCGCGCAGCATTGCAAGTTCGTTGTCGCGGATCTCGAGCAACGATTCCTGTTCGGCGATTCTCTGTTCGAGTTCGTTGATCCTCGCCCGCGCTGCCGCGTCGGCGCCGGGATCGCTCGTGCTGGTCTGGCTAACGGTGCCCGCAAAGGACGAGGTATCGCTTTCCGGCGGAACGAGCGTCAGGCTCGGCCCGCTGCGCGGCGCGGGGCTGCCGGATGACCACTCGGCCGTCTGGCGGCGGACTTCGTCAAGCGCTTCGCCACGGCTGATGCGGAATATCTCGTCAGCACTCGGAATTCTGAGCATCGCGCCGGCGGACAAGCGGTTGATGTTGCCGGCGAAGGCCTGCTGGTTCTGTTCGTAAATGGCGATCATCGTCTGATTGGTGTTCAGACGTTCGTCAGGCCGGACCTGCTGTGCAATTGCCCACAAGGTGTCGCCGCGGCGCACACGGTAATTGCCACCGTCAGTGGTATCGAACGGGCCGGTGTCACGCGGCGACGGCGCTGCCTGGCGCGGCGCAGGCGCCGCACTGCTGCGTGGCGGCGGTGCAGCTTGCGGTGCTGGCCGCTGGATGGTGCCGCTGTCGGCAGGTGCTGCCTGGCGCGGTGCAGCCAGTGTCTGCGTCGACTGTTGCGCCGGTGCCGGCGCGAACGTTGGCGGATCGAGCAGCAACGTATATTCGCGCAGCAAACGCCCGCGAGACCAGACTGCTTCGATCAGAAATGTTACGAACGGTTCGGAGACCGGCTGCGGCGTCGTCACGCGGATGAGGTTGCCATCTGCGCTGCCGCTCTTCACGACATCGAAAACCATGCTGGTGAGATACAGAGGCCGATCGATGCCGTAGCGTTCGAACGTGTCCTGCGACGCGAGCTGGATATCCAGGTTTGCCAATTCTTCCGGGGTCGCCGAGAGCAGTTCGATTTCCGCACGCAGCGGCTCGTTCAGCGCAGAGCTCAACCGAATATCGCCCAGACCCAGCGCCCAGCTTTCGCCGGCAATGAGCAACGCTGGCAGCAGCCATATGCGATTCAGTCTTAACGACATACTTTGATTCTCCGGCACCCCATGTGCAGTCAGACACGCCGAATTGGAGACACGATCCCGGTTCGAAGACGCCCGCCCGTACAGGTGGTGAACTATAGCTTATAAATAGTTTTTGGCCAATATTTCAGCTATTTGGACGCTATTTAGCGCCGCACCCTTACGAATATTGTCCGCCACTACCCACATGTTTATGCCCTGCGCATGACTGATGTCTTCGCGCACTCGACCGACATATACAGGGTCGTTGCCTGAGGCTTCCGTCACCGCGGTCGGATAGGCGCCGGTTTCGCGCCCGTCGAGCAGCTCGATGCCTGGCGCATTGCGCAACAATTCGCGTACTTCTTGCGCCGAAATCTTGTTCTCGGTCTCGATATGGATTGCCTCGGAATGCCCGAAAAACGCGGGAATGCGCACCGCAGTAGGATTCACGGCGATCGTGTCGTCGCCCATGATCTTGTGCGTCTCCCACACCATCTTCATCTCTTCACGGGTATACCCGTTTTCCTGAAACGTGTCGATGTGCGGGATAGCATTAAACGCAATTTGTTTGTGCGGCCCTGTAATTTCGAGAGGTCTGCCATTCAACAGCATTGCAGTCTGGCGCGCGAGTTCTTCGACGGCACTGCGCCCGGCGCCGGACACCGCCTGGTAGGTAGCGACATTGACCCGCCGAATGCGGACAGCATCGTGTATCGGCTTCAGCGCCACCACCATCTGGATGGTCGAGCAGTTCGGGTTCGCGATAATGCCCGCTGCAGGATAATCCGCAATGCGCTCCGGATTGACTTCCGGTACGACCAGCGGGATCTGCTCGTCGTAACGGAATCGCGAGGTATTGTCCACGACCACGCAGCCGGCGGCAGCCGCCTTCGGGGCAAATTCGTCGGATATCGACGCACCCGCCGAAAACAGGCCCAGCCGGACCTTCGAGAAGTCGAATTCGGACAGATTTTCCACGACCAGCGATTGCTTGCCGAACTCGACGCGTTTGCCGACGGAGCGCTCGCTGGCAAGCGCGTACACGTCACCCACGGGGAAACGCCGCTGCGCGAGAATTTGCAGCATTGCCTCGCCGACGACACCGGTGGCGCCGACGACCGCGATATTCAATCGGTCTGACATGTTTACAGCTGACCTTTGTAATTGTTCATCAAGAAATCGACGGCTGGCGTGTTAGCGGCCCTTGAGCGCGGGCGTCGAAACGGCGACGTCCGCATTCTGTGCCCGATGCCGCAGATAATGATCCATCAGAACGAGCGCCACCATGGCTTCGGCGATTGGCGTGGCCCGCAGCCCGACGCAAGGGTCGTGCCGGCCAGCGGTTACGATATCGACACTCTTTCCTTCCCTGTCGATGGTCTGGCCCGGGACCGAGATGCTCGAGGTCGGCTTCAGGGCAATGCTGGCCAGGATATCCTGCCCTGACGAAATGCCGCCCAGTGTGCCGCCCGCATCGTTCTTTGCGAAACCATCCGGCGACATCTCGTCGCGATGCTCGCTGCCGCGCTGCGTTATCGCCGCGAACCCCGCGCCGAGTTCGATACCCTTGACCGCGTTAATACTCATGAGGCCATGCGCCAGCGCAGCCTCCAGCTTGTCGAACACCGGCTCGCCGAGTCCGGGTGGCACGTTTTGCGCCAGTACACTGATTTTGGCGCCAATCGAATCGCCGGTTTCACGCAGCTCGTCCATGAAAGACTCCAGTTCCCCCAGCCGCGCCGGATCCGCGCAAAAGAACGGATTGTCGTCCGTCGCATCGAGCTGCCCGGCCGCAAGCGTAATGGGGCCCAGCTGCGCCAGGTAGCCACGGATGGTCACGCCCAGCCTTTCTGCCAGGTATTTTCTTGCGATTGCGCCGGCCGCGACGCGCATGGTCGTCTCGCGCGCCGACGCGCGTCCGCCACCGCGATAGTCACGAATCCCGTATTTTTGCTGATAGCTGTAGTCAGCATGCCCCGGGCGGAACTTATCCTTGATGTCGCCGTAGTCGCGCGACCGCTGGTCGGTGTTACGAACGACGAGCCCGATCGGAGTACCCGTCGTTTGACCCTCGAATACGCCGGAAAGAATCTCGACTTCGTCGGCTTCGTTGCGTTGCGTCGTGTGTCGCGACTTGCCGGGCCGCCGCCGTTCGAGATCGGTCTGTATGTCAGAGGCCGACAGCGGCAGTCCAGGCGGACAGCCGTCAACGACGCAGCCGAGCGCCGGCCCATGGCTCTCGCCAAAAGTCGTCACTACGAATAAGCGCCCGAAGCTGTTGCCCGACATATCACCAATCTGCCCTGCTACACATGAATCGACCCCGCATTCGCGACCAGGTCGTTGCGGGTGAGCACAAAAACACCGCTGCCGCCCAGCGCAAACTCGGGCCAGACAAAACTCACCCGCGGAAACCGCCGCTCCAGCGCCTCCCGGCTGTTGCCAACTTCGACAACCAGGATTCCCTCCGGATGCAGGAATTTCGCTGCATCATGCAGGATCGCTACGGTTGAATCCAGACCATCGGACCCGCTCGCCAGGCCGAGTGACGGCTCATGGCGAAACTCTTCCGCCAGCGCCGCCATCTCGCCCGCATCGACATACGGTGGATTGCTTACGATGAGGTCATAGCGATCGTCGCTCAAACCCGCGAAAAGGTCGGACTCGATGAGCCGCACACGGTCCTCGACGCCGTGCCGCCGGACATTGGTTCGCGCCACCGACAACGCCTCAGCGGAAATATCGACCGCATCCACGCGCGCCTGCGGGAAGCGCAGTGCCGTAGCAATGGCGATACAGCCGCTGCCTGTGCCGATATCGAGCACACGCGCCGGCTCGCGGTCTGGCAACCACGGCCTGAAGCCGTCCAGGATCAGCTCGGCGATCGGTGAGCGAGGCACCAGAACGCGCGAATCGACCGCAAACTCGAGTCCGGCAAACCACGCGCGGCCGAGCAGGTAGGCTACCGGGATACGTTCGTCGATGCGGCGTCGCGCAAGTGCCCGTATGCGCCCGGCATCCTGCTCGTCAACTTCACTGGTATAGGCCATTTCGGCCTGCGAATGATCGAGGTCGAGAGCACCGAAGACGAGGTATGCCGCTTCGTCCAGCGGGTTATCGGTGCCGTGCCCGTATTCCAGCGTCGCCCGTTCGAAGCGGCTGCTGATTTCACGAATCAGGTCGGCCACCGTGCAGCTGCTCGTCTTGTGTTTTTCCGGATCGACCATAACGGCGCAGTGACGCTTGAAGGCTGCGAAATTTAGCACGCAATCGCTGTAGAATCGCCTGACGATGGAATCGTGCAGCAGAAATCTGATCCTGTGTGTCGTGCTGGGCAGCGCTCTCGCCCTCGCGGCCTGCAGCCCGTCGCAACCGCAGGTGACGGCGACGCTGTTGCCGGAGCCCCGGGCGTTGCCCGATTTCGAACTGGTGTTGCACGATGGAAGGGCGTTCACGCGCGATTCGCTGCGCGACGCCTGGACGCTGCTGTTCTTCGGATTCACCCACTGCCCGGATATTTGTCCGAACACGCTGCAGAAGCTCGCCATGGCGCGGGCACAGCTGGCCGGGCAGCAGAACTCCGCGGCATTGCCACGAATCGTATTAATAAGTGTCGATCCGGATCGGGACAGCGGCGAGATTCTCGCCGAGTACGTCAGCTATTTCGGCAGCGGTATAGCGGGCGCCACCGGCAGCATGGAACAACTACTCGTTCTCACCGGTCACCTTGGAATTTTCTTTCAAAAGGACCCGGCAACTGACGGGAACTACAACGTCAGCCACTCAACCGCCGTATTGCTCATCAATCCGGATGCCGAGTTGCACGCCGTGCTTGCGTCTCCACTGACGGTCGAAGCGGTCGCTCGCGACCTGTCGGTCGTCATCGCTCAACGATGAAGTGCCTGTCTGCCTGTCTGCTCACGGTCCTGCTGCTCGCCGCCTGCAGCGAACCCGGCCCGGCGTTGCTGGTAGAGGGCCTGCAGGTAACCGCCCCGTTGCCGGGCCGGGCGGTGTCGACGGCATACATGTCGATCAGTAACAGCTCGACAGCACCGATTGTCATAGAGAAGTTCACGAGCCCGGAGTTCGCCCGGGTGGAAATCCATCGGACCTCCCTGGTGGACGGCGTAGCGAGCATGTCACGACTGGAGTCGCTGGCCATTCCGGCAAACGACCAGGTAACGCTGGCCAGTGGCGGCCTGCACCTGATGCTGCTGGAACCCGAAAAAGGCCTGATCCCGGGACAGACCGTAACGCTCGAGTTGCATTTCAATGGCGGCGGTTTGCTAATCATCAATGCACCGCTCGCATCGCGACAGCCAACAACTGGCGGCGAGGTGTAGCCATGCTCGACGCCGTTCGCGCGCGCGCGTTTTTGCTGCTGCAGTACATGCTTCCCAAGCACTTTATCACCGCGATCGTCTACCGGCTGACGCGTATCCGCTTGCGCAGCTTCAAGAATCTGCTTATCCGCGCGTTCGCAAAAACTTACGGAGTCGATACGGACGAGGCTGCGGACGCGGTGCCTGAAGGCTACGCCGATTTCAACGCGTTTTTCACGCGCTCTTTGAAACCGGGGTCGCGGCCGGTGGCGGCTGAGGCTGTCGTTTCCCCGGTTGACGGCACCGTGAGCGCAGCCGGCGACATACAGGAACGACAGCTGTTGCAAGCGAAAGGACGCTACTACGAACTCGCCGACCTGCTCGCCAGCGACATTGACGATGCGACCGCCTACGACGGCGGCAAGTTCGCTACTATTTACCTGGCGCCGCATAACTATCACCGGGTGCATTGCCCGGTCGACGCGCAGTTGCGACGGGCACGTTACGTCCCCGGTGATCTGTTCAGTGTCAACGTGGCAACAGTCTCTTTGTTGCCCGAACTCTTCGCCCGCAATGAACGGCTGATCATGCATTTCGATACTGCGCGCGGACCAATGATGCTGCTGTTTGTCGGAGCGCTGAACGTTGGCAGCATAACCACGAACTGGACGGGTGAAATCCGCCCTGTGCGGCGGGGAGTCGTGCAGGACCTGACGCTGGACCCCGACGCGCAGCGGGCGCAGATAAAAAAAGGCGAACTGCTGGGCTGGTTTAATATGGGATCGACGGTAATACTGCTGTTCCCACGAAACCGGGTAACGTGGGATGCCGGTTTGGCTGCCGGCAATACACTGCGCATGGGCGAGGCCATTGGCCGGGAACTCGCGTGAGCGCGTCCGGAATCAACGCGAGCGACGGCTGGAAGCCAGGCGCGGGACACGCGACGGCGCGGACGCGGGCCTGGATGCTCAGCGCGGCGCGGCATTACTTCGCGAATTGCGACGTGCTGGAAGTAGAGACGCCTGTGTTGTCGGCAAGCGCTGTCAGCGACCCACATCTCGAAAGCATGCACGTCAGTGCGCAATGCGCTGAGGGTGGACCATTGTTTCTGCGGACATCGCCGGAGTATCCGATGAAGCGCCTGCTGGCTGCCGGCTACCCCGATATCTTCGAAATCGGCAAGGTGTTTCGTGACGGAGAGCGCGGCGCAAGGCACCAGCCGGAATTCACGATGATCGAATGGTATCGCCACGGCTTCGGACTGCAGCAGATTATTGATGATGCGGTCGGTCTGATCAGCACGCTCATCGATGACCGGCATTTGCTGCGGCCGTTGCAACAGATCAGTTACCGCGATGCGTTTCTTCGGTTCGCCGGTGTCGATCCGGGCGACGCGCAATCAAATGAACTCGCGCGAATCGCCAAGGCCGACGATTCGCTGATGCGGAGCATTGGCGATGACCGCGACGCCTGGCTCGACCTGATCCTGGCACGCAACGTAGCCGCCGCGTTTCCGTCCAACGCATTGACCGTACTGCACCACTATCCGGCGAGCCAGGCTGCATTGTCGCGGCTATGCCCGGACGATCCCGCACTTGCCGATCGTTTCGAGGTGTTTTTCGGTCCCGTTGAACTGGCGAACGGCTACGTCGAACTCACCGACGCCGACGAGCAAAGGCGGCGCTTTCTGCGTGACCAGGAGCAGCGCCGATTGGCGGACGCTCAAACCAGGCCACTGGACGAAAACCTGCTGGCGGCGATGGATCACGGCTTGCCGCCCTGCGCCGGCGTCGCGGTGGGCTTCGATCGCTTGTTGATGATCAATACGCAGGCGCGGCACATTCGCGACGTCGTGTCGATCGCGTTCGAAGGGCGAGGCAATGACTGACAAGCGAAGCGAGGTTGATTACGACATGCTGCAACGACAGTTGCGTGCCTTGCTTGATGGCGAATCGAACCGCCTGGCAAACACGGCGAATTTTGTTGCGTTGTTGTTCGACGATTTACCGGATATCAACTGGCTCGGCGTGTATGTTCTGCGCGGCGACGAGCTGGTGCTCGGTCCGTTTCAGGGCAAGCCGGCCTGCGTCCGCATTCCCCTCGGCAAGGGCGTTTGCGGCAGCGCCGCCGCACAGGCAACGACGCTGCGCGTCGATAATGTGCATGACTTTGACGGACATATTGCCTGCGATCCGGCGTCACGATCCGAACTGGTCGTGCCGCTGGTTGTGGCGGGTGCGGTGCTTGGCGTGCTGGATATCGACAGCCCGACACCCGGCCGCTTCTCCGGCCTCGATCAATCCGGCGTAGAGTCGCTATGCGACACGTTCGTTGATTCGGCGCTGGAGAACTTCGATCCGGGCGCGGGTTTTATTTGACCCGCGACACGTATTCGCCGGAGCGCGTATCGACGCGGATAACTTCACCTTGCTCGACGAACAATGGCACCCTGACGACAGCACCGGTTGACAAGGATGCCGGTTTTACGCCGCCGCTTGCTGTGTCACCGCGCACGCCCGGGTCGGTCTCGACGATTTCCAGCTCGACGAAATTTGGCGGCTCGACGATCAGCGGCGTGCCATTCCACAATGTGATCTGACACATATCCTGTTCCTTCAGCCATTGCGCCGCCTCGCCGACCGCGTTGCCGTCAGCGGCATACTGCTCGAAGGTATCCGGCGTCATGAAATGCCAGAATTCCCCATCGCTGTATAGATACTGCATCTCGGTGTCCATGACATCTGCCGCTTCGACGCTTTCGCCGGACTTGAACGTCTTCTCGACGGTGCGCCCGGTTTTCAGATTCTTCAGGCGCACGCGATTGAACGCCTGACCCTTGCCCGGCTTGACGAATTCATTCTCCACGATAATGCAGGGATCGCCATCGATCAGAAGACGCAAACCGGAGCGAAACTCGTTAGTGCTGTAATGTGCCATTGGACTCCTGCGCTGGGCATGCGGCGGCTTCGACGCCGCTGTAGCCACGCCGTAAGGAGGCAACATCATACCTGCTGACAGGCCCGGCCGTCAGCCCCGTCGCATGGCCGAAAGCCGCATGGGCACTGACTCTTGCCGCGTTATTGACCAGGCACAGCAATAATTTGATGCCGGTCACGTTTTGTGACGCTCGCTGGGACTAGGCTGGAGGCATTGTATAAAATTGCCTGTTCGCATAATCGGGGCCTGCACTGATCGCAGGCTCTATACCATGCCAAGGATAGCGATTTGACTGAACACCAGGGAATTTCGATCGCGGTCCTGACGCGTAACCAGGACGACGTCGAAGTCATCAATGGTACGTTGCGAGACGCCGGACAAGCCGCCCACTGCCAGTGGATCGCGAATCCACAGCAATTCGCCGATGCACTTCATTCGGGGTCGATCGAACTCATCCTGCTGAACGGTGGCGGATACTGCGATTCTGTCCGTCAGATCGTCAAACAGAAAGACGCATTCCTGCCGGAACTGCCGATAATCGTTTACTCCAGCAAGGTCAGCGAGGCCGCGATACAGTCCGTCATGCGCGACGGCGCGGTCGATCTCGTGTCCCTGCAAAATCGTTCCCGCCTGCGTGCCGTCGTGCTGCGAGAACTGCGCGCATTCCGCGTGGAAAAAGCACTCAACTCAACTCTCAATTCAGCCACCGTTTATCGGCGGCAACTCCAGGACTTCATGCAGGGCTCGACGTTTGCAATTGCGCTCGTACAGGAGGGTATCGTCGCCGAAATCAACGAGTCATGGTTGAAACTGTTCGAGGCCCGCAAGCGCAGCGATTTCGTCGGCCTTCCGATCATGGATAACTTCGAAGCTGAAAGCCACGCCGCAATAAAAGGGGCCATTGTCGCAACCAGCAAAGGAAAATGGCGACGCGGGGAAAAGCTCGCGGTCAAACCACGCAGCACCCATGGCCAGGCGCAATCGCTGGAGCTGGAGTTTCAGCTCACCGAGCATGACGGCAGCGATTGCGTTCAAATCAAAATCGGTAAGCCAAAGAGAAAAACCGAAGAGCCAACCAAGCTCGTGCACGACGCACTCAAGCGCGATCCAACGACACTTTTATTTCATCGCACACAGTTTCTTGAGCGCATGGTTAAACGGCTGAAGCGAAAACCGAAGTCCGGTACTCACGTTCTGACGTTCATCAAGATCGATGACTTCTCCGAAGTCAAGAACAAGGTCGGCGTAGTTGCCAGTGAAGACGTAATCGCATTACTGGCTGAGGAGATCCGCAAGCGCCTGCACCCGCGCGACGTGGCGGGCCGTTTCGAGGGCACGGTCATCATGGCGCTGCTGGAGCGCGGCAGCGATCGTGACGGCAAGGTATGGGCTCAGCAACTCGTGGACTACGTTAACGGCCTCACATTCCGGATCGGCCAGCAGGAACTTGCCGTTACCTGCACCGTTGGTGTGTGCGGAGTCAGCGGCGCCTACTCCAGCCTGGACGAACTGGTTACGGCTGCAGCCAACGCACACCAGCAGGGAAAAAAGAAAGGCGGAAATACCGCAGTTCTCGAAGAGTCGACGGACGTGGACACGCGCATGCGCAGGTACGACAAGATCTGGGTCAAGCGCATCAAGGCAGCGTTGATGGAGAACCGCTTCCGGCTTGCACAACTCCCGATTGCCGGCTTGCGCAATGACTCGATCGAAATGTGCGACATGCTTGTGCGTATGATCGACGAACAGAATAACGCGGTGCTGCCATCCGAATTTCTGCCAGCCGCGGAAAGAAACAACCTGATGAAAACCCTGGACCGGTGGATCATCACGGCCTCCGCAAGATTTTGTGACAATAATTCCGCCGACCGGGTATTCGTACGACTGTCGCGCCAGTCCATACAGGACCCGTCACTCACGGACTGGATGAAGCAGGAGTTCGCCCGGCAGACATTCGAGCCGACCCGCATGTGCCTGCAAATCCCCGAACAGGATGCGGCAAAATTTATCAAACAAACTAAATTTACGGCGGATCGACTACGTGATATCGGCGTTGCGTTCGCAATCGAACATTACGGCGTCGATCAGAACCGCTTGCAGATACTCGATATCCTGAAGCCCGACTACATCAAGATCAACGGGGAACTGATGCATTCCCTGACCACGGACACGAATATGCAGGACAGCGTGCGCACTGTTTGCCAGGCCGCTGAGCAGCGCAGAATCGAAACCATCGCCGAACGAGTCGAAAACGCCAACGCAATGGCCGTGCTGTTTCAGCTGGGCGTTCACTATATGCAGGGCCATTACGTGCATGAACCGGAAGTCGTGCTGCAGGAGACAATCGACGTTGCCCCGACGACCCTTGAGGCTATCGGCACCCGATAACGATGACTGTTGGCCGATTGCGCAAGTCGCTGCGCTTTGTAAATTCGCGTGACTTTTAAGTTAAACCAACCGGACGGAAAAGTGTGACTAACTTCACACATTTGCTGCTACATCGCCCTGTTTGGCGATTAATCGCCCAAACATGAATCCAGTACGTTTACAGTGGTCCGTGCGAATTACTAAATTCAATAACTAATGCCGATTCGCTGATCCATTGTGATCTATTCCAGAAAGCGAATTTCTATGGACAGGCCAGGCGCGCATATCGGAGAGAATGCTTGTGAACGCATCATCGAAGAAGAAAAACAATAATTCATCACGTGACACATTGACCGACCGTAAAATACTCATTCCCGCACTGATTGCGGCAGGGAGCGCGTGCAGTCTCGCGTCCATGCCGGCAGGCGCACTGGAACTCGGTGAACTGCAGCTGCAGTCCGCACTGGGTCAGCCATTGAGGGCGAGTATTGCGGTAGCCCTGAATCCGAACGAAACGCTCGGGGACTACTGTATTTTCCTGCGCTCCGGCACCTCCGCCAGCGGATTGACCTACCTCAGCCGGGCACAGATCCAGGTCGCGGGTTCGACAATTCTGTTGTCCGGATCGACACCGATACGCGAGCCGATGCTTGCCATGCAGGTATCGGTCGAATGTCCGTACACGGCGAACCTGGCGCGTGAATACAACTTGCTCTTCAGCCCCGCGTCATCGACCGAGGCCCGATCGCAACAGGCAACGGCGCCGGCAATCATCAGTCCGCGCGCCAACGAAGTCGTGCAGCCGCGCCCACAACGTGCAGCAGTCCGCGTCAATCGTTCGCCGATCTCGCAGTCCGGCAGTTACGAAGTGCAGACCGGCGACACGTTGTCCGGCATCGCCTCGCGGATTCAGAACCGCGGCGTCAAACTGTGGCCGGCCATACATGCAATTTTCGACGCGAATCGGGATGCGTTTATCGACAATGACATGAATCGCCTCAAGGCAGGCAGTGTTCTTGTCATACCCAATTTCACCGGTGCCGCTACCGCACCGACGGTCGCTGCGACCACGGCAACAACGGAGTCGACGCGTGCCATGCGCACGAGCGACTCGACGAGCGCCTATACAGGTGTCGCGACGACTTCACCGGCCAGTGCTGCAGAGACAAGCGCAGAATTCAGTGACGCCACCGCGACGGCGCCTGCGCCCGTCGACTCAGCAACAGTCACTGTACCGGAAACGGTGGAGTCGCCCGCGGTCGACTCGATCCAGGATAGCGACAATCCGTTCGTAACGCCGCTCGACGAAACTGCCGAGGCGGCGTCGGATGCTGCCGAGGTGGTCATACCCGACACCCGTATCGACAACCCGGTTCAGACTGCACCCGTCGTTTCGACCGCCCCGCAGGCGGACGGCGGCAGCTCGTGGAACTGGTTATTCTGGCTTGGCGGCGCTGGCCTCGCACTGATTGCCGCGCTGCTGTTGTTTGGCCGTCGCAAAGGCAGCCGCCCGGCACCTCTGCCGGCCTATCCGGACGCCGCAGGGCAGCCGGATGAAGCCGTCGCACCGAAAAGGGTCGAGCCTGTCGCCGATGTCGACGCCGACGACCTGGTGTCCGGTGTCGACTACCAGTACGACGACGCAGCGATCGAAGACGTCACCATGTCCCTCGATGCGGATCTCGGCATCGGAACCGGCCTGCAGCCGGGACCGGATATGGATGTTGCCGACGACCTGGGTTTCACCTCGGCCGAAGATACCATCGCCGAAGTGCATCTCGAGGTGCCGCCGGAAGACAAAACCGATCGCACGGACATTATCCCTGCGTTACGCACCGGCGAAAACCTGACGCTGGACACCGAAATCCCGCCCTCCGACGAAACCGGCGAGTACGACCTTTCCATGATCGTCGACGCAACCAAGCATGCGGTTGGCGATATGGAAGAGACGGCCAAGGACCTCATGGCGGTTCCGCGGGACGCCGACGACGAAGCGCTGGGCACGGATATGTACACACTCAGCAAGGAAATTGATTACAAGATTCTCGAGCAAGACTACGAAGAGGAATTCACGCAGACCCAGGCACTCAACGAGGAAATCGCACGGGCCGCGGTGGAACTCGCCGAGCAAATGGATGCGAAAGGCAAGTCCGCAGAAACCGCCGAGATGCCGGTCATCGACGAGGACTTTACGCTGGACTTCGACGAAACCGCCGAAGTGCAAGCCGTAGAAGACGCCGGCACCACGCAGGTACCGGTATTCGAGATGGACGAAACGGGCGAAATGCCGATGCTCGACGCGGGCGCAACGGCGCAAGTCCCGGCAATAGACGAATTGACTGCCGCAATCCCCAGCATGGCGGATGCCACGTCCGAAGTACCGGCGATCGATGAAGACAAGGCTCCGCTCGACGCGACGGCGGAAATTCCACACGCGCCGGACCCGGAGAACACGGCGGAGCTGACGGCGAATTTCGAGGCAATCGACGAAGCGGTCAACGAAGAGCTGGATCTCGACGCTACGGCTTACATGGACGACAACACCGAGTTGCTGCCCGCTGGCGGCGCTGACGAAACCATGGAAATGGAAGTCGAGTCGGGCCGGGTAGACACGAAGAAAATCAAGGCCTCCTGACAGGAAAACCGTACCAGGCTGTCTGCAGATTTACAGGTCTGCAGACAGCCTGACGACCTTTCTCCAGCCTTTCGCCAGAAAGCGACCGCGCAGTGCCCGTTCGCCATAATAGTCATCGAGATCGTCCCACCTGAGCGTCATCGTGCGCGTTGCTGTGTGCACTTGCAGATTGCCGTCTTCCGGCACGACCGCAACGGCGACCAGTCTTTCCTCACCCGACTGGAACTTCTTGCCCGGTATGTTGATGACCTTGTTACCTTTGCCCTTCGCCAACTCCGGCAAATCGTCCATTTCGAATAACAGCAGCCGCCCGATCGAGCTGACCGCGGCGATCAGGCACTCCGAGTCCGGCGGCACCGGCGCGGGCACGACCGCGCGGCCGCCTTTGGGCACACGCAATATGGCCTTACCGGCCTTGTTGCGTGAAACGAGATCATCCAGAGTTGCGATAAATCCGTATCCGGCATCGCTGGCGAGCAAGCACTTGCTTTGCGGATCGCCGATCATAGCGCCACAAAACTCCGCAGCATCCGGCGGCTTGAAGCGCCCCGACAATGGCTCGCCCTGCCCGCGCGCCGACGGCAACATATGCGCGAGAACACTGTACACGCGACCCGTGCTGTCGATGAACATCGCCAGCTGATTGCTGCGACCCCTGGCGGCCGCGAGGAAGCTATCCCCGGATTTATAGCTTAATGAGTTCGGGTCGATATCATGGCCTTTGGCCGCCCGCGCCCAGCCACGCTTCGACAACACGACGGTGACCGGTTCGCTCGCGACCAGCTGTGTTTCGTCGAGTGCCTGCGCCGCCTCACGCTCGACAATTCTGGTTCGCCGGTCGTCGCCGTAGGCCTCGGTATCGTCGAGGATTTCTTTCTTGATGAGCGACTTGAGCCGCGCCGCGCTCTTCAGAGTCGTTTCGATCAGGTTGCGCTCGTCGCTCAACTCGTCCTGCTCGCCACGAATCTTCATTTCCTCGAGTTTCGCAAGATTCCTGAGACGCAGATTCAGGATTGCCTCGGCCTGCACATCACTGAGCTTGAAGCGCTTCATCAGGACCGGTTTCGGTTCGTCTTCAGTTCGAATGATCTTGATGACCGCGTCGATATTCAGATACGCGATCAGCAGACCGTCGAGCACGTGCAAGCGGTCCAGCACGATCTGCAGCCGGTGTTTCAAACGCCGGGTGACCGTGTCTTTCCGGAACCTTACCCACTCCGTGAGCAGGCTGACGAGATTGAATTCGCGCGGCCGGCCGTCCAGGGCAACGATGTTCATGTTGACTCGGACGGTACGCTCGAGCGAGGTCGTGGAAAAAAGATGTGACATCAATTCGTCCACGTCCACCCGGTTGGATTTCGGCGTAATGACCAGGCGAATCGGTGCCTCGTGGTCGGACTCGTCGCGCAAATCCTCGACCATGGGAAGCTTCTTGTTGCGCATTTGCGCTGCGATCTGCTCCAGCACTTTACTGCCGGAGATCTGGTACGGCAGTGAATCGATGACGATATCGCCGTTCTCGCGCTTGAACGATGCGCGCAGGCGGAGCGTGCCGCTGCCCGTGTTGTAGATTTTCTTGATATCGCTCCGCGGCGACACCAGCTCGCCGCCCGTCGGGAAATCCGGACCCTTTATGTGCTTCATGAGATGCGCAACGGTCGCCTTCGGATTGTCGATCAGGTGCACAAGTGCGCTGGCGGTTTCTTTCAGGTTATGCGGCGGCACGTCGGTTGACAGTCCCACGGCAATACCGGTGGTGCCATTCAGGAGCAGGTTCGGCAGGCGTGCCGGCAGCACGACGGGCTCGTCAAGCGTGCCATCGAAGTTTGGCACCCAGTCGACGGTGCCCTGAGCCAATTCACTTAACAGGGATTTCGCGTACGGCTTGAGGCGCGACTCGGTGTAACGCATAGCCGCGAATGATTTCGGATCATCGGTCGAGCCCCAGTTGCCCTGCCCATCGACAATCGGATAACGATAGGAGAATTCCTGCGCCATCAGGACCATCGCTTCGTAACAGGCGGAGTCCCCGTGTGGATGATACTTGCCGATCACGTCGCCTACGGTTCGCGCCGATTTTTTTGGCTTCTGCCCGGCAGACAACCCCAACTCGCTCATCGCAAAGATGATTCGGCGCTGCACGGGCTTCAGTCCGTCGCCGATTTGTGGCAGCGCACGATCGAGAATGACGTACATTGAATAATCGAGGTACGCTTTCTCCGTGTATTCCTTCAGCGGAAGTTGTTCGACCCCTTCCAGGTTGAGCTGATTTTGCATCGTGAAATTCTCTTGTTCGACTTGCGCTCAGGAGACCTCGGCAAGATTGCCTTTCTCTTCCAGCCATTTGCGACGGTCAGCCGAGCGCTTTTTCGCCAGCAGCATGTCGAGGAGCTGGTCCGTCTTGTCTTTCGCATTAACCGTCAGCTGCACGAGACGACGTGTATCGCGATTCATGGTGGTCTCGCGCAATTGCGCCGGGCTCATTTCGCCCAGGCCCTTGAAGCGGGTAACCGAGACTTTGCCTCTGATTTTCTCCGCGTCGATGCGATCGAGAATGCCCTGTCGTTCGCCGTCATCGAGCGCGTAATGCACTTCCTTGCCGACGTCGATGCGATAAAGCGGCGGCATGGCAACGTATACATGCCCGGCCAGCACCAGCTCGCGAAAATGCCGCAGAAACAACGCGCACAGCAGCGTGGCAATATGCGCACCGTCCGAGTCGGCATCGGCGAGTATGCAGACCTTGTGATAGCGAAGATTGCCGATATCGGGACTGGCGGGATCAACGCCCAGCGCAATGCTGATATCGTGCACTTCCTGTGACCCCAGGATTTCGGTCGTGTCGACCTCCCAGGTGTTCAGAATCTTGCCGCGCAGCGGCATGATCGCCTGCGTGTTGCGGTCTCGCGCCTGCTTGGCCGAGCCCCCGGCAGAATCCCCTTCCACCAGGAATATTTCACACAACTCCGGTTCCTGGGACGTGCAGTCGGCGAGCTTGCCAGGCAACGCCGGTCCAGCGACGACTTTCTTGCGCACGACCTTCTTGGCAGCTTTCAGCCGGCCCTGGGCCTTGCTAATGGCAAGCTGCGCAATGGCGTCGCCGGATTCAGGATGCCCGTTGAGCCACAGCGCAAAGCTGTCTTTCAGTACTCCGGCAACGAACGCGGCGGATTCGCGCGACGACAGCCGCTCCTTCGTCTGGCCGGAGAACTGCGGATCCTCGAGCTTTGCGCTCAATACGAAACTGAGGCCGTCCCATACGTCCTCAGGGACGATCTGCACGCCGCGCGGCAGCAGACTGCGAAAATCGCAGAATTCGCGTAAGGCATTCGTGAGCCCGGTGCGCAAGCCGTTTACGTGAGTGCCGCCCTGTGGTGTTGGCACCAGGTTCACGTAGCTCTCCATCACGGACGGGCCATCAGAGGTCCGCCAGACAAGCGCCCAGTCCACCGCCTCTCGAGTGGCCGCAAGGCTGCCGGCAAAGGGTTCCGGCGGCAGATGCTCGACGTCCCCGACCGCCTCCAGCAGGTATTCTTCCAGCCCGCCCGAATAACACCACTCGATCTTTTCTTTCGGTTTCGCGACTCGGAGCCGAACCGTGAGACCGGGACACAAGACCGCTTTCGCGCGTAATGTGTGCTTCAGGCGAGACACAGAAATTTTCGCGGAGTCGAAGTACTTTGGATCCGGCCAGAAGCGAATGGTCGTGCCCGTGTTTGCCTTGCCCACCTTGCCGACGACTTCCAGCCGGCCGCGCTTCCTGCCGCCGGCAAAGCTCAGGTTGTACTCCTTGCCGTCGCGCCGAATCCAGACCTCGAGGTTCTTCGACAATGCGTTGACGACCGATACGCCAACGCCGTGCAGGCCGCCGGAAAACTGGTAGTTGTCCTTGTTGAACTTGCCGCCAGCATGCAGCCGCGTAAGGATAAGCTCGACGCCAGGAATCTTTTCCTTGGGATGTTTATCGACCGGCATCCCACGGCCGTCATCGGCCACCTCCACCGAGCCGTCCGCATGCAGCGTTACGTCGATTCGTTTGCAGTAACCGGCCAGCGCCTCGTCGACGCTGTTATCGATCACTTCGTGCGCCAGGTGGTTCGGTCTGGCGGTGTCCGTATACATACCCGGACGTCGTCGCACCGGCTCGAGGCCACTCAAGACCTCGATGTCGGCCGCATCGTAGCGTTTACCCATCTACTCGTTTGCCCCAAGCGAGATTAGAAGCGGCCCCAATGATAGCCGTTAGCCGCGTTTCCGCGCCACTGCTTCAGTAATCCGGCGGGATATGCGTCCGCCTGGATTCAGGATTGCTGCAGATCGCCAAGCAACGAGCGCCGGACATTGTCGGCTACAGGCCGCACATCGACCTGGTAGTTCGAATGATCGATGCCGGCGGCCAATTCGGCGCCGGACTGCAGTGCCGCGATCTGCTCCGCAGGTACCTCGAAACGCAGGAAATGCACCGCAGAGGTCTTGTTATCGTCGCTACGCTCGAGATCTTCGTCCGCGACCGGCCTGATGCGCGGATACTCGCCGATCTGCATCCATACCGATTTCTCGATGCCAACCAGGGCTTCCAGCATGGCCCGCCTTTCATCGACCTCGGGAAATTCGACCATGAACGTTGCTTTCCAGTTGCTGCCATCCGGAATCAGCGGATTATAAGCGTCCAGTTCGTCCACGATTCCCGCCGCCTCGAATATTCGCTCTATGCGCAGCATTTCCTGGATCTGATACTGCATCGTCAGCCGGTCCTCGAAGTAGAGCGTGGCATTCGTACCCAGCGGCAAGCGGCGATTGCGCTTGTGCCGCATGACGTCGGCACGAAACTGGTCACGAATCTCGGCGTATTGCTCGAGGCTGTATAAACTATCTCTTGTCAGTTTCTGCATCATTCAATTCCATAGGCACGGCGCAACAGGGCCATCGGGTGCAACGCCACGGTGTCGTCCAGCGCCTGCGCGATCTGTTCGGCCGCCATCGGGCAGTCACTGATGAAGTGATCGGCACTCGATTTCCTGACCTTGCTGACGACAGGGCGCGCAATTTTTTTCGAGATATCGTGGCACTCTTTCTTGACCGCGTAGGTACCGTCATGACCCGAGCATCGTTCGATGGCGTCGACCGTGGTCTCCGGCACCAGTTGCAACAGGTCGCGGGTCTTCAGACCGATATTCTGCACACGCAGGTGACAAGGCACCTGGTAGGAGATTTTACCGAGCGACATATTGAAATCAGTGCGCAACTTGCCGTCGCGATGCCGCAGCATGAGGTACTCGAACGGATCGAACATCGCTTTTCCTACGTTGGCGACTGCCGGATCGTCATGAAAAAGCAACGGCAGTTCCTGCTTGAACATCAACGAACAGGATGGAATTGGCGCAACAATATCCCAGCCCTGCTCCACCCATTTTGCGAGCGTCGCTATATTGGCATCCTTCAGCTTCTGCACGGCGCCGAGATCGCCAAGCTCGAGTTTCGGCATGCCACAGCATTTTTCCTGCTCCGCGAGCGCCACGGGAATCCCGTTATGTTCGAATACGGCGACCAGGTCCTCAGCGAGCGACGGCATGTTGCGATTGCCGTAGCAGGTTGTAAACAGGACGACCTTGCCCCGCGTCTTCGGAGTCGCTTCCGCATGGCTGCCGCTTTCGCCGCGACGGGCGCGCAGGCGCCGCCGGGCTGTATTTGAGTGGTAGGGCGGCAGCGGCGCCTGGTGGTGCACGCCCAGTGTCTTTTCGAGCAGCTTGCGACCGCTCGGCGAGCGATTCACGGCGTTCACGGCCTGCACGACGACCGGGATACCGGCCAGGTTGCCGACGGTGTCGGTAGACGCCAGAAATCGATCCCGCACGCGCGCACCGGAGTCCCGAAAGCGAACGGCCTTGGCGCGCAACATCAGGTGCGGGAAATCGACGTTCCACTCGTGCGGAGGCACGTAAGGACACTTGGTCATGTAGCACATGTCACACAGGTAACAGTGATCGACGACGTCCCAGTAGACCTCCTTCGGTACGGAATCCAGCTCCATGGTCTCCGACTCGTCGACCGCGTCGAACAAGGTCGGGAACGCATGACACAGATTGAAACAACGACGACAGCCATGACAGATGTCGAAGACGCGCTCGAGCTCC
>JAHHOT010000043.1 GCA_018677555.1 Gammaproteobacteria bacterium | reverse complement strand
TCTCACTATAGTGTGGCCTGGTTCACGCTTTTCAATCCTATGCCTGAGTTACCGGAAGTCGAAACCAGCCGGCGCGGAATCGCGCCCTGGTTGAAAAATCAACGGGTTAACGATGTCGTCGTGCGCGACCGGCGTCTCCGTTGGCCAATTCCGGACGAACTCGAGGCAAACCTCGCCGGGCAGACTATCCGCTCGATCAGACGGCGCGCCAAGTATCTGTTCCTCGACACCGATGCAGGCTCGGCTATGCTGCACCTTGGAATGTCCGGCAGCCTGCGAATCATCGAGTCGGACGAGCCCGCGGGCAAACACGACCACGTCGATATCCGGCTAACGAGCGGCAAAGCGTTGCGCTTCCGCGATCCACGGCGTTTCGGTTGCTGGCTGTGGGCCCGGACCCCGGAAGAACATCCCCTGATTCGGGACCTTGGCCCGGAACCATTGAGCGACGCGTTCACCAGCGAATATTTATGGCGCGCAAGCCGGGGGCGCCGCGTCGCCGTCAAGCAACTGGTCATGAACGCCAATATAGTTGTCGGCGTAGGCAACATTTACGCAAACGAAGCCCTTTACCTCGCCGGCATTCATCCGAAACGACGCTCCGATCGAATTGCCGTGCACCGTATGCCGCGGCTGGTCGATGCCATCAAAACCGTTCTGACCAGGGCTATTGACGCAGGTGGCACGACCTTGCGCGACTTCCACGGTGGAGACGGCGAACCCGGGTACTTCAAGCAGGAACTGAACGTATATGCGCGAGATGGACAGCCCTGTCCAGCGTGCAAAAGGCCGCTCAGCGCGATTGTTCTCGGCCAGCGCTCGACCTTCTACTGCAAAAACTGTCAGCGCTGACCGACGCGCTTCATCAGCGCGGTATTGACGTCCGGCGAGACGAATTCGCTGATGTCGCCGCCCATGCTGGCGATTTCACGAACGAGGCTTGACGAAATGTAGGTGTATTTCTCGGTCGGGGTCAGAAACGCGGTTTCCACTTCGTCGGTCAGGTGCCGGTTCATGTTGGCGAGCTGAAACTCGTATTCGAAATCCGAGATTGCCCGCAAGCCTCGAACGATAACCTGCAAGCCGTTCTTGCGCGCAAAATCGACGGTGAGCCCTTCGTAGCCAGTGACCTCCACGTTATCGAATTCCCGGAGGGCGTCTTCTGCAAGCGTGACCCGTTCTTCCAGGGTAAACATAGGCTCTTTTCCCGGATTCGCCGCGATCGCGACGACGACCTTGTCGAACAAACGGCAGGCACGACGAACCAGGTCTTCGTGGCCCAGCGTGATCGGATCGAAGGTTCCGGGATACATTGCGGATACGGTCATCCGTTGCTCCTTTGTTGTGATCTCTCTGGCGCCCGCAGCAGCAGGTAACGCACCTTGCCAGATGTCTTGTCGTTCAATACCGTCCAACCGGCCGGCAGGCCGGGAAAATCGGTGTCGTCGGATAGCTCGAGATAGATGCGTGCACCCGGTGTCAGCCATCCCCCCTCATCGAGCAGTCTACACAATTCCTCGTAGAGACCGGCGGCATACGGGGGATCGAGGAACACGATGTCGAACGGCTCGGGCTCGGCGTGGCAGAGATACTGCAACGCGTCCTTCGCCACGACTGACGCATTGCCGGCGTCCAGTGTGGCAATGTTGTCCTTTAATTGCCTCAGCGTGGGTTTCGATTGCTCGACCAGAACGGCGCGTTTTGCGCCTCGCGACAGCGCCTCGAGACCCAGCGCACCGGTTCCCGCAAACAGGTCGAGGACCGTGGCACCTCCGATGACAGGGGCCAGCCAGTTGAATAACGTCTCTCGGACGCGCGCCGACGTAGGCCGCAACGACGGATCGTCACCGACCGGAAGCAGACGACTGCGCCATTTTCCCGCTACAATGCGCAGCCGACCGGGTCGGGAATTCTTGTCGGGGCGTCCGGGCCGTCTCGCCATTTGGTCCTCCGTGTCGGACAACATCGTGCGCCTGAGCATCTGGCTGCTAGTGTAAATTAATCCCTGTAGAAGTTGCTGTGTTTGGAAAGAAGGAAGAATCCGACGGTCAAGCTCGCGAAGGTTTCATCAAGCGCCTGCGCGCGCGCCTCAATCGCGGGGACAGCTGGCTCACCTACGATCTCGCCAACCTCGCGCCGGGCGGCAAGATCGATGACGATGTGCTCGAAGAACTCGAAACGCGATTGGTCATGGCGGACGTGGGTGTCGACACCACCGAGCACATCATCGACCGGTTGAAGTCCGACCTGGCGCGTAAGGAGCGCAAGGACATTGCCGCGCTTCAAGCCGGCCTGCAACGCGTGTTGACCGACATCCTCGAGCCCGTTGCCAGGCCACTCGAAGTAAAGTCTGTTGATGGCCCGTTCGTCATACTCATGGTCGGCGTCAACGGCGCAGGCAAAACAACGACCATCGGCAAACTTGCGCGTCGTCTCAAGGACCAGGGAATGACCGTTATGCTCGCCGCGGGCGATACGTTTCGCGCGGCTGCGGTTGAACAGTTACAGGCCTGGGGTGAACGCAATGACGTACCCGTGGTTGCCCAGCAAGCCGGGGCCGATCCGGCCGCCGTCGTCTATGACGCCTATGAAGCCGCTCGAACAAGAAATATCGACGTGCTGCTCGCCGACACGGCCGGCCGCCTGCAAAACCAGCAGGGCCTGATGGATGAACTCACCAAGGTGAAAAGAGTACTCGCGCGGCACTGCGAGGCTGCCCCGCAGGAGATCATGCTTGTACTCGATGCCAGCCAGGGACAAAACGCGCTGGCGCAAGCCGAAAAGTTTCACCAGGCGCTTGGCCTGACGGGCCTGACCGTTACGAAGCTGGACGGCAGCGCCAAAGGGGGTATTCTTTTTTCCATCGCAAAAACCCTCGGCGTGCCGGTACGGTTTATTGGCATCGGCGAAAGAGCGGAGGACATGCAGCCATTTGACGCGGGGCAGTACGTTGAAGCGCTCCTCGCGACTGACGACACTGCCTGAGAAAGCACCTTGATTCAGATTGACAATGTCACCAAGCGTTTTCCCGGTGGGCAGGAAGCGCTGAGCGGTTTGTCATTGTCGATCGAAACCGGCGAAATGGTTTTCATCACCGGGCACTCGGGCGCGGGCAAGAGTACGTTGCTCCGCTTGATCGCGTTGATCGACCGGCCCACGAGCGGCAGCGTTGTCGTCGACGGGCAGAACACGAGTCGCGTTTCGCGCCGGCGCATTCCAGCCTATCGCCGCCAGATCGGCATGGTGTTCCAGGACCACAAACTGCTTTATGACCGCCCCGTGTTCGACAACGTGGCTCTGCCCCTGATCATCGCCGGTGTCAGTCATCGCGATGCGGCGCGCAAGGTACGCGCCGCGCTGGACCAGGTCGATTTACTGAACAAGGAAAAACAGTCGCCGGAAACCCTGTCCACGGGTGAACAGCAACGCGTCGGTATTGCGCGAGCCATTGTCACGCGACCGAAGCTGCTGATTGCAGACGAGCCGACCGGCAATCTCGACCCGGACCTCTCGCTGGAAGTCATGCGGATCTTCCGGCGATTCAATGAAGTCGGCGTGACTCTTCTGATCGCGAGCCACGACATCGCGCTGATTGATCAACTGGGTTGCCGGCGTATTCCTCTGTCGAACGGCCGCATCGAGATCGAGGAAGAAGAAGACATCGTTACCGAATACAGCGAGCGATTGCTCGAGGAGCAGGGAGACCTGTGGCAGTAAGGCCGGCAACGGAAGTGCTCAAGCCCGCGGCGCCGGCGAGCCCGCTGCGAACCTGGTTCGTACGACATGTGAGTACCTGTGTTGGCGCGCTCGGGCGGCTGGTGCACCATCCGTTCGCAAGTCTCATGACCGTCCTCGTGATCGGTGTCACTCTCGCGCTGCCGGCGGCCATGCACCTCGTCGTGAAAAACGCGCAATCGATCAGCCGCAGTTGGGGCAATGCGCTCGACTTCTCGCTCTACCTGACCTCCGACGTAACCGTTGAGGACGCACAACAGCTCGCCAGCATCATCGAACAGCGCGCGGACGTCGAATCGGTAACCGTCATCCCGGCAGAAGAAGCGCTACAGGAATTCCGTGAAGCGTCCGGATTCGGCGCCGCTCTGGATCACCTGGCGGCGAACCCGTTGCCCCACACGCTGGTCATTCGGCCGGGAACGGGTAATACAGAAGCATCGCTCGTTCTGCTCAACGAGGAACTGGCCAATTTGCCGGAAACGGATTTTGTACAGGCAGATACTGACTGGGTTCGCCGCTTTCACGCGATCCTGGATATCCTGGAGCGCGCGATCCTGATGACCAGTGGTCTGCTCGGGGTAGCAATCGTCGTGGTTATTGGCAACACGATTCGACTCGACATTCAGAACCGTCGCGAGGAGATCGAGGTCACCAAGCTCATCGGTGCGAGTAACGCGTTCGTTCGCCGCCCGTTTCTGTACACGGGGATCTGGTACGGCCTCGGCGGTGGCCTGCTGGCGCTCGGCATGATCGCATCCGGGCTGCGCATGCTCGAGCAGCCGGTAGCCCGCCTCGCCGGGCTGTACAACAGTGCCTATCGCATGCTGTCACTGGACCTCATGGAGAGCCTGGCAATCGTCGGAATCGCCGTGTTCCTGGGGCTCGCGGGCTCGTGGATTGCCGCCGCGCGGCACATGCGCCGCATCGAACCCCGCTAGCTCGCGGCTTTTTTCTTTATTACATAATCCGGCGTGACGTATACCTTGTAAATTACTGATTTTACTATATTTATTTTGGTAATATTCACGGAACCCGGCCGGTCTGTTAGCACTCTAACCTGACGAGTGCTAAAATACGTCTACCGATTTACGGAGGAATGAATCACAGATGACTAAGGCTATCGCAACGATGACGCATGATCTGGCCGTCGCCGGACCGGTTGGCAGTCTTGACGCTTACATCCACGCAGTGGGCTCGATTCCTGTTCTTAGCAAGGAAGACGAGCAGAGCCTTGCGCGACGATTTCGCGACCACGAGGATCTCGAAGCTGCGCGCGAACTCGTCATGGCGCACCTGCGATTCGTCGTGCACATCGCCAAGGGCTACACCGGCTACGGACTGCCGATCGCCGATCTGATCCAGGAGGGCAACGTTGGCCTCATGAAGGCCGTGAAGCGGTTCGACCCCGACTACGACGTGCGGCTGGTGTCCTTCGCCGTGCACTGGATTCGAGCCGAGATCCACGAATTCGTCCTGCGCAACTGGCGTATCGTCAAAGTGGCGACCACCAAGGCGCAGCGAAAATTGTTCTTCAACCTGCGCAAGTCGAAGAAAAGCCTTGCCTGGCTGTCGCATGCCGAAACCCAGGCGGTTGCCAAGGATCTCGGCGTAAGCCCGAAGGAAGTGACGGAGATGGAACGGCGCCTGAGTTCACGTGATGCGGTGTTCGATCCGGTACCGGATTCCTCGGACGAGGATCGCGTATATTCGCCGGCCGCTTTTTTGCCGAGTGCCGACTCGGATCCCGCAACCCTCGTTGAAAACGAGGACTGGCACGACGATGCGACATCACGGATGTCAGCGGCGCTGGAAAAGCTGGACGACCGTAGCCGGCGGATTCTGGAAACGCGCTGGCTTACCGAAGACAAGCTGACGCTGCATGATCTTGCCGGCGAGTATGGCGTGTCCGCCGAGCGCATCCGGCAAATCGAGAGCAACGCAATCCGGAAACTGCGTACCTCGATGGCGGTCTGAAACCAGAGCCCCGGCTCACGAGCCCCCGATCCGAATCTCCGGCCGGGGGTTTTTTGTGCCCGGCTTACTTGTAGACGCGCGAACGCAGGCGAACATAGCCGCCTTGCTCCTCGCCATGCGGGTCGTGGTGTGTCCAGTGGATGAGGCCGCCGAGATCGTTCCACTCGTACATTCCACTCACCTCCACCCGATCGCCAAGCCCGAGCGGAATCCGCTCGGCGATGTCGATGTTGTGAATCACGAGCAAGGTATTGCGGCGACCCCTATCGATGATGAAGCGCTGGTGACGCGACCCGTCATAGTCGTCATGCAACAGGCGGATCACGTCACCTTTGCAGCTTATCCACGCGCCGTCGTCCCGCGGCGTAAGGACCTGGTCCGAGCGCAACGTAACGCGTTGCCTGTCAGGCGGTCAGCGGCACGAGCGTGATCTCGACGCGACGATTCGCCTGGCGTCCTTCCGGCGTATCGTTGCTGGCAACCGGCATTGTTTCGCCCATACCCACGATCAGAAATCGCTGATCACGGACATTTTGCGCTTTGAGGTAGGAAACGACAGACAGGGCCCGGCGGTCCGACAATGCCTGGTTGTATTGTTCCGTGCCGCGAGAATCGGTGTGGCCAGCCACCTCGACGACCGTCTTTTCGAACTCTTTCAACACGGTTGATACGGAATTCAGCACCTCGAAAAACTGCGGGCTCAGATCGGAACTGTCGGTAGCGAACGTCACATGCCCCGGCATGTTGAGCGTGATGTTATCGCCATCGCGCACAACGCTAACCCCGGTATTCTCCAACTGGGCCCGGAGCTTGGCTTCCTGCCGGTCCATGTAGTAGCCGACGGCACCGCCGGCCAGGGCGCCAACGCCCGCGCCTATCAGCGCTCGCTGTCGACGTTCCACGGCGTCGTCTCCGGACACCAGGCCGACAACGGCGCCGGACACGGCACCGATAATTGCACCTTTCGTTGCTTTGCTGGTTTGCGATTCGCCGGTATACGGATCCAGTGTCTGGCAGGCGGCGAGCAGTGTGACAAAACTGCTCAGGAAAATTATTTTCAAACTGCGTCTCTCAATCATGGTCGATTCCCTCAATGGCTTTCCGTAACCGAACGGCCGCGACCAGCGGCCCTTGCGAAGTAAGGCGGGATTGTACCCTCATGAATACTGAACCGGAGCTTAATTTTTTGTCATTTTTTCGCTTGCTGGAGCGTTCGTGGTTCCTGTGTAAAATGGCCGCTCGCAATCCGCACAGGCAAATACATGAGCGAAACGGATCGCTGGCTCGCTGACTACGGGGAAAGTCACAGGAGCGTCAATAACCCGGTTCTGTACTGGCCCGCGGTGCTCGTTCTCGTATTTGCGGTGGTCGGCGTGCTGTGGTCGTTGCCGGTTCCCGATGAGTTCTTCGCGATTTCACCGATTCTCAACTGGGGCACCGCCTTTCTCATGGCGGCGGTCGTATATTACTTCATCATTTCGGTGTCACTTGCGATCGGCATGCTGCCCTTCGTGATCGGGCTAACCGCGCTGCAGCTCTGGCTGGCAAAATCCGGGCTTCCTCACCGCGGCGTGGCCCTCGGCCTGATGGCCGCAGGCCTGGTCGGGCTCGTTGCCGGGCAAATACCCGGTGGCTCGCCGCGCCAGGTGATCCGTGATATCCAGATGCTGATGATTGGCCCTTTCTGGATGCTGTCGACCCTTTACAAGCGCCTGGGCATTCCTTACTAGCCCGACAGGCCGCCTTACCGCTCAACCCTGCCCCGCACAGCGCTTTCCGGTAGAATCGACGGTCTGCCAATAACAACACATGCAGGAATCGACGTGGCCAGTACAGCTCCCGCAAAAACAACCGCTGCGAGCAGGAAATCGCTCAATCCGCTGGACCTTTTCGACGTGCGCTCGGAGCTCACCGAAGAGGAATGCCTGGTGCAGGACACGGTCGCACGCTTCGTGGACGAAAAGGTCCTGCCGGGCATCCGCGATGCGTTCGAGAAACACTACTTTTCGCGTGACCTGATTCCACAGGTCGCCGAACTCGGCCTCCTCGGCAGTTCCATTGACGGCTATGACTGCGCCGGCCTCAACAGCATCTGTTACGGGCTCATTTGCCAGGAACTCGAGCGTGGCGACAGCGGCCTGCGCAGCTTCGTCTCGGTGCAGTCGAGCCTGGTCATGTACCCGATCCATGCCTATGGTTCGGAAGAGCAGAAACAGCGCTGGCTGCCGGCGATGGCGCGTGGCGAGGCTATCGGTTGCTTCGGGCTGACCGAACCACAGGGTGGTTCGGACCCGGGCAATATGAAGACGCACGCGAAAAAGGATGGCAGCGACTGGGTCATCAACGGCTCGAAGATGTGGATTACCAACGGCAACCTGGCGCATGCGGCAGTTGTATGGGCAAACACCGACGAAGGGGTGCGCGGCTTCATCGTTGAAACGGACACACCAGGTTTCAAGGCCCAGGAAATCGAGAACAAGTTCTCACTGCGCGCATCGGTGACGTCAGCCCTGTTTTTCGACAACGTGCGGGTACCGAAGGAAAACGTGTTACCCGGCGTTGTTGGTCTGAAAGGTCCGCTGAGCTGCCTGACCCAGGCGCGTTACGGCATCACGTGGGGCGTCATCGGCGCCGCCCAGGCCTGCCTGAGCGAAGTGCTGAACTACACGCAGGACCGCATCTTGTTCGGCAAGCCTCTATCGCACAATCAAGCCATGCAGCAACGCCTGGCTGACATGGCACGACGCATCACGACCGCGCAGCTGCTGTCGCTGCAGCTCGGCCGCCTGAAGGATCGTGGTGAGTTGAGCCCGACGCAGGTATCAGTGGCGAAGTGGAATAACTGTCGTGCCGCGCTCGATATCGCGCGCGATGCGCGTGACATCCTCGGTGGCAGCGGCATCAGCGCGGAGTACGTGCCAATCCGACACATGCTCAATCTTGAAAGCGTGATCACCTATGAGGGGACGGAAACCGTTCACCAGCTCGTTGTCGGCAAGGAACTGACCGGCGTAAACGCCTTCTGATCACCGCAGCAACCCGCCATCAAACTCGACAATAGAGATGTCTGGCGCATAGCTGCGCCGATGGTGCTGTCCAATATTTCCGTACCTCTCCTGGGTATGGTCGACACCGGGGTCGTTGGCCACCTGGAAAGCGATATTTACCTCGGTGCCGTCGCCGTGGGCGCAACGATTTTCGGCTTTCTCTACTGGACGTTCAATTTTCTGCGCATGGGTACGACAGGTATCGCTGCGCAGCTTTGCGGTGCAGACGATAACGCGGGCCTCAGGACCGCTCTTGGGCAGGCAATGGTTGTCGCCGTCGTGGTTTCGGCATTGCTGTTGGCACTGCAAGCGCCACTGGGGAACCTTTCGATCTATCTCATCGGACCGAACCCGGACGTGGCCGGGCATGCCCGGGAGTATTTCTCCATTCGCATCTGGAGCGCACCAGCGACGCTCGTAAACTACGCACTGATCGGCTGGTTTCTGGGACTGCAAAACGCTCGTGTACCGCTTGTTCTGGTGCTTGTCATCAATATGACGAACATCGTTCTGGATCTGGTATTCGTGCTTGGCCTTGGCATGAAGGTCGACGGCGTCGCCCTTGCCTCTGTCATCGCCGAATACTGCGGGGTCGCTGTCGGGCTGATGTTTGCCTGGTCGGAACTGAGGCGCCGGGTTGCGGCGTGGTCGGTGGATCGACTGACACGCTTCGGCGAGTACACGCGCTTCTTCGAGGTGAACGCAGCCCTTTTTATTCGCACCCTTGCGCTCGTATTCGCATTCACGTTTTTCACGTCACAGGGCGCACGCCAGAGCGATCTGATTCTGGCGGCAAATGCAGTTCTGATGACCTTGCATCACCTCCTGTCCTTCGGACTCGACGGACTGGCCCACGCCGCAGAGGCGCTGGTCGGCAAAGCTTACGGCGCAAAAGACAGCATCGCGTTGCGGCGAGCCGTTTCCCTGACGCTGCGCTGGTCACTCATTATCGCCGCCGGGTACAGTGTCATGTTTCTTATGGCGGGTGCGGCGCTGGTTTCATTGCTCACTGATCTCGAGAACGTGCGGAGTACGGCGTTCGAGTACCTGCCGTGGCTCATCGTTTCGCCGATGATCAGCGTGTGGTCTTACCTTTACGACGGTGTCTTCATCGGCGTGACGAAGTCGCGCGCCATGCGCGACATCATGCTCGGCTCGACCGCATTGATCTTCCTGCCAGCATGGTATTTTTTGCAACCGCTCGGCAATCACGGACTGTGGCTTGCCTTCATACTGTTCATGGTCAGCCGCGGCGTCGGTATGCATTACTACTACCGACGCCGGATCGCCGCAGAACTCTGATTGCTATCGTTTAATATCCTGGATCCAGATCGCCTCTATCATTTCAAGTGCCGTTCCGCCCTTTCTAAGGACACGCGGCAAGACGAAGTCGGTTGCAGATTCATAACCGAGCTGGCTTTGCGGGATGCTCTGTATCTCACCATCGACGACGTCGAAATCGTAGGAGCGAATCTTTTTTCCGTCCGACTGGCGAATGACTTCGATCTCGTAGGCGCCATCGACCTGCCAGTCCTTTAACATGAACAACTCTGCGTTCGGAATCTGCCTGCGGGTATGCGGGTGATACATGCTCACGTACTTCGGTTCGAAGTGACCCTGTGCGATGTGGCCCGTCGTTTCCCGACTGTGTGCGACCATTTCTCCATCGCGCAAGAGTCTTGCTACGAACATATCCTGTCTTTTGCCCGCCGGCAGGTCCTTGCTACCCGCCCACATCGTGATCTCGGGCACCTGCTCGTCCTTCCAGGTCTTCATCGTCAGGTGCGCCATCGTGCGCCAGTAGCCGTCGAACCCGTACTTTTTTACAGGGTCAAACGGGTCGTCGCCGCTGCCCGTCTCTTCCAGGCGTACCGCGAAGCGCGTGACCGGCTGATTGTTCACCACGAATACGATCGTGTAGAGGCCAGGCGTGGTCAGCGTAACGTCCGCGGGACCGACAGCACGAATGACCGCGAATACACCTTCCCTGTTCGCGTAGTCCGGGAAAAATTTGTGCTGACCGACAATAGTGCCTTCGGCGTCGAGCACAGCCACAAGGCCATTGAACGGCGCCTCCGGCGCGAATGCGACGCGGTAGTCCGTGAAATTGATCAGGCCGGATTCGTCGTCGAAGTAACCGTTCATGATCGATTCGAAGTCGATGGCCGGCGCGTACTGTGCCGATGCCAGCGAGGATAAAGTGATGCCCTGAACGCAGGCGACCAGCAGACAGGCTTTCAGAAGTTTTCTCATTAGCGCCCTCTCTTGTTGTTAATTGGCAAGTTCGCTATTTGCAGGTGCGGCAACCCGCCAGGACAAGTATGTACGAGCGGCGCGCGCGGTGCGAGGCTAAATGTCCCCATTTATCCGGTCTCGGTTACCAGCACCGGGGCCTCGTGCAGATCGCATTGCTCCTGCACCGACGATCGTGCCCAGATGTATGCCAGTGCACCCGACAGAATATTTGCGATTGCGTAAGCGGCGAAGATTCCCGGGATACCGAACAGCCGGTCCGCAACGAACGCTATCGGCACGTAGATCACAGCCATGCGCGACACGCTGATCCAGACGGCGGGCAGCGGCTTGCCCATGCCGTTGAACGATGCGTTCATCACCATGACCATGCCGTAGGCACCATAACTGATGGGTGCCACCAGCATGAAGATGGACGCAACCCGGATCACTTCCGGGTTGTCGCTGAAAAGCGATGGAATCCAGGAATTGGCGAGCGCCAGTGCAAACGCGAACAACAAGCCCGACGCCAGGCAGAATACGCTGCAAAGCCACAGCGCACGATTAATACGATCCGCCTTTTGCGCCGCGACGTTCTGACCGACGAACGGGCCGATGATGGCGGACAGTGCGTAGAAAACAACCAGTGTCAGGGACTCCACGCGGCTGGCAACGCCGAAGCCGGCCACGGCTTCCGGTCCGTAGCGCGCGAGCATGGCGGTGATGACGCCGGTCGCAATGGGAATGATTGCATTCGTGCCTGCTGCCGGAATGCCGACCTGCAGAATATCGGACCACGAACTTTTCAGCTCGGCAGGGTCCGGCTTGTTGAAGCTGATCATGTCCAGCCGGTAGCGCATCAGGTATATGGTGCCGAAAAAGATACTGCCGCGAGCGATCAACGCCGCCATCGCCGCGCCGCGCAACTCCATGGCGGGAATCGGCCCAAGCCCGAAAATCAGGATCGGGTCGAGGGCGACATTCATGACCGACGCAATCACCATGAGCATGCTGGGCAGCCGCGTGTCTCCCGTTGCTCGCATGCTGCTCATGCCCACCATGCCCACCACGACGAAGGGCACCCCGCTGTAGAGAATATTCATGTAGCCGGCGATCAGCGGCAGCATGTCTTCGGGTGCGCCCAGCAGTCGGAAGAGCGGGTTGATCGTGAGAATGCCGATGACACAAATAGCCGCTGTGATGATGAAGGTCAGGATGAGGCTGTCGGTCGTCAGCCGCCGGGCACGCCGATGATTATTGGCGCCAATGGCACGCGCCACGACGGAGGAGGTTCCCGCGCCGAGGCCGATCGCAACGCTGGTGACAACCATCAGCACCGGGAAAGCAAAACTCAGTGCTGCCAGCTCACGGTCGCCGACCTGGCCGATGAACCACGCGTCCGCGAAGGCCTGCAGCATCATGGTGAAGATGCCGAACAGGACCGGTACGGTCATATCGACCAGGTGTCGGCCGACAGACCCCTGAGTCAGGCGTGCTGGCGCTGATTCCATGTTTGTTCCGGGGAGGATCGTCGCCGCCGCCCGAAGGCGCCGGCAAGATCAGCAAACTATGACGCACATGCCAGCGCGCTGCAATGACGGTGTTCAATGATGGCGAAGCCGCCGGCCAGGCGTGCTGCCGCTGCTTGGTTATAATCCTGCACAGGGCTCAGCCACGCCGGAAGCAGCATGAAAGTGAATATCGAGAAAATAGTAAATGCCAGCATCAAGCAGGTGTGGGCCGCCATGGACAATCCGGATAACCTGTCTCGCTGGCAGCCAACGCTGGAGTCTTTCACGCACAAACACGGCCAGCCGGGCCAGCCCGACTCGGTTGCGGAGCTCGTGTACAACGAGAACGGGCGCAAAATCATGATGACGGAAACGGTGACCGAGAGACGCGAGCCGGATTTCCTCGCCGGTACTTACGAAACGAACTGGGGAAAAACATTGATCGTCAACACCTTCAAAGCGATGGATGACGGCAGGACGCAGTGGAATATGTACTCAAACATGTCGTTCAAAGGAATGATGCGATTCTTTTCCATCTTTTTTGCCGGATCGATCCGCAAGCGCACCGAAGCCGACATGAGTCGTTTTGCTGAAATGGTCGAATCCGACGCGACGAGTTCGTCATGAGCAACTGGAAAGTACTTTCTACCGAGGTCGTGTTCGAGAACGACTACATGACCGTGCGCAACGACAAGGTGATCAATCCACGCGGCGGCAAAAACACTTACGGACACGTGCAGTTCAAAAACAAGGCGATCGCCATTGTGCCCATCGATGAGGAGGGCAACACCTGGCTCGTCGGCCAGGACCGTTACACGCTCGGCATGAAGACCTGGGAAGTGCCGATGGGCGGCGGGTCGGCCGACGAAAATCCACTGGATGCAGCCAAACGCGAACTGCGTGAGGAAACCGGGCTGACAGCCACGACGTGGAGCCAGATCATGCGCCTGCACCTGAGCACCTCGCTGACCGACGAGGAAGGCATCGTATTCGTCGCACAGGACCTCACCGAGGGCGATACCGATTTTGACGAGACCGAGGATATCGAGGTACGCAAAGTACCGCTCGGCGAGGCAATCGCGATGATCGCTCGAGGTGAAATAACCGACGCGTCGAGCGTTGCTGCGCTGTTGCGTATAACAGCCGCGGTGTGATTTCCCAGACGAACCCGGATAGACTGGCCGCTGGCCAATAACAACAACAAGGCCCTATGAAATCTGCTTTTCAGCGGTTCCTGCTGCCCGGGCTGGTCTTTCAGTCCATCAATGTTGCGGGTGGCTACGGCACGGGCCGCGAAATCGTCGAGTTTTTTCTTCGCTACGGCCCGATCAACGGCCTGCTGGGTCTGCTCATTCCGTCGACGATTCTCATCAGTGTAATCGCTGCCATTGCTTTCGAACTGGCGAGAATGACTCACAGCTACGACTACCGGAGTTTTATTCAGCAAATCCTCGGGCGCGCCTGGTTTCTTTACGAGATCGCGTACCTGATCTCCGTGGCACTGGTTCTCGCGGTCGTCGGCGCCGCCATCGGCGCGCTCACGCTGGAGACGTTCAATATGCCCGGTAACCTTGGTACTGCAGTATTGCTCGTTGCGATCGCGGTGCTGGCATTCAAGGGTACAAAAGTGATCGAGGGCGTCATGTCCTTCTGGTCGTTCGTGCTGTACGCCGTGTACGCGATCATTCTCGTATCGAGCATCGTCGCGTTCGGGCCAATCCTCCGGGAGAACTTTGCTGCCGGCCACGGCATCGACGGCTGGTTTCTGTCCGGGCTGCGGTACGGCTCCCTGCAACTCGCGCTGCTGCCGGCCATCCTGTTTGCTACGACACACATTAAGACCCGCAAGGATGCGCTGATCGCGGGGGCGTTGACGGGCCCTCTGTATCTCTTGCCAGCCGTCATGTTCTTGTTCGCGATGGTTCCGCACTATCCGGCAATCATCGAGCGACCTGTGCCGATCAACTTTGTGCTCGACATACTTGGCAATCCCTTGTTGCAGATCGCGTTCCCGATCGTACTGATCGGCACGTTCATCGAGACCGGCACCGGCATGATTCACGCCTTCAACGAGCGGCTCGCCGCCGTGCTGGCAGCCGCCGGGAAAGCGATGCCGGATTACTGGCGTGCAGTCACCGCGGTCCTGCTGGTCCTGGGCGCGATGCTGCTGTCACAGGTCGGCCTGATCGACCTCATCGCGATGGGCTACGGCACCATGACCTGGGTGTTCTTCGCGTTGCTGGTGCTGCCGTTGCTGACGGTCGGGCTACGCAAGATAGCCACCAAATCCGCCTGATCGATCCGATAACTCCTTGATTATGATTGGATAAATCGAAATAACTGTATATAATTACAGGATCCCTCAACATCACAAGGACGTGCCCGGATGGAGACCAACACCCGCGATTTTGGCCGTGAACACATCGATGCGCTGGACGGGGCGATCGTTCGATTGTCCGCCCGCATCAATGCCGCCAATTATGAATTATTGCAACTCATTCGCCAGTTCGACGAACGCGCCGGCTGGCTCCGATGGGGTTTCGACAACTGCGTCGAGTGGCTCGCCTGGCGCTGTGACCTCGGCCTGAGTGCCGCGCGCGAGAAGGTTCGGGTGGCGCATGCGCTGAAGACGCTGCCGGCGGTTTCTGCGTCGTTTGCATCGGGGACCTTGTCGTACTCGAAGGTGCGGGCGATGACGCGTGTTACTCACCTTGTCGACGAAAAAGAGTTGCTGGCGTTCGCACTGAAGACCGCGGCCTCGCGGGTGCAGGAGCGTTGCCGGGAATTGCGTTGTGGCAGCGAAGACTCAATGCGTGATGCCAACCGCGCGCACGCCGGTCGTTCACTGACGGTACGGCGCGATGCGGCACGCGGCACCATGGTCTTCACGCTGGAAGTGCCAATGGAAAGCGGCGAGCTGATCGACCGGGCACTGGACAAGGCGCGGGAGACACAAACCTCATCCGCTCCGGAATTTGCGGAGCAAAGCTGGTCGGCGTTGCAGGCGGATGCCATGCTGCAGATCGCCAGCGACTTCCTGGCGGGCAACTCGTCTTCGGCCACGAACAGCACCTCTGACAACTACCAGGTCACAGTGCATGTCGACCAGTCGGCGCTTGAAAAAGGACAAGGTCGGGCCGGGCTGCCCGTGGAATCGGTCCGGCGCATTGCCTGCGACAGCTCCGTCATCCGTATCGTCGAAGACAAGGACGGTGAACCGCTGAGCGTCGGCCGCAAGACCCGCATCGTGCCGAGCGCCATCAAGCGGGCGCTGCAGGCAAGGGACAGGGGCTGCGCATTCCCCGGCTGTCACCACAAGCGCTTCGTCGATGCACATCATGTCAAGCACTGGTCGGCCGGCGGCGAGACCTGCCTCGATAATCTTTTGCTGCTGTGCAGCCGGCATCATCGACTGGTCCACGAAGGCGGCTTCACCATAGAGAAAGACTACAGGAATCGCTGGTTCTTCAGGCGCCCGGACGGACGCGCGGTGCCACGCTGTGGCTATCGTGCGGCCGACATGCGTGACGACGTTGCAAATGAGAATGATTCCACAAATCCCTCACGTGAGGGATTGTTGAACAAGGTGGAAAAAAATGAATTGCGAATGCGGTCGCAAGGTCCGTGAACGGCTGCATGTCCCGATACCAGCCACTCGGGTGTCCGTAATGATCGATGCATAACAGGCCGGGCTCGGCCAGAAGCGGCCAGTGCAGTGATTTGGGCGGCATATTCTCTACCCTTCCCATGGCTCTCCAAGTTTCTCAGCCAATTCCGTTCCAACTACGCTTGGGACTACATAGACGACACCGCCGGAGTCAAAAGCTGAATATCCATGTATGAGTAAGATTCCGATCAAAGTAGCCGAATCTATGTGTAGTTTGTCTCTGCCAACGATATTAACTTTGGCGCGTACTCGTGGGTCAAGAATGAACTTGGTTCCCGTTGCTTCTGAATATTCTCGAATTACGTCGACGAGAGGCGGATCTTTGGCCGTACATTCTTCGCCAAGCACTAATCCGCTGGTCACCAGTGAAAGGAGAATCAACAATATTACAATGCTCTTCATAGTACTCCCTTGTTCGCGATGTTTGGCTATGCCGCCTAACGTTTAGCTCACTGGCGCACTTCGTGCGAAGCCACAATCTTATCATTGCACGACGTGTGACAGGGGCCGAGCGGCGACCAGCGCAGCGGTTTGTTAGACGGCGTCTTTTGACTCATATGCCACTCCGCCGAGCATTCGGCTCGATTGCGGCTCTGGACGTCGAATAAGCACGCCGTCTTCTTCAAGCTCTTTGAGTAGAATAGCGATTCTTCGTCTGAGCTTTCGATCTTGGGGCCTTGTCACCTTACCAGTTTGGAGAAATCCCTCGCCCCCCATCAGATCAAGAATGGATTGCGGCACCCAAATTTTTCGACCTTTCTCTTTTCCGAACTCGATGATCAGCTCAACATCTTCTTTAGACAACAGTTGCGGATTGTCGAAAAATTCTGCTGCTCTCAACGGACTTGCTTTGCTCACGAGCGCCGTCTACCTATTACTTATCTTGCGAAACTGCAGCATAACGTGTCCATATCCTGCTAAGCGTGAGCGACTGCAAAGGGTCACAAGCGGAAATTGTAACTCACAAACGCCGGGCGGCGGCTTACGACGAGAAGCTGACACGCGGTATGGTTGCAGGATAGTGACGAAGAAATAAACCCGGCACGTTTTTAGTAGTTTAGAGAGTTTGATAGCCAATGACGCGCCACATTGAATCTTCATCCAACATCAACCCCACCATTTCGGACGCACTACTGGTGTCTGCCAACGAGCTGTCAAAAATTACGAAAGCGTACTTGCCGTCTGGCATATCCTCTAGCGAGCCCTGAAACTCGATAGAGTCTAGTTTGCGATTTTTTACAATGCCTAAAGGTTGTCGATAGCTTCCCGCATGCTCAGCCCATTGACTTGCGTCAACATTGTCTCGTAACCATGAAGAGGCCTCTGACCAGGATTCCTGATAGTTGCCTTGATCAACTAACGCAAGAAATGCTTCAGCCGCGGATTGAGGCGAGTCACTTGTTTTGGCGACGTCGCTCGAACATGCAGCGATCATTGCGAGTATCAACCCTGGTATTACCGCTATCCGCATGTTCCTCTCCCTTCCTCCAATTGCAAAACAGATGACGAAGAAATAGACCCGGCACATTTTTACATATTTCGCGGCAGCACCATCACCTACTTGTCCATCGGGCCCGGACGAAACCTTTTCTTAACAGATCGTGCTTCGACGTCCCATGTGACGATTGATGCCGTCGATGGCCAGGCGCCACCTCCAGCAATCAGGGTCGTTCCATCACGCGTGAAGAACAGCCTCTCGACTCCCACTTTAAGTCCCGGGAGATTCGTAACCCGTTCGCCATCTGCCGACCGGTATACGAAAACAGAGCCGTTCGGCACCATTCCCGCCCGGTGCTCGCCGCTGTTTTCTCCGTAACCGGCTGCCACGTACTGACCATCGGGCGAAAATGCGACTGTCGTGACGTTATTGGTCCAGGCACGCGGATCTTCGGCGACGCGGTATTTTAGCGCTCGCTTGTTCACGTCCCAGACCGCTAACGTGTTGTCCCGACCACCGGTTGCGATCAAGCTGCCGTCGTTGGAGTAACGCAGATCGATCACGCCCTTCGGCGGATTCGGTGCGCCTGGTCGGACCGCGCCGATATGTCCCACCCAGTCCGCGATCAGCTCGCCGTCCGATACGTCAAAAATCCTCACGTTGCCGTCCCTGGATCCGGTCGCGACATGGTGGCCGTCCGGGGAAAAGCTTATGGCCGTAACCCAGTCTTCGTGCTGGATCGTCCTGACCGGCTCCCCACTCGAAACGTCCCAAAGTTTCGCCGAACCATCCATACTCGCGGAGGCCAGGTAGTTGCCGTCAGGCGAGAAATCCAGTGACCAGATCGTGTCATCGTGTGCGGCCAGACTGATTTCAACGCGACCACTCCCGACGTCCCGTATATCAATGGCTCCGTTGCGGTGCCCGGTCGCGAACAGTCTTCCACCAGGTGAGAACGCAATTGACCAGGCCCTGTCGGCGATCTTCAGGTCACGATACCGCGTGCTGTCCAACTGGTAGAACCTTACCCAGTAACGGACATCTGCAATATCCATAAAGGAAGACGGATCCGGCGTAGAGCTCCACATGCTGACGGCCAGGGTCTTACTATCCCGGGAGATGGCGATATCGTCGATGTGGACAGACGGTGAGGAGCTTACCGCCTGTGACGCTGTTACTCCCATTACGAGCAACAGCAAGACCGAGCCGAAAAGCCAGTATTTTAATTTCATGACTGACCAGGCTCGGGTAACGGAACATGCGCGCATCGCGCCATCATTATGACCAGATACATGACCTGAATAGCCTCGCTCCAGACTGCTTACAATAGTACGAACGCTTTCAGTAAACCATCTCCGCGCTCACCACGTAACGCATGGGACCGCCGGCTACCTGTGCATCGAAGGGATAACAGGTAACGAGGCTCAGCATCGGATCGTCGGTATCCAGAACGATACTGCCGCGCCGCGAATCGACAATGTCGATACTGATGATTCGATAAAGGTGGCCACGGCCGTCGGCCATTTCGAAGGTCAGCGAATCGCCGACGCGAAGCCGTTGCAGGAAGCTGAAGTGTGTGTCGCGATGTCCGGCAATAATGCTGTTGCCGGTTTCACCGGGCAGCACGCTTGCACTCAGGTGGCCCGGCGCGAATGCCAGGGTCCTCCCCGAGCCGCCTTCCAGGATGATCAGTTCAATCTCGCCGCTGCGTGCACTCATTTTGGCGACCGGGTAGGTGTCGGCCCAGGGCCACGGCGCCGGATTGCTCTCGCCCTCCTCGAGCCGCTGCCAGGCGCGCTGCATCATCTCCTGCGCCAGCCAGGCCTTGGCCGGGATATACGCGCCCTGGCCGAGTTGCCAGAAGCCGAGGCATAGCAGGCAGCTCACGATCAGGCGGCCCATGACAGTCGCTGGCGGCGGACCAAGAGCAGGGTCAGCGCAAGCAGCAAACAAAGAATGCCGATGAGACGCTGCACCGGGGCAGATGTCGCGGTTGCCGGGAAACCGAATATCGCCTGCTGGCTCTGGCCGTGTGGTAGCAGGTTCGGGACCTGTTCGCTGTCGAGGTTCGAGGTTACCGGTCTGACCGGCGTCTTATCCACCGCCACCAGGCTCGTGTACTTGCTGACGAGATGGTGTTCGAGTGCCGTGTCAATAACCGCGCTACGGGTTGCGTCAGCGTCCGCGCCGCGTCGCGCCGACTCGAGGAGTTCCTCGATGCGCGAATGCGCCCACAACGCGGCGACGCCGTGACTGGCCTGGTTGTCTGCGAGGCCCAGCACCTGCTGCCAGCCACCCATGGCGGAGTCTCCACGAACGCTGACAATGTCGCCGCTTCGCGGGTATCCGGTCATCTTCGCTCTTACCATCACCGGCTCACCCGCGTACAGGTCGGCAACGCGTTCCGGGTAGGCTTCGGTCACCACGCCAGACGGCCACATCACTTCGATGTCCGTGACCTGCGGTGACTCGAGCTTGTTGAACAACTGCGTCATCTTCTCGTTCACTTCGTGAAGCGCACTGATAAATGTGTAGGTGCCACGCCCGACTTCGGCCGACTTGCGCATGAACCACCCGTTCGGCGCGGAACCTATGCCGACCGTGAAAAGCCGTGCATCCCCGAGATCGTTCTCGATGACCGTGAAGAGTTCGGCTTCGTTACCCACGCTGCCGTCCGTGATGAAGATGACTTGCCGCAGGTGCGACGGGTACTCGGCCGCGTTAAGCGCCATTCGCAGTGCCGGCCGCATGTTCGTACCCCCGTTTGCCTGCAGGCGATCGACGTAGTTCCTGGCGCGCTCGAGGTTTCGTCGAGTTGCATCCACCGCGGCCGGGAACAGGTAGCTCGCGGTGGAGTTGAACTGGATGACGTTGAATCGGTCCGCGGACCGCAAACCGTCCAGTGCGAGTTGCAGCGATTGCCTGGCCTGCTCGATGGACGTCCCGTGCATCGAACTCGACGTGTCGATCACGAAAATCATTTCGCGGGGCAGCACGACCGTCGGCACGGCCGCGTCTGCGGGCGGCAACACCATCATGAGGTAATAGGGATTGCCGTTGATCGATTCCGAGAACAGCATCGCCCGTGGGGATGCGTCCGGCACAGGCCGCCAGACCAGCTCGAGATCGTGATCCATCGGCACCTTGTCGCTGCCAAGCGAAACCGAGTAGCTGGTGCCGCTGCCGCTAACGCGTATCGGGTGGTAGCGGCTCTCCAGGTCCTGTAGCGGCACACCGGCATTGATGACAGCGTTGAGCGTCACCTTGTGATCCGCGGAGGCTGTAACCATCGGTGGCGTGATGAGCGAGGCATCCGGGACACGATCCGTATCGGCCGACCAGCCGGATCCCTGCCTGCCCGCCTGTCGGCCCGGAATGAATCTCGGCGTCAGCGTGAGCGGTATGCGCATGCTGAATGCATTGTCGTCATAGCGCACCGTTTCGAGGTACTCGATCTCGATGGTGACCGTTTCGCCGGGCGCGATGTTCGCCACCGACGTCGTAAACAGGTTAGCGCGCTGCTGTTCGACAAGGCTCGCTTTCTTGCCGGCGACCTTCGCTGCCTCGTACTCCTTTTTTGCTTTCTCCTTCTCGCGAATTTCCCCTTCGATGAATCGTTCTCCAACCCACATGCGCATGTGATCGACTGCCGCCTCGTCGGGCAACGGAAACACGTATACGCCTTCCACCCAGGACGCGCCGTCGTTCCTGAATGATTGTTTGAGCGAAACGCGACTGACGATGCCGCTGACATTGATGCCGATGTCCGTATTCAGGCGCGTGGCAACGACGTAGCCGGATTTCATGCGCAGCAACAAACTGCCCGTCTGCACGCCGGCCGGCGTAACCGCCGTCTCGTCAGTCGGCTGCGCGAATGACGGCCAGGGCATAACAAGGGCCAATGCGACGACCATCGCCCACCAGGCCGGCGCGCGCTCGCGCAGGCCCCCGCCACTGACATTCCTACCCCACTGTGCTTGCCGCATTTCGATCCTCCCTTTCATTGCCCTCTATTGCAGCAGCGCATTGGGCCTCGCCAGGGGCGATTTCATGGCAATACACCGGCGTAATGTGGCAAATTGTGGCCTTCTGATCGTGCGGGACCGGAATGGCCAAACGAATAGCCATCGTCGAAGACGAGGCAGCAATTCGCGAGAATTACGCGGCTGCGTTTCGTCGTGAGGGATACAGCGTCGAGATGTACGATTCGCGGCAACCCGCCATGGACGCGTTCGATTCTCGTTTGCCCGATCTCGTCCTCATCGACATCAACCTGAAAGACGAAGTTGAAGGCGGCTTCGTGTTGTGCCGGGATTTGCGTGCGCGCTCAAACGATCTGCCGATAATTTTCCTGACCGCACGCGACAGTGAGTTTGACGCGGTATCGGGACTGCGGCTCGGTGCCGACGACTACCTGACCAAGGACATCAGTCTTCCGCACCTGATGGCCCGGGTTGCGGCTTTGTTCCGCAGGCTCGACGCGATGCAACAACCGCAGGCGGATGAAAGCCGCATCGCCCGAGGCGACCTCGAACTCGACCTCGATCGCATGACTGTGCGCTGGCAGGACCAGCCGGTCGGGCTGACGCTGACCGAATTCTGGATGGTTCACGCGCTCGCACGCTACCCGGGTCACGTGAAGAATCGGCAGCAATTGATGGACGCCGCACAGGCCGTGCTCGACGACAACACCATCACCTTACATATAAAGAGGATCCGACGCAAGTTTCTTGCAATTGACGACAAGTTTGACGCCGTCGAAACCGTCTACGGCATGGGCTATCGCTGGCTCGAATCGGGATGAACCTGCGCAGGCAGTTGCTGCTGGTCAGTCTGCTGATTCTCGTATTGCCCTGGGCCGGCTGCCAGTTCATTCGCGAAACGGAGACCGCGCTGCGTGAAGGCCAGCAGGAAATGCTGTCACGGACGGGCCAGGCCATTGCGGATTCGCTGTCCGCGTTTCACTCGGAGTTCAAACTGCAGAACGAGCCGAACCGTCTCGGCACCAACCAGATTTACGGCCACCCGCTGTCGAGACCGCCGATCGTCGACGGATACTTCGACGACTGGCCGGTCGACAGTCGATCACTGAGTCAGCTTGCTGATGCCGGCAACAACATTCAATACATCGCCGCGCTGTACGGGAATTACTTCTACTTGTTCGTCGACGCGGCTGACTCCAACGTTGTCTATCGCGATTCAGCAGCAGGCAATGCGTTCGCCCGCTATTCGGATCGCGTTGCGCTGGTAAGCGCGACGGAACCCGGCAACATCGTAACCTTCGAGTTTCTACCCGAGGCGCCAGGGCCACTGGTCCCACGCCGTGTTTCCGCCGGGAATATTTCGGACGAGCGCCGAATCCTCGCGCATTGGCAGGATACGCCGCTCGGCTTCCGGCTCGAAGCGCGGGTGCCACGCCAGTTGATCGGCGACCGGGTCGGCCTCGTTGTCATCAACACCGCACAAAGAGAAAACCCGGGAATTCGCCTGACCAGCTTCACGGGCGACCTGCCGGGCCCGTTCGTTGCGCCGTCGCCCCTGCTGCAATCGTCGATCGAAGGTTACGCGCTGGAGGGATTGCGCCTGATCGTGGCCGACCGCTCGGGATGGCGGCTCGCGCTGGCCGGGGAAATCAATACGTCCCGAAGTGCTTCGCGGGAAGGCGACGCGACGAGCGGCTGGTTGCGCCTGGCCTACCGGGCACTCCTCGAGCCCGCCAGCGAGCCGGCGCTTCCGGAGCTCGATCCGTCCGGCCTCGAAAGCGGGGCGTTGATACAGCAGGCGCTCGACGGCCAGGACGCCGTCGACTGGTTTCGCAGCTCCCGTACCGGCCGGGCCGTGGTCGGCGTCGCAAAGCCTGTCTGGTCCGGGAACGTTCAGACCGGCGCGCTGCTGCTGCAACAGGACACGGCCGCAATTCTCAGCCTCACCAACGCGGCCCTCGCCCGCCTGGTCTCAATCACCCTGATCGCGATGGCGATCGCCGCGGCCGCGCTTCTTGGCTACGCAAGCTGGTTGTCTTTTCGCATACGCCGCTTGAGTTCCGCGGCTGAAAAGGCAATCGATGACAAGCAACTGCGAGCCGCGCTGCCAAGCGCAGGAGCGAAGGATGAAATTGGCGACCTGTCCCGCAGTTTCTCGCAGGTTTTGCAGCAGCTTGGCGAATACAACGAGTACCTGCGGACGCTCGCATCGAAGCTGTCCCATGAGCTTCGTACGCCGCTCACTATCGTGTCCTCGTCCCTGGAAAATCTCGAGCATGAAGACCTCAGCGAGACATCAGCGGAATACACGGCGCGCGCCCGTGACGGTACGGAACGCCTGCGCAAGATACTGAACGCCATGAGCGAGGCGAACCGCGTCGAAGAACTGATGAAACACAGCGAAGCAGATCTTTTCTGCGTGGACAAGGTTGTCAGTTCGGCCGTCGCCGCCTATTCCGACGCATGGCCGGATCGACGCTTCGACTACCGCGGGACTACAACACCCAGCATGGTCGCCGGATCGCCGGAGCTCATCATCCAGATGCTCGACAAGCTCGTCGACAATGCAGTCGATTTCACCCGGGAGAATGACGAGATCGCCATCTCGCTGTCCGCCACGGAAACCCATTACGAACTCCGCGTCGACAACCCGGGGCCGCCATTGCCCGAGAACATGCGTGCACAACTGTTCGACTCCATGGTTTCGCTGCGCGATGAATCGCATGGCAAGCATCTCGGCCTCGGGCTGCACATCGTTAGGCTCGTTGCGGAGGGACACGGTGGTTCGGTCAGCGCCGTGAATCGCGACGGCGGCGTATCGTTCCTCGTGCGCCTCCCCAAAGCGACCGAGAGCGGATGACAGATTGTGGCAGCTCGTTCAGACGCCGAGGTATTGGGCGATTCCTTTTGCCGCTTCGCGGCCTTCGAATACCGCTGTCACGACCAGGTCCGAGCCGCGCACCATGTCGCCGCCTGCAAAGATGCGCGGATTGGTTGTCTGATACGGGTATTTGCCGATGGAATCGACGCGCACGCGGCCGTTCGCGTGCACCTGTACGTCCGCGTCGCCAAACCACTCCGGCGGGCTCGGCCTGAAACCGAACGCGATGATTACCGCATCGGCCGGTATGATCTGTTCCGATCCCGGCACAGGCTCCGGGCGCCGCCGCCCTCCGGCATCCGGCGCACCCATTTGCGTCTCGATCAGCTTGACGCCGGTAACGCGGTCCGAGCCGACAATTTCGAGCGGCTGTTGATTGAACAGAAACTCGACGCCTTCTTCCTTGCTGTTGCGGACCTCGCGGCGCGAGCCTGGCATGTTTTCCTCGTCGCGGCGGTACGCGCAGCTGACACTCGAAGCGCCCTGTCGAATCGCCGTACGATTGCAATCCATACCGGTGTCGCCCCCGCCCAGTACGACAACCTGCTTGCCGGCAAGGTCGGCACGCTCCGCACTACGGTGTCCGATGCCGAGGTCGCGATATATGTTCGAAACGAGATACGGCAGCGCTTCGTGGACGCCGTGTAACTCCTCGCCGGGAAAACCTCCACGTACCGATGTGTAGGTCCCCATGCCGAGGAACACGGCGTCAAACTCCTCGAGCAGCGAATCGACGGAGCGATCGGTACCGATGTGCGTGTTCAGCTCGAACTGCACCCCCATCCCTTCGAGCACCTCACGCCGGCGTTTCACAACGTCTTTTTCGAGCTTGAACGGTGGAATACCGAACGTAAGCAACCCGCCGATTTCGGGATAGCTGTCGAACACGACGACCCGAATACCGCTGCGGGCCAGCACATCGGCTGCAGCGAGGCCTGCGGGTCCTGCGCCGACGATACCCACACGCTTGCCGGTATCGATGACCTGCGACATATCCGGGCGCCAACCCTGGCTGAGCGCCTCGTCGGTGATGTACTTTTCGATACTGCCGATGGTCACCGCACCCAGACCGTCGTTCAGCGTGCAGGCACCCTCGCACAGGCGATCCTGTGGGCAAACGCGGCCGCAAATCTCCGGCAGCGAGTTCGTCTGGTGGGACAACTCCGCCGCCTGGAACAGCCGCCCCTCCTCGATCAGGCGCAACCAGTCGGGGATATAGTTGTGTACCGGACACTTCCACTCGCAATACGGATTGCCGCAGGACAGGCAACGTCCCGCCTGGCTTGCGGCATCGGCGCCATCGTAGGAACCGTAGATTTCGCTGTAGTGCAGGATGCGTTGCTCGGCCGGCGCTTTCTCCGGGTCGCGCCGCGGTACTTCCAGAAACTGCAGCGGATGCTTCGCCATATCAGGCTGCCCGCCGCAGAGATTCGATCAATGACGCGAGTTCGGCAGCCTTGGGTTTCACGAGCCAGAACTTTGGCAGGTAGGTGCGGAACTCCTCGAGTATTTCCCGTCCCCACTCGCTTCCCGTCAGGCGCACGTGGTCCGAAATCAGTGAGCGCAGATGATGCAAATGCGCCTCCATGCTCTCCGGCGTAATGCGATGAATGTCGATCAGTTCGTGATTGTAGAGATCGACGAAATCGCGATCGATGTCGAGCACGTACGCAAAGCCACCGGTGAGGCCGGCACCGAAGTTAACACCGCTGCGCCCGAGAACGACCACGACACCGCCGGTCATGTATTCGCAACAGTGGTCGCCGGCACCTTCCACGACCGCGGTAGCGCCCGAGTTTCTGACGGCAAATCGTTCTCCGGCAATGCCATTCGCGTAGAGCTCTCCACCGGTTGCGCCGTACAAACAGGTGTTGCCGATGATAACGGTATCCTTCGCGACGTAGGGCGCGCCTTGTGGCGCGCGGATCACGATTCGACCGCCGCCCATTCCTTTGCCGACGTAGTCGTTGGCGTCGCCGGTGAGATCGAGGTGCAGGCCAGCAATATTCCACGCGCCGAAACTCTGCCCTGCGGTACCGCGCAACTCGATGTTCAACGCGTCGTTCGGCATACCGGCATCACCATAGCGCTTCGCGATTACACCGGACAGGCGCGCCCCGATGGAGCGGTTGAAGTTGCGCACGTCGAACGAGAATTTTCCGCCCGTGCCCGATTCGATCGCCTCTGCAGTCTCCTGCACCATCCGCTCAGCAAGCTCGGCCGTGTCGAACGGTTGGTTGCGGACGTCGGTGCAAAACTGAGGCTTTTCCGGTGACAGTGCATTCGATGCGAGGATCGGCGAAAGATCGAGTTGTTTCTGCTTGTTCGTTTCGCCTGGCAGCGGCCTGAGCAGATCGGAACGGCCGATAATTTCTTCCATGTTGCGCGCACCGAGCTGCGCGAGCAGCATGCGGACTTCTGCGGCTACGAAGCGGAAATAGTTTTCGACCATCCCCGGCAATCCGACAAAATGATCGCTGCGCAGCACGTTGTTCTGCGTGGCAACCCCGGTTGCGCAGTTGTTAAGGTGACAAATGCGCAGATACTTGCAGCCGAGCGCAACCATTGGTCCGGTCCCGAAGCCGAAACTCTCGGCGCCGAGCATCGCCGCTTTGACCACGTCCAGGCCCGTTTTCAGCCCGCCGTCGGTCTGCAGGCGAATCTTGTGTCGCAGGTCGTTGGCACGCAGGACCTGGTGCGTCTCGGACAGGCCCAGTTCCCAGGGACAGCCGGCGTACTTGACCGAACTCAGCGGACTTGCGCCAGTGCCGCCGTCGTAACCCGAGATCGTAATCAGGTCGGCGTAGGCTTTGACAACACCGGCCGCGATCGTGCCCACGCCGGGCTCCGCGACCAGTTTTACTGAAACCAGCGCATCCGGATTGACCTGCTTCAGGTCGAAAATCAGCTGCGCGAGGTCCTCGATTGAATAGATGTCGTGGTGCGGAGGTGGCGAAATCAGACCAACGCCGGGCTTCGCGTAGCGCAGCCGGGCGATCATGTCGTTTACCTTGTGGCCGGGCAGCTGCCCACCCTCGCCGGGTTTTGCGCCCTGAGCGATCTTTATCTGGATGACTTCAGCGTTGACCAGGTATTCCGCGGTGACACCAAAGCGGCCGGATGCAACCTGCTTGATCTTCGACATACGCTCCGTGCCGTTTCGCGATGGCTCCTCGCCTCCCTCGCCCGAATTCGAACGCGCCCCGATGCGATTCATGGCAATGGCCAGCGCTTCGTGGGCCTCCGGCGACAACGCGCCGAGCGACATGCCCGCACTGTCGAAGCGCATGAGAATTTCTTCAGCCGGCTCGACTTCGTCCAGGCCAACCGCAGGACCGAGGGCCAGCGTTTCGAACAGATCACGAATGGTGGCGACCGGTCTCTCGTTGACGAGCTGCGCGTATTGCATGTAGCGCGCCAGGTCGCCGGAACGAACGGCTGCCTGCAAGGTCGCTACGACGTCCGGGTTGTAACAATGATATTCACCGCCGTGTACGTACTTCAGCAAACCGCCCTGCGTCACCGGCGTGCGTGGCTCCCACGCAGCATTTGCCAGCTGCCGCTGATCGTCCAGCAAATCGTTGAAGCGAGCACCCTGAATCCGGCTGACGGTTCCGGCGAAGCATTTGCCGACAATCTCCTCGTGCAGGCCGACGATTTCAAACAGCTGCGCACCGCGATAACTGGAGACCGAGGAAATGCCCATCTTGGACATCACCTTGAACAAGCCCTTGCGTATGCCTCTTCTGAAACTGCGACCGAGCTGTTGCTGCCGGTCGACATTTCCCCGCCGCGCAAGATCGTGCAGGCTCTGGTAAACGAGGTAGGGGTAAACGGCGGTCGCTCCGTAACCGATCAGGCATGCAAAATGATGCGGGTCCCGTGCGACGCCGGTTTCGACCAGGATGTTCGCGGCGCAGCGCAAGCCGGTAGAAACGAGGTGATGGTGCACGGCACCTGTAGCGAGCAACGCATGCACCGGCAGCATGCCGGGCTTCAGGTAGCGGTCGCTCAACATGATCAGGAACTTGCCATCACGCACAGCCTGTTCGGCCTCGTCACAGATGGCGTCCAGCGCATCCCCGAGCGACATCGATTCGGCACGATTGAGGTCGACGAAGGCGTGATGTTCCTTGTACATATCGGGCCCGAGCAGCTGCCTTAATTTACGCTGCGACAGCACGGGCGAGTTGATGATTACCTGTTGCGCATGTTCCGGCCCGATGTCGAACAAACTGCTTTCCTGGCCGATATTGGTTTGCAGCGACATGACAATACGTTCACGCAACGAATCGATCGGCGGATTCGTAACCTGCGCGAATTGTTGCCGGAAGTAGTCGAATGGCGACCGCACCTGTCGCGAGAGTACCGGCATCGGCGTGTCGTCGCCCATGGAGCCGACCGCCTCCTGCTCCGCTTTGGCCAGCACGCCGACGACCTCGTTGATCTCTTCGCGGCTGAGGTTGAACATTTTCTGATACGTCGCGAGGGTTTCCGGATCCATGGGTTCCGCCGCGGTGTGGCGGTCGACCAGCTCGGAATCGAGATATCGCACTCCCTGCTTCAGCCATTTCTTGAATGGCGCGCGGGTCTTCAGTTCATTCTCGATGTCCTGGCGATGCAGCAGCTGTCCTTTGCGCAGGTCGACGGCGAGCATGTCACCCGGGCCCAGCCGCCCTTTTTCAACGACATCTTCCGTCGCGTAATCGTAAACGCCGATTTCCGAGGCGATGGTGATGTGCCGGTCCTTCGTAATCACATAGCGAGCCGGCCGCAGGCCGTTGCGATCGAGACAACAGGCGGCGTAGTGTGCGTCCGTCAGAACAATGCCTGCGGGTCCGTCCCACGGTTCGATCTGGCAATCGAAGAACTCGTAGAATGCGCGCACATCGGGATCCATCGTATCCATCGCCTGCCACGCGGGCGGTATGAGAATGCGCATCGTCTGCAATACGTCCATGCCTGATGCGCGCATGACCTCCAGCATGTTATCGAGACTCGAGGAATCGGAACCCGTCAGCGAAATGATCGGTTCGAGATCCGAAATATCCGGCAGCACTTCCGATCGAAAATTTTGCGCACGCGCGAGCGCCCAGTTGCGATTGCCCTGTATCGTATTGATCTCGCCATTGTGGGCGAGGAAACGAAACGGCTGCGCACGCCGCCATTCGGGCATCGTGTTGGTCGAGAAACGCTGATGAAAAACGCATACCGATGACTGCATGCGAGGGTCGCGCAGGTCCGGGTAAAACTCTGCCAGCGCCTCGGGCATCATCATGCCCTTGTAGCTGATTGTCGCGCTGGAAAGGCTCGCGACGTAGGCCTCCCGGTCGATCGACGCGAAGTTCTTTTCCGCACGCCGACGGGCCAGGAACAGCTGGCGGTTGAATTCGGTTTGCCGCATGCCGTCTGCGGCATTCACAAAAACCTGCTCGATGTGCGGGCGCTTCGCCAGGGCCAGTTCGCCGCAGGCGTCGGGATTGACCGGCACGTCACGCCAGCCGGCAACACCAAGCCCCTGGTTCTCGAGGGCGTCGGCTATTTCCGCGCGCACCCTGGATGCGAGGATCGGGTCGCGGCTGAGAAACACTGTGCCGGCGGCGAACGAGTCCGCCAGGTCGAAGCCACATTCCTCGCCAACGGCGCGCAGGAATGCTGCAGGGAACTTGATCAGCAAGCCACATCCGTCGCCGGTCTTGCCATCGGCGGCGACAGCGCCACGATGCGTCAGACGTGCAAGCGCGGCGATCGCGGTTTCGATAACCCAGTGGCTTTTTTCGTCATCGATGTTCGCAATCAGCCCGAATCCGCAGCTGTCGCGCTCGAACTCCGGGTCGTAAAGGCCTGTTGCGAATTTTTCAGTCATGAATGCACCGCGGCGCGCCAGGGCGATCCGCAAAAACGAAATCCAAGAGTAGACATCCTTGAGACGTCGATCTGGGTCCTACGATTGCCAGCAACCCCTGGCGTGTCAGAAAGGCAAACCGGCGATTGGTCTGCGCGTCTTCGCTTCGACCCGAACCCCCGAGTATATGCCAGTCATCGACAGTTCAGCCAGCGCAAGAATGCACTGTATTTGTGCGGCGGTCGCCGCGATCGGCAAGCAAGAGAGGTTTCTGCAGAAACTACCGGCGCCGCGCAGGCACCGCGCCTCAGTTGCGACTGAAACAATTAGCCGGTCAGAATCGTTTGCCCTCGATCTGTATCGAGCCCGAGTTGGAGAACGCGATCGGCTGAACCAATGGAATATCGACGCTCATGCTGCCGTACAGTTCATACTCGACGTGGTGGCGCATGCCGCTGCGCACGACCGACAGCAGCGCAGAGGCTTGCTTCAGCAGGTCTATCTCGACGCTCAGGTCGAAGGCCCCGGTGCCACCTGCCGGAATCGAAAAATTGCTCTGTGCTTCACCGCTCGCGAACTTTTCGTTGGCCAGGTTGATCTGGTAGCGCACCTCTTTGATCGGAAGGGGAAAAGGATTCGGGTTGTCCACGTTGAAACTGAGCATGAAGGTTTGCCGATCGAAGCCTGCCTGCGTCAGCTCCACATCCGTCAGCGACACGCTCGGCGAGCGCAGCATTTCCCGGGTCGTCGCGCAGCCGTTGAGTAACACAGCTGCAACGAGCACGGCGACACCGTTGCGTACCGCCATCAGGTCCTGTCGAATTCTGTTCTGCCTCATTTCCACACCCCGCATTCCCTTGATTGTCGCTGATCCATGTTGTCTGGCAAAGCTATCGCCTAGCGCAATTCGTCACCCAACCGCGCCCAGCGCGCGCCCATCAACAGCCATTCGTCGCCGTTGTTCTCCAGTTCGAAGTGAAACTTGTAAGCATCGGCGTCGAAACCGATGCTGGATTGATCGAGGCCCATCGAACCTATGGTTACCCTGATATCCGCGGCAGTCTCCCCGCTCACGACGATATCGTCGACCACCGTTGCCAGGTTGACGGTTTGCTGGCGCAGGAAATAGAAGCGTAGCATGCGATCGATCTCGTCGATGTCGTTGCCACGAGCGTCGATATAGTGTTCGGATACCAATGAAAGAAGCTTGCGACGATCCTTCTCTTCCGCCGCGGCCTCTGCGTCCGCGATCCACTGACGCAATTGCTGTTCCGGTCCGCCAACCGGGCCCCCGCAGGCCACAAGGAGAAGACTTGTCGCAATGATCGGTACCGCTCGCATCCATAGCGCCCCTTGTCGCGCTGCCCGAAAGGCCTCCTCCGGCATTTCGGGTCCCAGCGCACAGCTTTTGGTACAGTCAGCTGGTAGAAAGCACTATGAGCGGTCGGGCCGAGCGCATTCTGTGATCCAGGTCTCAGAATGCAGCCGGATACACTGGAACTTGCGGACAACACAATGAGCGTGAAATTGCTGAGCGATGCGGTGGAAGCGACGATCACCGACGACGACATGGTCCGCATCGACGCGATCCTGTCATTCTGGTTCGCCGAAAAGGAACTCGGCGCACCGCAGATAGACGGTCGCATGGACGTCTGGTTCGGTGAAGATCCGGAGTTCGACCGGCAAATCGCCGAACAATTCGCGGAGGATGTTGATGGCGCGTCGAGCGGCCGCCTCGATCACTGGGCCCGCAAGCCACAGGGATGCCTGGCGTTGATCCTGCTGCTGGACCAGTTTCGCCGCAATATTTACCGCAATACGTCACAGGCTTTCGAGATGGACCGTGCCGCGCTCAAACTGTGTGTCGAGGGCGCCATGGAAAAGAAAGACCGGGGTCTTCCGCCGATTCACCGCGCATTCTTTTATATGCCCCTGCAGCACGCCGAATCCCGCAAAGTGCAGAAAAAATCCCGCGAGGTCTACCAGCGCCTTGCGGAGGCCGTTTCGCCGACGTATCGCGAAACTTTCGAGACCATTTCCCAGTTTGCGGACCTGCACGCCGATATCGTGGAGCAGTTTGGGCGATTCCCGCACCGCAACAAGTTGCTGGGCCGGGCGAATACAGCGCAGGAAGAAGAATACCTCGCGGGCGACGCCCCATCCTTCGGGCAGAGCGGCGAAAGCTAGTCGCGACTACCGCGCCGGCTCACCCGCTAGCGCCGCCAAATACTCACGCCCGGAAATGTGCCTGTATCGCAGGCTCAGCATGATTGCGGAGACAGTCAGTCCAAGCACAAAGGCGCCCCAGATGTACTGGGGTGGCGACCGATAGGTGATTGTCGCCATGTAGGCGAGCGGAAAAGCAAGCACCCAGAAGGCAAAGGTATTGATGACCATCGGCACGCGGGTGTCCTTGTAACCGCGCAGCGCACCGGCCGCGCTTATCTGAATGCCATCCGCAACCTGGAAGATCGCCGCCATGAACAGCAGGTTGATGGCAATAGCCTGGACGGCCGCGTCGGGCGAATAAATCCCGACAACGGCTTCACGAAAGATCAGCACCGCGATCGCGGAACAGAACATGAAGGTGCCGGCAATGCCGATGCCAATCCATCCGCTGTAGCGCGCGGCCGCGGCATCCTTTGCGCCGAGCGCGTGCCCGACGCGCACCGTAATCGCGCCGCTCAACGCAAGCGGAATCATGAAGATCGTCGAGGTCACGTTCAATGCGATCTGGTGTGACGCTGCGACGGTAGCGCCGCGCGTACCCATCAGCACCGAGACCGCCGAGAACAGTCCCGTTTCGGCGAGCATCGTTATCGCGATCGGAACACCCAGCGCGAGCATTTCGCGTATCAGCGGCAGGCGCACCCGCGTCATCATGTGGAAGATTTCCAGCGGACGGTAACGGGGATGTCGATACATGTAGCCGGCAATTGCAATCAGCATGACCCACATGGTGATCGCACTGGAGATGCCGCAGCCCACGGCGCCCATCGCCGGAACACCGAATTTGCCGAACATGAAGATGTAGTTTCCAGCCACGTTCGTCAGCACCGACAGCAGCGAGATGTACATGATCGGCCGGGTGAAGCCGATGCCTTCGGTGGTGAAGCGAAACACGAGGAAGCCCGCGATAGCGGGCAGCCCCCAGCTGATTGCCTTGACATAGCCAACCGTGAGTTCGCGAAATTCCTCGGAGATACCGAGCGCGACCAGCACAGGCTCGATAAACAATTGCACGAGCGCAAGCTGGATCAGCGCCATCAGCTGACCGAGAATGAGGCCCTGGCGCGTGTAGCGTCCAATGGTCGAAAACTCGCCCGCGCCGAATCGTCGCGAAACGATCGGTGACACGGACATTACGATCCCGAGGCACGCGGTGAAGCCGACCATCCACAGGCTGCCACCGACGGCCACCGCGGCCATCGTTTCCGGCCCTATGCGACCGGACATGACAGCGTCGGCGAAATGGATTGCCGCAACGGCAATAAAATTGACCAGCAGCGGACCGGCGATGCGCATCAACCCGCGTATCTCGCGTTGCCACCTTTGCTTTGGTTGCGCCGGATCCACCGTATTCTCGAATCGGAAAAGCAGGCACTTTAGCCGTTATCGACCCTTAACGCCCGTCCGGGCCAGGCGGCAATACGCTTGATCCGGTCAATGGTGTAAAGTTGCCAACCAATCCAGGGCCGTAGCAACCCAACAATAACAACCGGGAGATACGCATGTTGCACGACGGCAAATCGATCAGGGTCGCTGTCATAGGGGGAACGCGAATCCCCTTCTGTCGCGCCAATTCGATTTATACCGAGTGTTCGAACCAGGACATGATGACCGAAACGCTGGGGGCGCTCGTGAACAAATACGACCTGCGGGGACAGACGCTGGGCGATGTCGCCCTTGGCGCTGTGCTGAAGCATTCGGACGACTGGAATCTTGCGCGCGAGTCCGTGATCGGCTCCGGCCTTTCTCCGCGCACGCCCGGCATGGATCTGCAGCGTGCCTGCGGCACCAGCATCGAAGCCTGCATACTCATTGCCAATAAAATCGCACTGGGCCAGATCGAATCCGGAATAGCTGGCGGCACCGACTCGATCAGCGATGCACCGATCGTTTATGCCGACGAGTATCGCCGGCTTCTGCTGGCGAGCGGCCGCGGCCGTTCCTTCTGGCAGAGCGTCAAACCGTGGTTTGGATTGCGGCCACGGCACTTCAAGCCGAAGCTGCCCGGCGTCGTCGAGCCGCGCACCGGCCTGTCCATGGGCGAAAGCACGGAAATTACCGCCAAAGAGTTCGAGGTCGGGCGTGAACACCAGGATCAGCTGGCTCTCGCCAGCCACATGAAAGCGGCAGCCGCCTACGATGCCGGCTTCTACGACGATCTCGTTGTGCCTTACAAAGGGGCTGAAGAGGACAACAACATCCGGCGCGACACGAGCGTCGAAAAACTTGCCCAGCTCAAACCCGTGTTCGACCGAAAAAGTGGCAACGGAACGATGACGGCGGGCAACAGCACGCCGCTCACCGACGGTGCCGCCGCGGTGTTACTGGGATCGGAGGAATGGGCAAGGAGAAAGAACTTGCCGGTTGCCGCGTGGCTTACCTTTGCGAAGGTCGCCGCCGTGAATTTCATCGACGTCGACGGATTATTGATGGCGCCGGCTTACGCCGTATCCGACATGCTCAACGACGCGCAGTTGGCGTTGCAGGATTTCGACTTCTACGAAATTCACGAAGCATTCGCGGCACAGACCATCGCAACGTTAAAGGCCTGGCAATCGGAAAAATTCTGCCGGGAAAAACTCGGTCGGACCGGCGCGCTGGGGCCGATCGATCTCACCAGGCTCAATACCAAGGGTGGCAGCATAGCCATAGGTCACCCGTTCGCCGCGACCGGTGCGCGCGTCGTCGCAACGATGGCCAAGCTGTTGCAGAACAAAGGATCGGGCCGCGGCCTGATGTCGGTTTGCACCGCCGGCGGCATGGGCGTAACCGCGATATTGGAAGCAGCCTGAGAAAACACTGCGTCCGCGTGCACATCAACCGGGGGGTTTAGATGGGCGACCTGAGTTCGATACTGGCGACGATCAACGCCGTACTCTGGAACGAGACCTGGATCTATGTCATCGCCGGCACCGGTGTGCTGTTTACGGTCTGGAGCGGTTTCTGCCAGTACCGCGCGCTTTCGCACGGTCCGAAGGTGCTGCGCGGTGCCTATAGCGACCCATCGGATCCCGGAGCCATCAACCATTTCCAGGCGCTGTCGGCTGCCCTCTCCGGCACCGTGGGCCTGGGCAACATTGGCGGCGTCGCGCTGGCCATCACGCTGGGCGGTCCCGGGGCGATTTTCTGGATGTGGATCGTCGCCATAATGGGCATGTCGATAAAGCTCACCGAAGTGACGCTGTCGATGCTGTACCGCAACACGCACGATCCCGACAACCCGCATGGCGGCCCGATGTGGGTTGCCGACAAGGCATTTTCACGGCTGAAGCCGGAGCTGAAGTGGCTCGGCAAGACGCTCGCCGTGCTCTTCAGTTTGTGCGTCATGTTGTCGTCCATAACCGGTGGCAACATGTTCCAGGCCTGGAACGTGGCAGACGTCACCAATGAATACTTTGGCGTCGCGGGCTGGATCAGCGGTGCAGTTCTGACGGCCGTGGTCGCAGCCGTCATCGTGGGCGGCATCAAGCGTATTGGCGCGGTCGCCGGCACACTGGTCCCGGTGATGGTGTTTTTCTATGTTATCGCCGGCTTTTTCGTCCTGTTCACTCATTACGACAGGATTCCGTCGATGCTGGCATTGATCGTCACGTCGGCGTTCACGCCGACCGACGCCAGCGGCGCATTCATCGGGGGCACCGTCGCGTCTGCATTCCTGTTCGGCATGAAGCGCGCCGTGTTCTCAAACGAGGCCGGGCAGGGGTCGTCCGCGATTGCGCATTCTGCCGTAAAAACGAATGAACCGGTGCGTGAAGGCCTGGTTGCGGGGCTCGAGCCCTTCATCGATACGATCGTTGTTTGCACGTTCACCGCGCTGATCATTCTCTCGACCGGTATATGGAACCGGGCACCGGACGCCGGCTTCACGTCATTGCCGCAGATCAGCGGCAGTGAGAGCAACTGGTCTTTCTCGCAAACGAGGGTAAGCGGGGACGAATGGCGCGATGCAGAACCCGTTCTGCTCATCGTCGAAGGCGAGGAGAACCCGTCGACAGGCCATTCACGTCATCGCATAGCGGGCAGCGTTGCGGCGGTCGGCAACGAATTTGTCATCACCTGGCAAGACTACAGTGGCACGGAGAAGCCGCGCTTCACCAGCGACGGGTTTTACAAGGATCACGTTGGTGCAACGCTCACGGCCAAAGCATTCGACACGGTGACGCCCGGGCTCGGCAAATGGCTGATCACCATCGCGTCGTGGCTGTTCGCGATATCGACGATCATCGCCTGGGGATACTACGGCGAGCAGGGCGTGACCTATATTGCCGGTGAAAAATGGATACCCGCGTTCAACGTCGTTTATTGCTTGTTGACCTTCGTCGCCACCCTGGGGCACATCAAGACCAGCGCCGACCTCGACAACCTGACCGGCATCGGGCTGGGCGTCATCATTTACACGAACCTGCCGATACTGTGGATATTCGGCTACCAGGCGATGCGCGCTTACCGCGACTATGTTGCGCGTCTCAAGTCCGGCAAACTCGACACCGACGAGCCGCCGCCGACACTGGATGAGTTATTCGGGCCGGCACGAAACTAGTTTTTGTCTTGTTCCGTCGGCCCGCTGTCTCCCTTGCGCATTTTCAGCATGCGGTCGATGGCGTAGTCCAGCCGGTCTTTTGCCTGCGCTGTGACGCCGCCGCGCTTGTATTCATTGACGATGAACGATTCCACTCGCGCGGCCAGTTCGTCGATGTCCTCGGCGGCAAACCGTTCCGCGTCCGAGGGGGGCCCGTGAACGCGCTCCGCAGCGCCAAACAGATTGATCCACCGTTCGCTGCGACGCCCCAGTCGCAGCAGGTCGTAGAACTCCGTACCGCCGCCTACGAGGGTGACGAGCCCGGTGACCAGCGATATCGGCACGAGCAGGAGATCGCGTAAACCGTCGAAAATGACCTTGACCTGGAACACGGCGACGTCCCGGATAAGCGTCCAGCGATCAGGGCTCGGCCTCTCCATTTTGTTTTCCATAACTTCCCCCGTGTCAGATTGCGTGCAATGCTACGTGCAGATACGGCGAAATGACAACCGTCTGTAGAATCGCTTCGGTCAATTTAGTATTGTTCGTCAAGCACTTGCGTTATCCCCAGCCACCGAGCCCTATGCCACGCTTCGAAGCCTCGCCTCAGTACGAACACGGATTGCCGGAGTCACTCGGCGTTTTGCTCGTCAACCTGGGTACACCCGAGGCGCCGACGCCGTCCGCGGTGCGGCGCTACCTTGGGGAATTCCTGGCGGACCCTCGTGTGATCGAGGTACCCCGGCCGATATGGCGCCTGATTCTGCATGGCTACATATTGCGCGTGCGGCCGGCCCGATCGGCCGAAGCGTACGAGAAAATCTGGACGGAGCAAGGCTCGCCATTGTTGCTGCACTCGCAGGACATTCGTGATCTCCTGCAGGAAAAACTGTCCAACAGGTTGTCTGGCGCAGTCAACGTCGAGCTTGCCATGTCCTACGGCAATCCATCGATCGACGCTGCGCTGAAGCGAATGTTCGACAACTGCGTGCGGCGCATCGTCCTGCTGCCGATGTATCCACAATACTCGGGAACGACGACAGGGTCCGTTTTCGATGCGGTCGTGAAATCGCTATCGCGACGCCGCTGGGTGCCGGAACTCCGTTTCATCAATCACTATCACGATTCGGCGGGATACATTGCCGCCCTGGCCGCCAGCGTGCGTGATTTCTGGGACGTCAACGGTCGCGGCGACCGATTGCTGATGTCGTTCCACGGCGTGCCGAAGCAGACATTGCTCGACGGCGACCCGTATCACTGCCAGTGCCAGAAAACCGGGCGCCTTCTTGCCGACTCGCTCGACCTGGAAGAAGGCGACTGGCAGTTGAGCTTCCAGTCGCGTGTCGGACGCCAGGAGTGGCTGCGGCCGTACACGGACGAGGAAGTACAACGGCTGGGTAAGGAGGGCATGAAAAAACTCGACGTTGTCTGCCCCGGATTCTCGGCGGATTGCCTGGAGACGCTCGAAGAAATCGCCATGCAGAACGCCGAGATCTTTGCCGAGTCCGGGGGCGGTGAACTTCGCTATATCCCCGCACTGAATGCCCGCGACGACCATGTGTCGTTCCTGAGCCGCACGGTCGAGCGAACGGTGAGTGGCTGGCCCGAGGCGTCTCCGGACTGGAGTGTGTCCGAAGCTGCCCGGCAGCTCGAGAAAAGCCGGCAACGCGCACGCGCAATGGGTTCGGAATTCTAGCGGTGTTGGGACACTACCTCGAATTCAGCGTGCGTACATCCGACATTCTCGAATCGCTTGCGTTCTACAAGTCCCTGGGATTCGCGGAACAGGAAAGCGGTGACGTATGGCCACACAGGTATGCGGTGGTGTCCGACGGCAATCTCTGCATCGGTCTGCACGAAGCGGAAATCGCGAGCCCCGCGCTGACCTTCGTGCAGGCGGACCTGGCAAAACGCGCGCGCTCGATGGCCGACCACGGCTTCGAGTTCACGATAATTAAAGTCGACCTGGAAGAATTCAACCAGCTCGGGTTGCAGGATCGCGACAGGAACAACATCTGGATGCTCGAAGCGCGGACATTCTCACCTCCGGATGAAAGTATCGACAATTCTGTCTGCGGCGGCTGGTTCGAGGTAACGCTGCCGACGCGAGATGCTCTGCGTGGTGGCCGCTTCTGGGCGCCGCTGGCACCGAAATTGCTCGAGCTGCGCGAGGAACCCACGACACACATGCGTTTCGACGCCGGCGGCGTCTCGCTTGGCCTGAGCGAAAGTATTGCGCTCGAGAGCCCGTCGCTCTGTTTCAAGTGCCCTGACAAGTCGTTGCTGGCATCCGTCATCGACCTGCAGGGAATCGTTCACAAGGAATTTCCAGGCTTTGAAGGCGCGTTCCTGGAACTGAAAGCGCCGGAAGGTACGAAGTTATTCGTGTTCGATTCGGATTTCCTTGGCGAAGCCTACGAGGTGGACGAGTCGGAAGATTGATTTTTCCGGGTCACGCCTGTTGCAACAGGGACGACAAAACGAAATGAAAATTGCAGTCACGGCTGCCAGCGGTCAGTTCGGCCGCACGCTGATCAGGCAGCTCAAGGTCGCGGAACCCGAACACGAATTGACAGGCCTCGCACGGACGCCCGATAAGGCGGCCGATCTCGGTATCGAAATTCGACCGGGTGACTACGATCACAAAGCCCAGCTCGAAAAATCGCTTGCTGGCATCGACGTCTGCATACTGATCTCCGGCATGGCGCCGCCCGACGAGCGTATCGTGCAGCACACTAACGTTGTCCAGGCGGCCCAGACAGCCGGCGTTCGCAAGATCCTGTTTACCAGTATCGGGAGCAACGCCAGTTGCGGCGGATTCGATCCCGTCGTTGCCTGCATGCACGATACCGAGGACGTGCTCAGGCAATCCGGCATGGAATGGGTCGTGGGAAGGAACGGCTTGTATATTGAGCCCGATTTCGACTATCGCGACACATACGCTGAAGCGGGCGCTATCGAGAATTGCGCGGGCGATCGTCTATGCAGTTACACCAGCCGCGCGGAACTTGCGCGCGCTTATGCAGCGCTTATCGTCGATAAGCGTTTCAACAATAAAACCTTTCACCTGGCTGGACCGGGAATCACCCAGGCCGAACTGGCTGAAGCGATGAACCAGGTATTTGGTACCTCGCTCGTCTATAAGCCGATGTCAGTGGATGACTACATCGCGAGCCGTGTCGCAGAGCACGGCGACTTCATGGGGCAAATAATCGCGGGAATCTACGTTGGTATCGCCAATGGCGCGTTTGAGCTGGAATCCGACTTCGAGGAGATTGTCGGCCGGCCGCACAAAACAGCTGTCGAAATGGCACAGGAGTATCTTGCGCAGCTCTCGTAGCGGGGAGAGCGAGGCGAAGAGTGGCGCCCACCAGATCAAGGGTGCGCCCCAATTTTTCCAACCTGGGAAAAGATCCGCCACGTGGCGGATTTGCTCGAAACTACTTCAGGTTTCGCGCGTAACGATCCGCCCGCGACGGATCAAGGTCTGCGTGCCGGTAGAAAGCTGGAATTTCGTTTTGGCGAAATGAATTGTTTCAGTGTCCTTCATTGGCACAACTGAGACGGTCAGCAAGAATTGCTAGAATCGGCAGCTGTTGATCCGTTGCAGTCATTCGCACAACCTAATGATTTGTTCGTATCCGGAGTAGAAAATCTTGATCGGATTGCGCGCCGGTTCTCAGATGCAGTCCAGCATCGTCGCCCTGTTCATTGCAACTATTCTGATGGTTGGGTGCGACTCATCAATTCCGAGTTGGCCACAGGCGTATAGTTTCGTCACTGTCGTCGAATCTGAGACTGAAATACCTCTAAAGCCACTGACTGTCATGTTGAGTAACGCGTCAGTTGTAGGATCAGTCGCGAACGTCTGTCTTGCACTCGGCTCAGGCACACCTGCACCGCATACAAAAGAACAACTTAAATCAGAGGTCGGCCAGTTCCTGAACGACTCTACAGTTTCAGTGCTCGTTACAACTGCGCAAGGCGAGAAAAGGGAGTTTTGCGGGCCAGCGTTCGGATGGACGCAAGACGGAAAGTTCGCGGGCGAGAACGAGTTGAGCGTGTGCTACCGAGCAAGCTGCTCTGGCAAAACGATCGAAAGGGGCACCGAGGTTGTCTCGGTTAGCCTTTCAGCGTCACCGCCTATGAAGGTATTGGGGGCCTACTGGGAATCAACCAACGCGTACGACATGCGTTGACCAGCGTAGTAGGGGTCGAACCGCGATTCTCATGGAAAGGCTTACTCGGCGAGAAAATCTTTCAACTGCTCAATTTGAATTCCAGTCAGCATTATCGAAGTGCCCGACCCGAAAGAAAAGAACACTTTAAATACGCCAAAGTCCCTCGTGACAACGCCGCCTTGTGCAAACGCGTATTGCGAAAGAGGTATGACGGTTGTTTCAGTTTGGGTTGGAAGGCGACATTCGAATGAACCAATTTCTCCGGCTGTTGGTTCAACAACACCAGGCTCACTACCTATTAGTCCCTGGTAGTAAAAATCTTTCAAGGAACAGACGACCTCGGTCGTGTCGACGACTCTGTACTGGTTAAGCTCGTTCATACTGGAAGTTGCTTGCTCGACATAGCGGCCATCTGGATATGTCTTCAAGTAGTGCTTGAGCATCGCCGACGAACCGTCTGATTCAGCTGCCTCCCAATCGAGAGTCTCAATAGCCCGCAATGCTTCGTCAGATTGGCTGCCTGTGGGATGGTCTTTCAGGAAGGCCGTGTAAGCGTCCCTGGTACCGTCCAACTTTGCGGTCTCCCAGTCCTGTTCCGTCGTATCGCATCCACCGACTAACACTGCCAGCAGTGCTAGCACCGAAATCGCCGGCGCGGACTTCTGAACGCGCCGGCAACAACTTGTTTTCTCGTTCATTTTGGTTCGCCTTTGCTGCTCAGCTCACGAGTGTATTGTACTGAGTGATCTTATCTTCATGACACTTAACACAACCAATGGCCACATTGAGCCCATTCCAGGACATAGGTGTTAACAGGGTCGGACCATCATAAGTTCCGGATAACTAGGGAGAATACTGCAAAAAAAACGCGATATTTACGGCTTGATTCGCATAAATGAACTCCACCGAATACTTTGGGAGCGCGGTTCGGTTTTTATGGCTCTATCGGTCACCCCTGACGAAGTCGCCTGACAGTGCCCTGTTCTGACCTCTATTGGCCATTCTGATACGGTCAGCAGGTATTGCTAGAATCGGAAGCTATTGACCCCACAAAGCGGACATCCTTATCACTAAATCAGGTGTAAGCCCTACAAACCAGAGTCGTTGACAGGTCTCGATTCTTTTCCACCCTGTACCCGTCTGCTTATGATTCGTATTGCATAGATCAAGATCGAGGCTCCTATCAGTGCGGCTAGCCCGGTTGCCTCCTCGGCAGTGAGTTGCAAAAGCAGCCACCCGACCACGAGACAACTCAAAATCGGGATAGTGGCGCCAAAAGGCACCTTGAACTGGCCTGCGCCTGGCTCACCATCCCTGTGGCGTAAACGAAGTACGGCAAGGCTGACGCCTGCGTAAATGACGAGGAGTGAGCCGGATGACAACACCGCTAGCGGCTTGAATGTGCCACTTAGCGCAAACGCGCATACGATTGCTGCGAAGAAAATCACCGCTACATATGGCGTCTTGTATTTCGGGTGCACAGCCGCCAGAAAACCTGGCAGATTTTTATCGCGGGCCGAGGCAAAGACCACCCTTGGTGTGCCGAGCATGTCTCCACTTACTGTGCTGTAAATCGAGATAACGCCCGCAACCAGGAGCATCTTTGCACCCCATTCGCCGAATACGGCGGTCGCAACCGCAGCGAGTGGCGCTTCTGTGTTATTTGCAAGCTCCGAGCCGAGTACCCCCTGCGCTACACTCTGCAAGCCTATGTATAGCGCAAGAATCCCTGTGAGACCGACCAACAAACCCAAAGGCACGGTCCTGGACGGGTTTTTGATTTCCCCGCTGGCACTCAGTCCGGACTCGGCCCCGCCAAACGCAAAAAACAAAATAACGGTGGCCGCGCCGATGCTGGACAATGTCGGCCACTCCGTAATTGAAAGGTTCTCGAAGTTGATTGCGAAAAGCCCGACCGCCAGTAAAAGTATCAGTGGAACCAGTTTAACCATCGTATTAAATACAACCAGCCTCACGCCAGCTTTGACGCCCATGATGTTCACAATGACCAGAAACGTGAATAGGGCAATGATAAAGATGCCACGTGGCACAGGTTCGGCAAGAATTGGGAACGCTATGGCCATCGTTTCCACCATAGCGACTGTAATGGCAGCATCTGAAAGAGCTGCAAACCCGAACCAGAAAAGCACTGACGCTATGAAGCCCGCGAAAGGTCCGAACGCTTCCTCAATATAGGCGTACGCCCCGCCGCTGCGGGTGATGCGACTGCCAATTTCAGCAAAACAAAGAAACACCAGGCCGACAGTCAAAGAGCAAACGAGATAAGCAACGATTGCAGCCGACCCAAGCTGTACCGCGATCAAGCCTGGCAGAACAAAAATTCCTCCACCAACCACGAGGTTGACGATGCTAATACCCAGGGCACGAACGCCGATCTCACGTCTCAGTCCTTCAACTTGCGCACCGTTGGAAGTGCTCATTAGCGATCCTTTTTTGTTTTTATAGTTGGGCAGCATTGCACAGGGTGGTCTCCCGACACCACATTGTTTCCGTTATCCGAGCGTTGTCCGCATGGTGACCCTCGGAACCCAGTTGCGGGGAAGATTCTTCGGCGGTTTCCGTACAACCCGAAAGCCGGCACGGCGAAACATCGTCTCGGTGCCGAAGAACAGGTTATCCGCCTCGGTGCGCTTGTCGCCAGCCCGCGGATAGGCCTCGACGGCTGGCGCGCCATTTTGAGCAGCGTAATCGACCGCGGCACGAATCAATTCGACGGCGATACCGTTGCCACGTTCGGTCTTTCGAACGGTTACGCAGGGAATGATCCAAACGTTTACGTCATCGACGCGCGGTGTAGCCCGCGACGCGTCGACCCGGGCAAATTCCTCCCGTGGCGCAACGGCGACCCATCCGGCCGGATCATCGCCCAGGAACGCAAGCAAACCCGGGGCACGGCGGCGGCGTGCCAGCTTCGTCATTGCGTCACATTTGCGTGCGCTGAGAGTGCCCTCTCCCGGCAATTCACGGGTCTGCTTTTCAGTCAGGCGTGGGTACATGCACCAGCACCCCGAACCCCAGCTACCGCGAAGCACCTCACTCAGGTCATTCATGTAGCGCGGCGTCAACGGGCGAAAGGTGAGCTTGCCTGGCAAACGTGTGCGCGATTCCATCGGGGTTTGCTATTGATTCGAGGGGTGAAAACAATTGTAGCTCAAGGACCCAGTTCGCCACGAAATTGCTTGCTCACTGCCGTGGAATTCGAGTGCGCCGTTTTTCGCTACACTGCTGCAATCATTCGGATTTGCTCTGCCTGTATCCCGATGCGGCTATCCACTAACGTCTACTCATTTCTTGACGACGCCTCGGTGCCCCCATTCGAGCCGCCCGATCACTTCACCGTGATGGATGCAAACTGCGGCCTGTGTGCAAAGGGCGCTCGCTGGATTGCAAAAAACGATCGCGACCGAAAATTCCGCATTGTTCCAATGCAGTCTGAACTCGGGGCTGCCTTGATGCGCCACTACGGCATGAGCCCGGATGATCCCCTGTCGTGGCTCTACGTCAAGGAAGGGCGTGCCTATACATCGCTTGACGCGATCGTCCGCGTTGGCGCCGAGCTCGGTGGCATATGGAAGGCTCTTGGTGTGTTTCGTGTATTACCGCGGCGCGTTCAGGATTACCTGTACGGCATCGTAGCCAGGAACCGCTACCGCTTTCTCGGTAGAGCAAGCTTCTGCGACATCCCCGATCCGGACGTGCAGGCGAGAATCATGCAGTGATCGCTGTGTGGTAGGAATTATTCAGTGGGTAACAGTCGTTAGCGCCAGACCAATCCGATCACGGATCCTCAGACTTACACCGCTGGCTCATCATACTTTCAACTTCCGCCAGCAACGCCAGCAACCTGAAGCCAGTCATGCAGTCTGGGTAAACTCATTTTCTGACCTCGCCGGAGTATTCAACTCAAACCGTAGCCGCCCACCGGCGACGTTTCGATTCGCTCACCAAAGCCGGCGATCAGCGGCCTGCCTTTCGCTATCGCTTGTTGCACGGGTTCCAGCGACAGCGACGCCTGGTGACTTTCCTGGTTGTCCCAAACCTCGGTAATCCATAACGCGTTGTCATCTGCCGAGTCCCGGGCGATGACATAGCTCAGGCAACCCGGCATGTCTTTCGTACCCTCAAGCAGTATCGCGATGAGTTCATCGCGCTTTTCTTCGTTGGCGATCATTTTGCCGATAATTCCGAACATCGGAGGCTTCTCCTTTTCAGGCTGGCAGCCGCTCAGCGACGCAAGCACGAGCATGCCAGCACCTACAGTAAATTCGCGACGGCTGATCATTGTCCCCTACATTGACAGTGCGCGCACGAGCTGCACCGATCGCTCCAGATAGCCGCCGCCGAACAGGTTCAGGTGATTGAGAATGTGATAGAGCTGGTACAGCGCACAACGCTCCTCGCTGCCATCCGCGAGCGGCCAGCTTTCGCTGTACGCAGCGTAGAATCTCCCACCGAAGCCGCCGAACAGGCGCGTCATCGCGAGATCGCTTTCGCGATCGCCGAAGTACACGGCGGGATCGAATATTACGGGTTCCCCGTTTACCGCAGCCCAGTTGCCTCCCCACAGGTCGCCGTGCAGCAATGACGGTCGAGGTTCGTATCCGGCGAACAACCGGTCCAGCTTGTCGGCGAGCTGCATGCCCTCGCGC